>JAFQGY010000128.1 GCA_017415325.1 Clostridia bacterium
CCAACTTCACGCTGCAGCAGATCATGGAAATCGTGGAACGGGAAGAATTCGGCGGAACCCTGTCCTGGCAGGATCTGCATACTCTGGGCCGGTATCTGGAAGACCTGACCAAGGGTGCCTATGCGGGACTGGGCTGGAAGCAGAAGATCCGGATGCGGTATCTGCTGGCACTGCTGTAAGGAAAATGCCTGCCGCAGACGGAACAGGATGTCTGTACTCCGGAAAAACGGTGCGGTAAGCATGAATTTCGGAAAATTTTAGTCCAAAAAGAACCATTTTCGGCAAACCGGGGATGTACAAACGGGGAAAAATGTGGTATACTAATCCCGTACCTGTATATCTCCGGTTTTTTCTGCCTTTGCGGCTGCCGGGATGGGTATGCCGCGGAGGTCTGCGGTATGATGAAACAGTAAGGAATTTTGGAATGACGGATATTGCGATCGAAGGGAAGGATCCCTTTCAGATGCCGGCGGCGTCTCTGGCGTACCTGGGAGATGCGGTCTATGAAATTGAGGTGCGGACGGCTCTTGTGACGGCGGGGGTGTCAAAGCCCAGTGTGGCATCGCTGCGGTATGTGACGGCCACGGCCCAGTGTCAGGTGCTGGAAAAGATTCTGCCTAGCCTGAATGAGAAGGAAAACGATATTTATCACAGGGGGCGGAACTGTGTCCACAATATGCCGCCCAAAAGCTGTACCATGGCGGAATACCGCAGGGCCACGGGACTGGAAGCGCTGTTCGGGTACCTGTGGCTGGCCGGGGAAAAAGAACGGCTGGCACAGCTGTGCAGAATCGGATTCGCAGGAATGGAGCTGTACGGCGAAGAGGAATGAGCGGGACACATCTGCCGGGAGAGACCGGTGGTGTTTCGGCTATATGGAATGAAAATTTACCGGATTGAGGTTTGATGATATGAAATACATTGCCATTATCGGATTTGGCGTAGTCGGCGGCGGAATTGCTGCTGTACTGGAAGAAAACAAGGCGGCCATTTCTGCGGCTGTCGGGGATGCAGTGGAACTGAAATACATCCTGGACCTGCGGGAATTTCCGGATTCTCCCTGGGGGGACAGAGTGGTACACACCATTGACCCCATCGTGAATGACCCGGATGTGGCGCTGGTCTGCGAAACCATGGGCGGTTCCCACCCTGCGTTTGAATATACCATGCAGCTGCTGGAAGCCGGGAAGAGTGTGGTGACCTCCAACAAGGAAGTGGTGGCGAACTTCGGGGACAGAATGCTGGCCTGTGCGGCGGAACATGGGGTGAACTATCTCTTTGAAGCCAGTGTGGGCGGAGGGATCCCGGTTATCCGCAGTATGCTGACTTCCCTGGCCGGGGACAATATTTCCCGGATCGACGGGATTCTGAACGGTACCACCAACTATATCCTGACCCGGATGCGGGATGAAGGCAGCGATTATGCCGATGTGCTGGCGGACGCCCAGAAGCTGGGGTATGCGGAAAAGGATCCTTCTGCCGACGTGGACGGGATCGATGCACAGAGAAAGATCATTATCCTGACGGCTCTGGCCACCGGAAAGCTGGTGCCTGCCGATAAGGTGTACGCCGAAACCATGCGTACCATTTCTGCGGAAGACATGGCAGGGGCGAAAAAGTGCGGCGGGGCGGTGAAGCTCATCGGGTCTGCACGGATATCCGACGGGGAAGTGGCTCTGTTTGTGGCACCCAGAATTGTGCCGGATACCTGCCAGCTGTCCCACATTGACGATGTATATAACGGGATCTCTGTCACCACACCTCTGCTGGGGGATGTGCTGTATTACGGCAGAGGGGCAGGGCGTTTCCCCACGGCTTCTGCGGTTGTGGCGGACGTCTGTGCGGTGCTGTCCGGGGCGGCAATGAAGGAAAAGCGGCCTGTGTTTGCTGCCGGCGGGGACCATGTGGTGGATTTTGACGAGATCCGGTTTACGTATTATGTTCGTTTTGCGGATGCCGTGCCGATGGAGAAGCTGTCCGCTCTGGCAGATGTTGCGGAAAAACTGGATGAAAAGGAATTTGTGGTCGGAAAGATGGGCAGACGGGCTCTGGCGGATCTGTGGGAGAAGCTGGGGACGATGCCGGTTTCCATAATCCGGATTCTGGAATAAGTACAGAAAAGGAAATGACTCCTGCAGCCCATACCGGACAGCACCGCATATACTGGTGTCAGGACGGTGTGCGGAAGGCGGGGGGAGAGAGTATGCAGTTTATCATTGAAGCCATTACCAGACGGGACAATCTGGCACTGCTCCGGTTCCGTGCGGGATGGGATCTGGCGGAACTTCCCGGCGGTGAGTTCTGTCTCTGGAACGGAAAAGAAGGGATTGCGGTGTTTTCGGCAGAAGACCTGAACGGAGATATGCCCGCAGAATGGGGATACAGCCGGATTCTCTTTGACGGAATCGGGATGCATGCCCTGGCGGGGAAGGTCTGCGCACTGCTGGAAGAATATCCTGTGGCGGCTGTGTCCGTCAGTGACATACGGCTGGGAATCCTGGTTCCGGCTTCGGACGCAGATGCGGTCTGGCTGACCCTGTGGGCGCACTTCGGCCCGATGCTCTCCCATGACCGGAAAATCATGGCACCGGGTGAGGCAGAGTAACCGGATGTGTCGGAAAGAATAACGGGCAGCCGGACAAAAAAGACACCCGGGGCGAAAAAAAGACACAGAAAAAGGTGCAGAACGATTTCTGTCTATCGGACAAAAAATCGCTTTGCACCCATTCTTCATTCTGATTTCTGAATTCTTAATTTCCCTTGACTCCTGCCAGTGCTGCGCCGATAACGGTGCCGAAGCGGGAGTTTTCCGGGATCTGGAAACGCATGTCGAACATTTTGTTCAGGGTATCGAATACTTCTGACGCATACGCCACGCTGGACAGGTTGCCGGTCAGGACGATGTCCTTGATCTGGTAGTTCCGGGCGGCGAAAATGGACAGCATGCCGATGGTTTCGAAGACCATATTCAGAAGCCCCTTGGCAATGTCGTTTTTCGTGGCCATATCGCTGAGCTTCCCAAAGTTGGAGGCGGTCATGGTGTCGCCGAAGCCGGGGACGATGTCGTTGCGGGAGATGTCCTTGATTTTCAGGTCGATGTTGGACAGGAACCCGTTTTCCGCCATTTTTTCGATGTGCTGGATGTTTTCCAGACCCAGCATTTTCTTGGACAGACCCATGAGGGTGCCGCCGCCTACTCCTGTGCCGCCCAGATACTGGGGTTCGGTGTCACGGGTGGCGTAAACCAGTGCCGTGCCGGTGCCGCAGCTGGTGATGATGGCCTTGTCGAGCCCCGACAGATACAGGCCGCCCAGACCGTTGGCACGGAATTCTTCGATCCGTTCGTAGGGCAGGTCGTAGATGGGTTTGGTGATATAGGTGGAGCCGACGCCGGTGATCATGACTTTTTCGATGTCCGACAGGTTCAGGTCGTTGCTGACCAGAAATTTGCCGAATGCGCCGTAGATGGATGTGATGGGGTCGGTTGCCTTGACGAACAGGGGAGCAATGAGGTTCCAGTCTCCGTTCTGTTTGCCGAAGCCGACGATCTTGGTTGTGCTGCCGCCGACGTCGATGCCGATGACGATGCCTGTTGCCATGATTCTATGATACCTTTCCGAATTTCTGTATGATTTTTGTATTATAGTATGGAGTAGTATACCACAGAATCCGGGAAAATGCAAGGGGTGGTGTCGGATCGGGAAGGAAGAGGGAAAATTTATGAAAAAACAGAGCTGGAAAATTCTGCTGGGGCTGGGGATCGTGCCGTTTGTGCTGCCCTTTGTGCTGGGGCTGTACCATATGTGGATTGAATCCTGGACCATGGCGGACTGGCTTGTGCTGTATTCGTTCCTGTACTGGTGGACGTATCTGGCGGGGCTGGTGCTGGTTGTGCTGGCGGTGGTGCTGAAAAAGCGGGCCGGGGCAGGCGGAAAAAGAACATTTGAAAAATAAAATTATACTTACCATAGGAAACAATGCCGGGACAGTATTCCGGTGCGGGAGGATAGTATGCTGAAAAACACAGACATCGGCAGAAAGATGGCCGAAAAACAGCTGTACATTTTTGATATGGACGGAACCATTTATCTGGGAGGGCAGCCCTTTCCATTTGCCATTGACTTTATCAAAAAGCTCCGGGCAAACGGCAAGCGGGTGATGTTCTTCACCAACAATGCATCCCACAATCCGAAATTCTATCTGGAAAAGCTGACCCGGCTGGGGTACGAACCCACGGCAGAGGAAATCTGCACTTCCGGGAATGTGACCACTGCTTTCCTGACCCGCAAGAGAGCCGGGAAAAAGGTATATCTGCTGGGAACAGCCGAGCTGTGGGAACAGATGAAAGAAGGCGGCGTGGATCTGGTATGCGACCGGAACGGCAGACCTACTGGGGAAAAGGCGGATATTGTAGTAACCAGCTTTGACACTACACTGGACTATGAAAAGATGACCGTGACCTGTGATTTTGTGCGGTACGGTGCGGAATATCTGTCAACCCATCCGGACTACAACTGCCCCACCGAAACCGGGTTCATTCCTGATAGCGGTGCCATTGCGGCCTTTGTGACGGCATCTACCGGGGTGGAACCCGTGTATTTCGGCAAGCCCTATCCGGAAACGGTGGATATGATTGAGGAAATTACCGGACTTGACCGGAGCGAAATGTGCATTTTCGGAGACCGGCTGTATACGGATATTGCCACCGGGAGACGGCATGGGATTCTGTCCTGTCTGGTGCTGACCGGGGAAACGAAGCTGGAGGATGTGGATGCGGCGGAAGATGGGGACAAGCCGGATCTGCTGTTTGATTCGCTGGCTGAAGTGGATCAGGTGATTTTCGGATAAAATCTATGGGAATATGACAAACAGGAGAGTATGGTTCTCTGGGAACGGTGCTCTCCTGTTTTTTCTATTCTCCGAGAATTTCCGCTGCCAGTGCCTCTCCCAGAATCCGGATGGAACGGACAGCTTCCTCTATGTCGGAACAGGCGGCTCCTGCTTCGATCAGCAAAGCACCCGGAGCGTACTGGGCGTTGAAAGAGGCGGAGCGGAGGTTGATGTCCCGCATGAGGGTGGGGTGGTCTCTATGGATAGCGGACTGGAGTCTTGCGGCCAGAGCCAGGTTGGTTTCCCAGCCGGTGTGTCCGCTGCCGCCGTGGTCTGTACCTACTACGAACATCATCTGGGCATACTCGGTGCCTGCTTCGGTGGAGAGAGGACGGATGCCGGTGCCTTCTCCGGTGGTGATGGCGTCTCTGTGGATATCCAGTATGTAGCGGATGGAGGGGGCGTCTTCCAGCGTCTGACGGATGTACCGGGCGGCATTGTAGTAGGCCATATCAAAAGATGGGGTGTCGAAGAGCTCGGTACAGTGGATGGTGCCGATGCCGGCTTCCTGCAGGGTTTCGGCCAGGGCTTCTCCGATGGTGCAGACTGTGTGGTCTGTATCCGTTGTGTGATATCCGGCGTCTGCCTGGTCCTGGAAGGCTTCTGTGCCGTGGGTGTGCAGGATCAGGACAGCGGGGCAGTTCTTGCCGTAGATGGATTCCAGGGCGGTGTAAGTGTCAATTACCGGAGGAAGCGCGGCAAGGGCAGACAAATCCGGCGTATAGGGTGTCTCATTGATGAGTCCGAGACCGTTTTCGGCACGGGAGGAAAGATCACGGGTGAGAATGCCGGTAACGGGGAGAGGGGATGGCAGTTCATTTGCGGCGGGAGCGGTTGTTTCAGGCGGCGCGGAGTTGGCGGGTGGAATTGTTTCCGGGGTGGGTGAGTTGACGGTTGTATCCGGGGCAGGGAGACTGGAGACGGTGCTGGTACTGCCGAACACGGACTGGACTGCCAGCTTCCCGATGCCTTCTGCCAGCAGGGAATTTCCGGCGTTCAGGAGCAGACGGGCGTATACTGCGGCGGCAAAAAGGGCAAAAAGAAGGAGGATGGTGTACAGCAGCAGACGCAGGGGGGAGGAGGGACGGCGGCGCAGAGCGGGAGATGGGGGCGGGGATTTGGCAGAATCGGAGGGGGCTGACGGGGAGGGGACAGATACAGGAGAAAATGTGGGAGACTGCGGCGGGGAGGTGGGAGTTGGCGGAGCAAAGGGGAGAAACAGTTTTGCGGGTTGCGTATTGGCGGAGATTTCCTGCGGGTCGGCGGTGTCCAGCCCGGTGAAGTCTCCGGCGTCGGGGTACAGGGTGTATCCGGTAAGGGACGGATTTTCCGCAGAGGGAGCATCCGGCAGAGTTGTCTTGTCCATATTTTTCATCCTTCCTTGGGTATGGGTTTTCTCTTATCCATACATATGCGGCAACACCGGTCGGTATGCATACGGGAAGCATAGTTCCGGAACATTCAGGCGAGCATGGTGCGGAGGATGGCGGAGGAAAGGAGGGAGCCCCAGCAGTCTACGGCACGGTCCGTATTGCCTGTGGTGACCAGATACCGGGTGCTTCCGCCGTCCGGGAGGGTGGTGCGGATGACGGTGGGGACACCTGCTGTGACCACGGGACAGGGCATGGTACGGGTGGAGATTTCCGGGGGATATGGGTCGTGCTCCGGGAGATCCGGTGGGGGATTCTGCGTTGTGTCGGGAACGGTACCGCTGCCGGGGATGATGCCTGTGTCGGAGAGCTGGATGACGGTGTTGAGCCGGGGGGCACTGCGGGCACAGAGGGCGTCTACGGCAAGGATACGGTCGGCATGGATGCACGCAGCTGCCATATGCACCAGACGGTCGGTGGGGATGCCTGTGGAGGCGGTGACACCGGGAAGAAAACTATACAGTTGCCGGCCGTTTGGCAGACAGCCGCAGAGGGAAAGACGGCTGCAGACGGCATATCCGAGACGGTCGGCGGTGACTTCCCGGTTGCCCAGACCGCATACCAGTACACAGGCGGCGTCGGAGAGATATTCAGCAAGAAGGGCGGAGATGGCTTTGGCAAGACGGAGCCGGGCGGCATGGTCCAGGATAGTGGGATCCCCTGCGATCAGGGTGTGATACTGTGCGGGCCCGGAGACACTGTGCCGGACGGGCCAGCCGGACAGGGTATATTCATGCTCATGAGCGGTATTTTCAGGGATGGCAAACTCCAGATAAAGCTCGCTGGAACGGGCGGAAAACTGCATGGGACTGCCTCCTTTTTTCATTGAGTATTGACATATCGGCGCCCTGGTATGCGGTTCTGTGGAGGTGGCGGGGGACGGAATTTTTCGGAAAATCGGCGGTTTACGTTTGGAGAAACAGCTGAAATGGCATAAAATGGAGGGGAAAGGGCCTGACGGACTGTAAAAAACGGAAATAACTGGAAATAATACTGGGTGAAGTGCACAAAAAGAAAAGACGGAATTGTGCATTTGGATGAAACTTGACAATTCTGTATAAGAAGATGTTGATTCTCTGACAAAAAAGTGGTATAATGTGGTGAGTAAAAATGACCCGTAGTCTACTACGCTTTATTTACCGTTAGGAGGAATTACGAAATCATGAAAACAAAGGTGTTATCCCTGCTTCTGGCTGCGCTGATGCTGATGACAACGCTGGCGAGCTGCACTACCCTGGAAGAAGACGACAAGGGTGCTATCATTGATATGTACCTGACCACCGAAGTCTTTGACTTTGACCCCCAGCTCAGTATGACTGACGACGCTCAGCTGAAATATATGAGCCTGATGTTCGAAGGTCTGACCCGCATCAACGAAAAGGGCGAATGGGAAGATGCTCTGATGGACAAATATAAGGTGGAAGTGGACGACGGTGAAACCTTCTCCATCCTCATCGATATGGACATCACCCGCTGGAGCGACGGCCGTACCGTTCAGGCTGCTGACTTTGTATATGCCTGGAAGAGACTGCTTGACCCCGACCAGCAGTGGGAAGGTGCTTCTCTGCTGTACGACATCAAGAATGCCAAGGCTGCCAAGATGGGCGATGCTTCCATCGACGACATCGGTATTGCTGCTGTTGATACCTACACCATTCAGATCGAATTCGAATCCAAGATCGACCTGGACGGCTTCTTTGAAAAGCTCTCCTCTATCTCTCTGGTTCCCCTGCGTGAAGACGTAATCACCCGTTACGGTGAAACCTGGGCCAGAAAGACCACCTCTATCGTTACCAACGGTCCCTTCGTACCCAAGGAAATCATTGCCGGTACCTCCATCCGTCTGGAACGCTCCACCTACTACTATCTGGATCCCGAAAAGGAAGAACATCTGGATAAGTACGTTATCCCCTACAGACTGCTCAACAAGTATGACACCGGTGACGCTGCTGCCCAGCTGGCTGCTCTGACCTCCGGCGGTATCTTCTATGACGGTGACATCTCTCTGGCAGACCGTGCTGCATACAAGGATTCTGCTCTGGTTACCGATATGATGGGTACCCATACCTACATGTTCAACACCACCAACAAGCTGTTTGAAAAGGCCGAAGTGCGCCGCGCTCTGTCTCTGGCTCTGGACAGAAATGCCATTGCTCAGATCGTTACTTTTGCAAAGCCCGCTACCGGTTATGTTCCCTATAAGGTATTCGATACTGCTTCCGGCACTTCCTTCCGTGAAGTTGGCGGCGATGTGATCTCTGCATCCGCTAACCTGTCCGAAGCACAGAGCCTGCTGTCCTCTGCCGGCGTTACCAAGGGTTCCTTCTCCATCACCGTACGCAACAATGCAGTGGATCTGGCTGTTGCCGACTACGTAAAGGGCGTATGGGAAGGTCTGGGCTTCACTGTGGAAATTGAAGTTCTGGGTACCAAGAAGAACGCTGAAGAAACTGTGGACGATCTGTTCCAGGATGCTTACGCAGAAGGTGACTTCGACGTTATCGCTATCGACACCATGTTCCAGTCTGCCGACGCTTTCGGTGCACTGTCTCAGTTCGCAGTGGCATACTCCGGCAACGGTGTGGACATGAACTCCGCAAACTATGACCTGTACGGCCATGTTTCCGGTTACAACAATCCTGATTACGATGCTCTGGTTGACACTGCCTACACCACCTATGACAGAGCTGCCAGAACCGCTATTCTGCACGACATGGAAAAGAAGCTGATGGAAGATATGCCTGTCTGCCCCATCTTCTTCCTGCAGGATGCATACCTCTACTCTGAAGAACTGTCCGGCATGGTTACCGACTACTATGGCGTACGGCACTTCAATGATCTGAAGCTGAACGACTATATGACTTACAAGGCCGCTACCGACACCGCAGAAGCCGCTGCTGCTCCTGCCGCTGACGCTGCTGCTCAGTAATTCGTTCACCTGATCCATACAAGAAATGAACGGGGGAGCACAAAACTCCTCCGTTTTTCTGTAGGATCACTTGGTTTGTGCCTGAAATAATTGGCTTATGATATACTGGAAGAAGAGAGGAATGGGATTGTGGCTGAGCTGCTGAGAGAACCGGATCAGGTCAAGGTGTTTATTCTGTATCTGATGGACAAGATCGGGTATCCGCTGAATTATACCGATGTTGGGACGATCATTATCCGGGATGGACTGGTGGACTATTTCAATTTTGTGGAGAATTTCCGCAGTCTGCTGGAAAACAGACATATTCAGGGTGTGCGTGCTGACGGAACCATTGTGGATCCGGACGAGGATTTTCATCCGGACGATGACAGCATACTGTACGAAATAACGAAGAAGGGTAAGATTGTTGCCGAAGGGCTGGCCGATGATTTGCTGATGGCGGCTGTGCGGGAAAAGAGTTATGTCAGTGCCATGCGCCATTTGTCTCTGGAAAAACGCGGAGCGGTGATTGATCAGTCTGCGGAAAATAACGGGGACAGTGGGTTTATATTCCATTGTACGATCAAGGATAAAGACGGTCTCGCGCTGAAACTGTCTCTGCGGGCGGAAACCTATAATCAGCTCCGGCGGATGCAGATGAATTTTGAGGACAAACCGGATGTGGTTCTGCGTGGAATTACGGCTCTGGTGACGGGGAATGTGAATTATCTTTTTGATAACTGATCTGACAGACAGGATCTGCAAAAAAATTATTTAATCTTCTACAGGATTAATTTTTAGTCATATATGAATGCGATTTTTGTGAATATTGCGTTGGGACCTGCAACCTGCCTGTAATTATGGGTAGATTGCAATGAAAGTAATGTCAATATATGTAGAAAATGCACAATGATCTGCAGATGGCTTCAAAAAAAGATAAAAATATTTTAACAAAGCTATTGACAAAACTATAAATCATGATATAATGGAATAAAGTATGTACCGAAAGTGTGCGTGTCCTGTTATGAAGTATCCGGAAGGTGAATCTGCGGCGGCGGAAACGCTTGACAATTTGCTTGCAAGGATACGGGATGGACAGGATGCTGGTGCCTTTGACCGGCTCTGCGAACAGTATTCCAGGTTGCTGGACGCCATGGTGCGGCAGTTTGCGCCTTCTATGGGGATCCAGGACGGCGGTACATCGGATCTGCTGGGGATCGGTGCGGAAGAGCTGCGGCAGGATGCGGCTATGGTTCTGTACAAAGCTGCCTGCACTTATGTACCGGATGAAGACGGAAAAGGCGGAGATGTGAGTTTCGGCCTGTATGCCAAGATCTGTATCCGGAACGCTATGATTTCCCAGGTGCGTCGGTATAACCGGATGAAAAAGCGGCTTTCGGCTGAAAGACAGGAAGCAAAAAAGCCGGTGCGGGATATTGTGGAAGCGGAGATTCTGGCGGGGGAAACCATGCGCCGGATCCAGACGGAGCTTTCGCCGTACGAAAACCGGATTCTTCCTTTATATATGGCCGGGAAACCGCCGAGAGAGATTGCGGCAGTTCTGGGACGGACGGAGAAATCGGTCAGCAACGGGATTTACCGGATCAAAAGCAAAATCCGGCAGATGCTGGAGATGTACTGACATACGGACATTCCCTCTACGGAGGATGTTATATATGCCCGAATAGCTTAACAAAGAGCGTTGGTTTCAAAGGTGACGGTGAGAATCCGTCGAGGGCAAGAAAATTTTCACCATTCAAAGCGAGGAAAAAGAGATGTACGAGGACAAGACCCTTAAGTGCAAGGAATGCGGCAATGAGTTCGTTTTCACAGCAGGTGAACAGGAATTCTACGCAGAAAAGGGATTCCAGAATGAACCCCAGAGATGCAAGGCATGCCGTGACAAGAGAAAGAACGTAAACAAGGAACAGAGAGAAATGTTCACCACTGTTTGCGCTAACTGCGGCAAGGAAGCCAAGGTTCCTTTCCAGCCCAGCAATGACAGACCTGTATATTGCAGCGAATGCTTCGCCGCTATGAAGCAGCAGTAATCGGTCTTGCAACATAGGCATTGATTGTCATAAAATGTATCTCGAAAGGTGCGGTACTCCGGTATCGTATCTTTTTTTGTCCAAAAATCGTTCTTTCCTGCAGTTTTGTTGGATTTTACTCTGTACAAAACGGAATTTGTGTGTTATAATAATGCTGTATATCTTTGCAAATTCAACCGGGAGAGAGTACCGTTTCATGGAAAAGAAAGAATCAGGCAGAAAAAGACAGCAGGACGGCTCCGGCGACAACCAGCGGAAGCGGTATGACAACAGGCCCGGATACGGTGCGGACAGAGGAAACCGGTCACGGGAAAAGACATACACGGATCGGAAACCGGGACGGGAATTTGATGCGGCCGGAGAATATGAGGAAGAGGATACCAGTCTGGTGATCGGACGGAATGCAGTGAGAGAACTGCTGAAATCCGAACGGCCGGTGGATAAGCTCTATGTGGCCGGAAGAGAAGGTTCTATTGTTGCATTGGTGGCGGAAGCGAAAAAGGCCGGGATTCCGGTGGTGGATGCCGACATGCAGAAACTGGACAAGATGGCACGGGGCGAAAACCATCAGGGGATTATTGCCCAGGCTGCGGCGAAAGAATACTGTTCCATTGCGGATATTCTGGCCATTGCAGCTGAAAAGAATGAGATGCCGCTGATCGTGGTATGCGATGGTGTGGAAGATCCCCACAATCTGGGAGCCATCATCCGGACGGCGGAATGCTGCGGGGCTCACGGTGTGGTAATTCCCAAGCGGCGTGCCTGCGGGCTGACGGCTGCTGTAACAAAGGCATCGGCGGGCGCTGTGGAGCATGTGGCAGTTGCCCGGGTGCAGAACATCGCATCGGCTGTGGAAGAACTGAAGGAAGCCGGGGTCTGGACCTTTGCGGCAGAAGCGGGGGGAGCGGATTTCTGGGACACGGATTTTCATCTGCCCTGTGCATTGGTGATGGGCAGCGAAGGAAGCGGAGTCAGCCGGCTGGTGAAGGAACGGTGTGATTTTCTGGTTTCCATTCCCATGTATGGACAGGTGAACTCCCTGAATGTTTCGGCAGCCACATCCATTCTGCTGGCACATGCAGCCAGAAAACAGCGGATGGGCTGAGCAGGGAACAAATATTTACGGTTATTACAGGCGGAAACCGGGGAACCGGCGGATCCTGAGTAAAGGCATAAGAAAGGAAAATTCTGCAGTGATGCAGGATGGAATTGGATTATGGCGAAAGACAAGAAGCAAGACCGGAATCTGGCGGAAACGCAGAAGACCGGACGCAGTGGGGAAAAGAAGACCCCGAAGCCCCAGGATATCGATGTGAGCTCCGAATCTCTGGAAGAAGTGGAATCGGACAGTGATCTGGATATTCAGGCGCTTCTGCGGAAGTACATGCCCGACTATGATAAAGAGGAAAATACGGCGGAAGAATCTGAGGAGACAGCTGGTGGTGTTCTGTCCAAGCTGAAGAACTCTGCGGATTTTGTGCTGGACGACAAGGAACTGGATGATTTTGAGCTGCCTGAGGAAGAAGAAGCGGAGGCAGAGGAAGAGATTTCCGGTTTTGCCGGTCTGGACGCGGCTTTTTCTTCCACGGTATCCGGTGATTCCGGCGTGTCGGGCGAAGGGCGTGGGGAATTCGATTTTACGGATGATATTCCTGCGCAGATGGACGATGACGAAGGGCTGGTAGACGAGGAAGGCATCTACGAAGACGACGATGACGACCGGATCTCCAGAAAACCCAGACGGAAGGAAAAAGGAGAGAAGCGGGGACTTTTCGCATTCGGCAGGAAGAAGAAAAAGAAGAAAGCTGCCGATTACGAAGAAGAACTGCTGCGGCTCAATGCGGAACCGGAAGAACCGGTTTCTCCGGAACTGTTTGCGGAGGAAGAAGAATCTGCTGCAGATGTCGGTGCTTCTCTGATGGACAGCATGGGACTTGATGCGGCAGAAACTGAGCCGGAATCTGCGGACGATTTCATGCCGGCCTCTCTGTTTGCGGATGACGTTTCGGCACTGGATCTCTTTGCGGAAGATGAAACAACGGAAGAAGAAATGCTGGATACAGAACTGCCTGCAGAGGATGCGGGTACCGGGCTGTCCGATGCGGAGATGCTGAAGCTGGCAGAAGAACTGCTGGGCGGCAGTGCTGCTGCGGAAGAACAGCCGGAAGCGGAAACTGTACCGGAATCTGCTGAAGAACGGATGGAAGAAGCTGCCGGGGAACCTGCGGACGATGAATTCGATCCTACCGATATTAACCTGATGGTTGCCTTTGGTATGGATGACGGTTCTGAAGGGAAGAAAAAGGCAGGTAAGACAGCAAGACAGCTTGGCGACAGACTGGAACATGAAAAGGTTACCAGAGAAGGCAGGAAAGTAAAGCTGGACAGACCCGAATATGTGGACCGTTCCCAGAATTCCGGGATTGAAAAGGGATACAGGAACAAGATGATCGGTCTCTGGATCCGTCTGGGACTTTGTGCGGTGTTCACGGTTCTGCTGATGCTGTTTGAAAATATCGAGGTGCTGGCCAAGCTGTTTACCGGTACGGCCAAGCAGTTCGGCGGCGTGTTTGATCCGGCGGTATATCCTGTGGTGTATGCCATGGTGTCGCTGCAGCTGATGCTTCTGGCATGTCTGTGTGCCCATGAGCAGATTCTGAAGGGATTCGGGTATCTGTTCCGGGGTGTTCCCAGACCGGAAAGCATGACGGCGCTTCTGACGGTGGCAGGGATTCTGTATACCATCGTGATTGCACGGATTACGGTACAGTCCGATGAACCTGTAATGTTCAACTTTGCGGTTGCGGTTTCGGCTCTGATGACACTGATCGGGGAGATTTACAACACCAGACGGGAAATGCTGAACTTCCAGGTAGTGTCCTCCGATAAGCACAAACATATTGTCTGCCGGGTATCCGACGATCAGTCCCGCGGGGAAACCACTGCATTCTCCGAGGAAGAAGATGTATGTGATGTGATGCGGATTGAAAAGGCTGACTTTATCAACGGGTTCTACAACAGACTGTACACGCCGGACGGTACAACCAATGTATTCATGAGCTGTGCCATGGGGATTATGGCTGCGGCTGCCGTACTGTTCGGGATCTTTGCCAGTGTGCGCGGCGGTTCTGCGGTGGAAGTGGCGAGAGTGGTTTGTGTGACCCTGATGACGGTTGCTCCCCTTTCGGTGCATCTGTCTCTGAGTTATCCTTTCTACAGAGCAAATGTGGCTGCCGGGGAATATGACAGTGCAATTGTCGGGGAAGCTTCTCTTGCGGAATATTCCAATGCATCCATTGTGACCTTTGATGACAAGAATGTGTTCCCTTCCTACAGTGTGAAGGTGCAGAACATCCGGATTTACAACAATGCCCGTATTGACCGGGTGCTGTACTATGCGGCCAGTGTCTTTGCCAAGGCGGGAGGGCCTCTGCAGGATGTATTTGAAATTGCCACGCTGGAAATGGGGCATTCCGACAATGTACAGATTTTTGACACCGAAAACGGATTCCTGGCGGCGGAAGTGGATGGCGTGAACATCATCTTCGGTTCCGGTGCGGCGCTTCTGAAGAAGGGGCTGAAGATCCGGAAGCAGGAAATGGAAGACGATGTGGATCTCTCCGGTGAGCTTTCCATTATGTATATGTTCCGGGAAGACAAGCTGGTTGCAAAGATGTACATTCAGTACGTTATGGACAGCGACATTGAGCTGATTCTCGGTCAGTTCCAGAACAGCGGTCTGTATGTCTGCGTCCGTACCTTTGACCCCAACATTGACGAGCGCATGATTGCCCGGAAGGTAAAGATGAAGCGGATGCCTCTGAAGGTGATCCGTTACAACGGGCCGGAAGAAGTGGCTTCCTATCAGGAAAAGGTGGACAGCGGTCTGGTGACCAGTGGTTCTCCCAAGTCTCTGCTGCAGATCATTTCCTACTGCGACAAGGTTCTGCATACCAAGAAGACCAATATTGCGCTGGCGATTCTGGCCATTCTGGTGGGAGCGGCTATCATGCTGCTGCTGGTGCTGTCCGGTTCCATCGGCGTGATGAATTCGCTGTTTATCATCATTTATCAGCTGCTGTGGCTTGTGCCGATGCTGCTGTCTTCACGGATGTTTATCCGGTAATTCAGTTTATGTATGGTTTGGGAAAGGAGAGGCGGATTCTGGCTTCTCCTTTTTCGCATGGTTTCATATGGAGTTGTTATGAGAGAAGATATCAAGAGTTTTATTACCAGTGTTGCCAAGCCGGGGCGGTATTCCGGTGGGGAAACGGGGAGCGTGTTCAAGGATCTTTCGGAAGTGAAGATGCGGGTGGCGTTCTGTTTCCCGGATATTTATGAAATCGGTATGTCCAATCTGGGGATGCGGATTCTGTGCGGATGCTTCAATGCGCTGGACGGGGTCTGGTGCGAGAGAGTGTATGCGCCCTGGGTGGATATGGCGGCGGAAATGGAAAAGCGGGAGATTCCGCTCTTTACCCATGAAAGCGGGGATCCGGTGGGCGAATTTGATGTGGTGGCCTTTACGCTGCAGTATGAGCTTTGCTACACCACCATGCTGAAAATGCTGAAACTGGCGGGGATTCCCCTGCGGCGGGAAGAACGGGGAGAAGATGGGCCTGTGATTCTGGCGGGCGGTCCCTGCTCCTACAACCCGGAACCGGTGGCGGATTTTGTGGACATTTTCTCCATTGGGGAAGGGGAAGAGGCACTGCAGGAACTGGCGAAGCTGTATCTGCGGATGAAAGAGGACGGGACGTACACCAAGTCTGCATTCCTGTATGCGGCGGCAACGGAGCTGACCGGGTTCTATGTACCGGCGCTGTATGATATTGCGTATCACGATGACGGTACCATTGCTGCCATTGTACCGAAGGATGAAAAAGTTCCGGTGAAGGTGATCAAGCGGGTGGTAGCGGATTTTGACAAGTGCTATATTCCCACGGATACGGTGATACCCTATATCGAAACGGTACAGGACAGAGTGACCATTGAAATTATGCGGGGCTGTATCCGGGGATGCCGGTTCTGTCAGGCGGGATTTGTCACCAGACCTGTCAGAGAACGCTCTCCTGAGGTGCTGAATGAAGCTTGCCGGGAGATGGTACACA
>JAFQGY010000129.1 GCA_017415325.1 Clostridia bacterium
CCATCCGGGACGCCGGGGTCAACGCCAGAATCAACGGCCTCGAGAACATGACCTTCCACTGTGCCGACGCCGGGGAAATGACCGCCCGTCTTGCAGCCGAAGGGGAAGAAGCGGACGTGATGTTCATGGATCCCCCCAGAGCAGGCCTTGGCCGGGACATGCTGGATGCGGTGGAGGAAATCGCACCGAAGAGACTGGTGTACGTGTCCTGCAATCCCGAGACCCTGGCGAAGGATCTGGATGTGCTGAGACGATCCTATAAGGTGGAGAAAATCCAGCCTGTGGATATGTTCCCCCGGACGCAGCACTGCGAGTGTGTGGTTTTTCTCACTCGAAAATGAGCTAAAGTCGGCCTATAATGAGTAAAATCAAAACTTTTTGAGCGATTTTAAAAGAAATTAAAAAACGTTGTTCAAAATCAAAAAATGCCCTGATTTTTGGCAGGGACAAATGTGATTTTTGAGTACGACTCGAAAGTTCGTTTTACAGCAGTACGGTATAACATATCAAAAGAGGAAAACCATGATAAAAGATAAGAAAATTTTTCCTGAAAATGATATCAAATCTATCTTAAAATTATATGGTTTTGACACAATTTTCAGCGAACAAAGAGAGTACATAAATCATTATGAGGAATATGGTTGGAATGTCAAGGTCGTTTTATCTGTTCTTCTTGAAAATGGGAAACGAGTTGTCATAAAAATTGTAAATATTAAAGGTGATAACTTGCTTGAAGAACGTGAAAAAACTGAAAAACAAAGTGCATTTTCAGAGTTTATGAGGAAGAACGGTATCATTACTCCCAAATGCTACATGTCCAACGGAAGATACTGCAACGAGTACATCTATAATGATCTTCCGTGTAATGTTACTGTTGAGGATTGGTGCGGCGAAGAAATCATGGCAATCAACACGGATATCTCTTATAAGATCGGTGAACTGATGGCACGTATGCACGTTCTTTCTTTGGATAACAAATGTGAAATTGGATGCGGAACGCTTTTTTCTGCCGCATATTGTAATGATGTGGATGCTTATCAAGAGTTCTGTGAAATCGGACAAAATGAAAATCTTGACCAAACTATCGTTGAGCAAATCAAGAACCTGCACGATGAAAAGTTAGAAGCAATTCGGGCCGTATGGGATAGACTTCCTAAAGCGGCAGTACAAGGCGATATATCCATTAACAATCTTGTTTATGGAGAGGACGAACTGACTGTATTTGACTATAACAATGCCGGAGATGAAGTGCTGATTTCTGATCTTGTAATGGAAGGTCTTCTGACCGCTTATGAAATGGATCTACCCGAAGGAGCAGATCAACGCTGCCGTGAGCAGTTCTTTCCTGCCATGCTGAACGGCTATCTTTCAGTTAGAAAGTTAAGCGAAGAAGAAGCGAATACAGCTTGGATTGTTTATACGCTTTATCATTCTCTGTGGTTTTCAAAAGTGGTGTATAATGATGATTCTCTCGAAAAATTAGTAAAAAAGGAAGATTATATATCTGCAAACCGACTTCTCTCTCAAATGCTTAGAGATATGACAGAAAGCGATGACGGAAGATTCAGAAAGTCCCGAAAATAATTATGCGCTTGAGTTTGTACAACGATACACAAGTTGAAGTCGTGGTGAAGCTGAAGCGGACAAAAGCGTAAATAAGAACAAATTTTTCAGGAGATTCACGACATTCTCTTGCAAAACAAGGCACCATATGGTACAATATATAAGATAAGGAAATTTTCAGGGAGGTGTGCCCATGCTGGTGGGACTTTGCGGCCGGAGCGGTTCCGGAAAAGGATATATTGCCGCTATGTTTGCGGACAGAGGTGTGCCCTCGGTGGATACCGATGCGGTGTACCGGGATATGACCGGCCCGGCGGAAGCGCTTTCTCCCTGTATGAAGGAGCTGACGGAGCGGTTCGGTGAGACCATCCTGACCCCCGACGGAGCGCTGGACAGAGCCGTGATGCGTTCTCTGGTGTTCTGGGACGGTACAAACGATGCGGACGCCTGCCGGAAGAATCTGGCGGATCTGAACAGCATCACCCATAAACATATTCTGGCAGAAACTCAGCGCATCGCCGCAGAATATTTGCAGAACGGCGCAGACATCGTTCTCATAGACGCTCCCGTGCTGTATGAAAGCGGGTTTGACAAACAGTGCGCCGCCGTGGTCTGTGTCACCGCCCCTGAGGAAGTGCGCATCTCCCGGATCATGAAGCGGGACGGCATCGACAGGGAAGCGGCCGAAAAACGGCTCAGAAGCCAGATGGATGCGGAACTGCTGATGGAAAAAGCCGACTATGTCATCGAAAACGACGCCGACAGACCTACGCTGTACAGCCGGGTGGACGGGGTCATCGACGCACTCCGGGGGAGGATGGCATGAAGCTGAGAAGCACCATCGTCCGCAGCGTGGTGATCGTAGTGATCCTGTGCCTGTCTCTGGCCATCGGGTTCGTGTACCAGACCATCTGGCACAAAATCGACCTGAATCACCATCCGAGGGACTTCTCGGAATACGTCACAAAATATGCGGAGGAATACGGTGTGCCGGAATATATCCTGTATGCCGTCATCAAGACCGAAAGCGATTTCGAAAGCAATAAACTGTCGGAGAACGGCGAGGTCGGCCTGATGCAGATTTCCCCGGAAACCTTCAGCTGGCTCCTAACCCTGACCAAGGAGTCCCTGGATCCCGGTATCCTGTACGACCCGGAAACCAATATCCGTTACGGGGCATATATGCTCTCCTACCTGTACACCGAATACAGCCGCTGGAACACCGTCTTCGCCATCAAGGAAGCCGGGCAGACCACAGTGGACGCAGGGATGTACGACAGAACCCTGACAGACGAACTGGGCAATCTGGTAAAGTTCCCGGATGCCGCCACCGAAGCATACGTTGACCGGATCAACGAAACCATGGAAACCTACAGACGTCTGTACTATACGAATCCGTAAAGAATACCTGATAAATAAAGAACCCCCAAAGAAACATCCCCCCAAAAACGAACACCTCAACCAAACCATAATTTCTGTAACAAGAAAGGAAATACAAAAATGGCAGACAAGACAAAAGGACAGCAGCTGAGAGAAGATCTGTTTTATAAGAAGAAGACTGCGTTTGAGCTGAAGAATTCGGAACAGCTGGCAGAAGTCATGGAATATGCGAAGGAATATATGCATTTTCTGGACGTGGCCAAGACCGAACGGGAAGCTGTGATCTATGCCATCGAAAAGCTGGAAGCAGCCGGGTTCAAGGCCTATAAGCTGGGCGATAAGCTGGAAGCCGGAGATAAGATTTACTACAATAACAGAGGCAAGAGCCTGTTCGCCATCCGTGTGGGTACCGAAGACATTGAAGAAAACGGCATCCGCATCATCGCCGCCCACGTGGACTCCCCCAGACTGGACCTGAAGCAGCATCCTCTGTATGAATCCGAACATTTCGGTTACCTGAAGACACACTATTACGGCGGCGTCAGAAAGTACCAGTGGGTTACCATTCCGCTGGCCCTCCACGGCGTTGTCACCAAGAAGAACGGCGAAACCGTGGAAATCCGCATCGGCGACCAGCCCGGCGACCCTGTGCTGTGCATCACCGACCTGCTGCCCCATCTGGCCAAGGATCAGAACGGCCGCTCCCTGGGCTCCGCTTTTGACGGCGAAGGCATGAACGCCATCATCGCTTCCTCCCCCTACCTGGAAGAAGACGG
>JAFQGY010000130.1 GCA_017415325.1 Clostridia bacterium
CCCCTCTATAGGCATAAAGAATACTAACCCGCTGTAGGCGAAACAAACATCAAAATCCCTCTTCTAAAAGCATCGTACCAACAACCCCGCTGTAAGCAGAAGCAAAAGCCATCTTTCCCTTTCTATGACCATAGAATCTCTCCCCCGCTGTAAGCCAATGGTGAAGCCAATAAAAAAAGAATCCCCCCACCCCCTTGCATTTGCGGGAAGAATATGGTATAATACTACATTATCAATAAAAAAAGTTCCTCCCGCAAAGTAAAGAAAAGAGAGGAACAGGAAAGGATATCCACCATGGAACTCACTTCTGTCAGAACCCTGTACCGGGCCATGGACACAGTGGACCAGTCCCACGTAAAGGTAGGCGGCTGGGTGCGCAGTATCCGTGACTCCAGAACCTTTGGCTTTATCGTGCTCTCCGACGGGACCTTCTTTGAACCCGTCCAGATCGTATATGATGATAATCTGCCCAATTTCAACGAAATCTCCAAGTATAACGTGGGTTCCGCCATCATCGTGGAAGGCCGTATCGTGCTGACTCCCGATGCCAAGCAGCCCTTTGAAATCCATGCCGACTCTGTGACCCTGGAAGGCGCATCCACCCCCGATTACCCCCTCCAGAAGAAGCGGCACACCATCGAATATCTCCGTACCATCTCCCACCTGCGCCCCCGTACCAACCTGTTCCAGGCGGTATTCCGTGTGCGCTCCCTGGCTGCCTATGCCATCCATAAGTTCTTCCAGGAACGGGATTTCGTGTACGTCAATACCCCGCTGATCACCGGTTCCGACTGTGAAGGGGCGGGCGAGATGTTCCGGGTTACCACACTGGATCTGGAAAACCTGCCCAGAACCGAGGACGGCAAGGTGGATTTCTCCAAAGACTTCTTCGGCAAGTCCACCAACCTGACGGTGTCCGGCCAGCTCAACGGCGAAACCTACGCCATGGCCTTCAAGAACATCTACACCTTCGGCCCCACCTTCCGTGCGGAAAACTCCAACACCACCCGTCACGCCGCCGAATTCTGGATGATCGAACCGGAAATCGCCTTTGCGGATCTGCAGGACGATATGATGCTGGCAGAAGCCATGCTGAAGTACGTGATCCGGTTTGTCATGGAAAATGCACCGGAAGAAATGAACTTCTTCAACAGCTTTGTGGATAAGGGCCTGCTGGAACGGCTGAACCATGTGGTGAACTCCGACTTCGGACACGTGACCTACACCGAAGCCATCGAAATTCTGGAAAAGAACAACGACAAGTTCGATTACAAGGTATACTGGGGCTGCGACCTCCAGACCGAACACGAACGCTACCTGACCGAACAGGTCTTCAAGCGCCCCGTATTCGTCACCGACTATCCGAAGGAAATCAAGGCCTTCTACATGAAGCTCAACGAAGACGGCAAGACTGTGGCGGCTATGGACTGTCTGGTTCCCGGCATAGGAGAGATCATCGGCGGTTCCCAGCGTGAAGACAACTACGACCTGCTGGACAAGAGACTGGACGAACTGGGACTGGATAAGGAATCCTACGGGTTCTACATGGATCTGCGGAAGTACGGTTCTGCCCGGCACGCAGGCTTCGGTCTGGGCTTTGAACGCTGCGTCATGTATCTGACCGGTGTGAACAACATCCGCGACGTCCTGTCCTTCCCCAGAACGGTGAACAACTGCGAACTGTAATAACAGGTAAGAAATAAGAAGTAAGAAATCAGAAATAGTCTGAGACACCGAACGGCTTACAGAGGAGAAATCCTTTGCAGGCCGTTTTTTGTTGACTTTTGTGCAGGACTGTGGTATACTGGAGCAAACAAAAGTTTGGGAGGTACTTTGCCATGACAAGACTGCACGAAATCCTGACAAAATTCCGGGATTCCGGCTGGGAGCTGATTGCCGTACCTGCTGCCGGCTGGCTTGACGGAAAGTACGACTATGATGCACTGCTGGCCGCTGTGAAACAGGCCGACGAAGAATGCGGCTCCTGCGGCTGTGACTTTGATCAGCTGTATAAGGAAGCGCTGGCAATTCTGGCGGATATAAAAAAGTAGTCCCAATTCGATTTTGTGTTCCTGATCTATAGAAACGTGTTCGATAAATAAGAATTTGACGGAGAATAAGTAATGAAAATCTACGATATTTCCCAAGAAGTTTTCGGCTGCCAAGTGTATCCGGGCGACCCAATGCCGGAGAAAAAAGAACTCAAATCGATGGAAAAAGGCGAAGTATATAATTTGACGGCATTTAGTATGTGTGCACACAACGGCACGCATATAGATGCACCGTGTCATTTTATTAAAGACGGAAAACCCGTGGATGAAATGTC
>JAFQGY010000131.1 GCA_017415325.1 Clostridia bacterium
GTGGGTTAGGGGATCAGTTTCACAAAATTTCTCACAGAAGATTAACACTGCGGGCAGACAATTCTTGTTCCGCCGACACAGTGGAATGGCTGTGACAGGGTTCTGATTCTGGAGGAAGTGTATTGAATTCAGCAACCCGGGTGTTGTGGTCTGCTTAGCATATCCATGTGTTGAACATGGAAAAACAAAAAAGTTCATATAATGAGATAGAACCTGCGGTCACTATAGTAATCGCAGGTTCATGTATTATGCAGTAAATATCCCGGAGTTTTTCAATAGCACAGCATTCTGTAAGCGAACTCGAGGATGGTTCGGCAGCGTCACAGCTCTGTAATTGTGCAGCATATTCCTTGTGAATGTTCAGACACGCTGCAGGTTTCCTGGGGAAAGACTTTATTCACCGAGGGAGGCAAAGATTGCTTCCATACTGCGGAGGATGCTGTTTTTGTTTGAAACACTGGTAGAAGCAAGTGTGAGGTTTTCATTCACAATCTGGTTGTTGAAGGCAGTAACCCAACCGATGGTTGCACCAAATATCTGGGAGAATTCAATTCCTCTGGAGTTGTAGACAATATCCAGCATCTCGATGGAATCTTCATTCCGCAGTCCTTTGTGGGAAACAGTTACATTGTAGTAAACCGGCAGGGAATTGTGGTAACTGTAATAATGCAGATAATCCAGAATGAGAGCAGCTCGTGCGGGATCTGTCTGTGACTTGGGGATTGTCAGAAAAAGACTGTTTGCGGAAACAGAACTATGATAATCCTCCTGAGACTGGTCATATTTGGGCATGGGAAGAAGCCCGAAAGAAGAATCCATGTCTCTTAACACATTGACAGTTTTCAGTTCACAGGTGATGAAGGCTGCGCGGTCACTTGCAAACAGATTGGTATAGCCACCGGGAGCACTGTCACTGTTGTTGAATATTACCTGTCCCATGGATTTCTTCATAATCTGTGCAATGGACTCAGCGGCATTGTAAAGATGTTCTTCTTCAATCCCCAGAGTAACTGTGTCATTGTCTTTCCGGACAAGATAGCAACCGGCACCATACAGAAGCGCATACGGTTTATCGGAATGTCCGGCAATACCATATACAGTCTGTGCGGACTGGTCGTATTCAAAGTCGGAAGCTCCGTTGAGATTGGTTGTTTCCTGAACATACTCTGCCAAAGTATCCAATGTCCAGGTGTTGTTTCTGACATGATCATAAGGTAGGGAGAGGTTCAATGTTTTGAACATATTTTCATTGAACAGAAGTACATCAGACAGCCCAAGAGAACACAGATTCAGAGGACCGGAAGCTGCAAATAACTTCCCGTTGATGGTCATATCATGATTAAGCGGGGCATCCCAATAGGATTCATACACATGAAGACCGGGAATGGTATTCAGATCCATCAGATACCCGTCTGTGATGATGGAAGATTTGAAAGAAACAGGAAGATAGGCTGCATCGTAGGCATTGTTATTGGCTGTAACGGACTGGATCACATTGTCACACAGCGCAATCTGAGAAGACCCCCAGCCTGTATACGGCTCCCGGATTTCCTGCAGAACAAAGTTGAGCGTTTCTTCGGCCTTGCTGTTCCGCTCATAGATGATATCGTTTAATGCTTCACCGGTTTGTTCATCCGGAGCAAGCAACAGATATGTGGACACATATGATTCATAATTCATAATGCGGAAGGCATATCCGTCGAAATCTGCATCTCCGGAATCATAAACCGGTACAGTTTCTTCCGGTGTATTCTGATTTTCGGTTGTGGTGTCTTCGGAGATACTTGCATCAGCCTGATTTCCTGCTGTTTCCGAAGATGCAGAATTGTTATCAGTACAGGAAACGGTGGACAGTATCAGCAGTGCAAGAAGTATACAGAGTATTCTTTTTATATAAAATCACCCATAGTAAAAAATTGAATTATACATTTTGTTTTCTGAGCAGCACTACAGCCATGTTGCATTTTTCCACAGCACATACGTCTCCATAAACTGCTTTCATCTCCCAGCCGTCCGCCAGAGTCACTTCTGCGTCATGAGTCATATTGTCGTAGTTGATCAGTACGGCATAATATCCGTCTTCTGCAGGATGCAGTGTCACGCCGATCTGGTTGTTTGCGCAGTCCAGGGGATGCTCTGCCAGTGCTTTCTCACCGATGATCCGGTAGATCCGGCTGTAGTCGGTTTTGTCTTTTCCGGTAAAGGCCAGCGGCTGGTTCCACAGCATCTGCTCCAGGGGGAAGTACAGCATATACACCGTGCCTTTGCCGAAAGTATTCTTTGTAAATACAGGATTTCCATAGGAGTCTTGTGCGAGAACCTCGGCCCCCAGACTTTCCAGCAGGAATTTCTTCTGATACTGCATGGGGAACTGTGTGCCGTCGAAAAGGGTCATGGTGTCGCCGCCGGCATTGTACATCCCGTCAGAACGCATTCCTGTGACCTTTTCGCATTCCGTGATGAATCCGGTCGCTACGGAGAAATACAGAGTTGCGCCATTGTATGCTTTTTCCAGCAGTGCATCGTAGGCTTCCTTATGGAGCGGTGCCCAGCCGGTGAGGGTCGGTACGATATACAGCGGAGCATCCGGAAGGTCAGAAAAACGGCGGATCTGCCGGGAGGTCATCATGGTCAGTTCCAGTCCGGCCTGCTTGGCAAGAATATAGGTGGATGCTGCGGAAGGCCAGTGTTTGATTTCCCGGGGCAGAACACAGATACCATCGATTTTTTTACCCGGCAGTTCAGGAAGCGTTTTCAGCAGGTCGGCTGTTTCTTTCATTGTCTGTGCTACCGGTTTGGGTTTCCGGCTGACATCCACCAGTCCCAGTTCCCGTTCGATCATGGACCAGGAGTACGGCGGCTGTGACAGCTTCAGATGTTCCATACCACACCACCACAGATATCCTCTGGAACCGTTTGCCCATCCGGAGAACAGGTTAACCCGCATGAAGTCCGCCGCTCCTTCACGGTTGATGAGCATATCGCTGAAGGTTCCCTGTTCCTCAATCATGGCAGGTTTTCCGGAAATCCCACTGTAGTAGGCCAGCTGTGCGGTGGGAATCATGGTGCACCGGAGCCGGTTGGCAGGGGTGACATCGCCCCCTACGGTGGGAGAGGGATAGGGATGGCAGGTAAGCATATCGGTCAGCTCGCCCTGATCTTCAATGCTCCACACAGCACCTTCTTCCGATTCAATACCGTGCATACCGGAATAGACAGGTCTGGTGGAATCTTCCAGTGTGATGGCGGAGCGGATGGTGTTTGTCCAGAGGTACGCTTCATACCGGGAGGAAGTATGTCCCAGACAGTTGCATTCATTGCCCAGTTCCCATGCGGCTATGGCAGGATGATGTTTCACAGCCCGGACAAAACCACGGCAATATTTTGTCTGCCACATCAGGGCTTCGGGATTGGAAATGATATTCTTTCCTTCCAGGGCAGGCGGAACGAACAGTCTGCCGCTCATCCAGCCGGTGACAATCCCCACAATCAGCCGCATTCCATACTTCTGTGCCAGATCACAGACGGTAAGAAACCGCTCGATCATCACCGGATCCAGATAGAATTCATTTTCGGGGAAGCGGTCGCCTGTGAGACGGTATTCCGAAAAGTTTCCCCGCCAGCCATACAGTGCCGTAACAGGCTGAAAGTCCCGCCAATTTGGGAAAATCCGCAGGGTGTCCACACCATTGGCCTGCAGTGCGGCAAGGTCGTTTTCCACAACATCCGGATCAAACCGAACCCACATATCCGTACCGCTTGCGCTGTCCCAGTAGTTGACGCCAATATAATAGTCTTTCATATGCACATTCCTCCGGTTATTTCACAAACAGAATCCGGCATCCGTAGGGTTCCATAGAGAAGGTGAAGCCTGTATCCGTATCCGTCAGCATATCTTTTACTGTCTGTACTGATTCCTGGAATGTAATGGTTACGTTTTCCACAGGATCAGCGGAAATATTCACTGCAAACGCAAGAATCTGCGGCATACCGGACAGATCCGTATACCGGTAATAGCTGACCTTTACTTTTTCATGGGTGGTATGTACCGCATTGTTCCAGTACGGCTGCCATGCGGACTGGGCAATGGGGAAGGCATCAAAAATTTTCCATACCCTGCTCATCAGTTCCAGCGGATATCCGATGTCGTTGGGTCTGGGCAGAATTCCGTGCAGGATGGAGCAGGACAGAGCCTGGTCAAAAGTCCAGAGCGGCGGATTGGCATACGCAATGAATTCCACCGGGGCGCCGATATTCCGGCCGATGTATTCTGCCCGGAAGTAATCCAGATCCATGTCGGCCGAACTGCCTTTCATCAACGAGAACTGCAGATTTTCCCCGTACCAGTTCTGGTGAATATAGGGAATAGCTGTGAAATTGATAAATCCGAAAGCATGAACATTGATTTCGCCTCCCCGGGACTGGACAACCTCATACAGCCGTTTGAAAAGCGTCCGTATCGCGCCCCAGGCATAGCTTCCGTGGAGATTGCCGTCGGCATCATACCAGCCGCAGCCGTGTTCTGTAGAATAACAGAGCCTGGCATGGCTGGTGCCGTCCAGATATACCCCGTCGGTGTGGCATTCATCCATGATTTTGGTGACCCCATCAATGAACAGATCCGCATATTCACTGTTGTAGCAGACGTTGTAGGCTCTCTGGAAGGGAACCCGCCACCATCCGCCGGAAATCTGATTGGCAGAGTCTTTAACAGCTGTCTGGTCCTGCAGTCTGCTCCATTCCGGTGACATGGTGGACAGCTCATAACCGAAATAGGTCAGTACCTTGATACCTCGCTTGTGGCATTCGTCCGTGATGGTACGGATCTGGTGGGTGGTGAACTCACTAAGCTCAAA
>JAFQGY010000012.1 GCA_017415325.1 Clostridia bacterium
GAGATAGTAGTGTTCGCTCTTCACCGGGAAGTCTTCCAGACCTTCGATGATGGGGGAGGAACCATGGCATATATTTACCATATATTCCACACCGTCTCCGCCCGGATGGCTTACCCACTGGCCGCCGGTCATGAACTGCCATTCGGTATCCTGCCGGAATGCGTCACACATACCGCCGTGACAGCCTGCCAGCCCTGTCCCCTTGCTGACGGCTCTGGATACGTTGCGGGTGTATTCGCCGGGGATGGAGCCCATGGTCCAGCATGCCACGATCAGGGAATAGGTTTCCAGCTTTTCGGCGTCTGCCAGGCAGTCCAGTGTGTCGTAGATCTCCACGGCGTAGCCTTCTGCTTCCATCATCTTGCCGAATCTGGCGGAGGTCAGCTTGGGTTCATGTCCGTCCCAGCCGCCCTGAAAAATCAGTACCTTTTTTTCCATAGTGTTATTTCCTTTCTGTATATATCCGATAATTGCATACTTCCGTTTTCTCCTCCCGTGGGAGAAGTTTCACAATATCATAATACCCCAGGATCCCGGGTTTGTCAAGAGAAGATTTGTGAACACGGCATATTCTTACAAGATTTTTCGTTCCGGTTTACTATTTTGCCAGCACAACAGCCGCACCGGTATTCCCCGGCAGGGTAATCTTCAGAGTTCCGTCCCCTTCCCTGGTATCTCCTGCAGTGAAATACTGCAGATACCGCATTTTCCACCCGGCTGTGTCCACGGTAACCGTCCGTTCTTCCGGCGTGTAGTTCACCAGCACCAGTACCGCAGAACCGTCCTCTGCCGGATGTTCTGTCAGCCCCACATACTGGGTATCCCCTTCGATAAGGGCAAACTGCTTTTCGGGATTCCGCAGTCCCATGGCTTCGTAGAATTTATAATACGGCACCGCATGGTCTCCGCTGATCACGCCCGCCTTGCACCCCGCTTCCATTTCCAGAGAGTAGGCGCAGAAATATACCTTCCCTTTCCCATAGCGGTTCATGGTGAACACGGGTCTGCCTTCCTGATCTGCGGCCAGAACTTCGGCGGAGGTGGTTTCCATCTGCATCCGGACGGGGCTCCACAGGCTGAAATCCGTGCCGTTCAGAGATACGGTATCCCCGGCAGTCCGACGGCATCTGGTCTTGACCTTGACACCGGTGAACTGGGCGAAGGGAGACATGAGAGCGTCGTGGATGGAAAGATACAGGGATGCTCCGTCATCGTGTACCCGCCGCAGCAGTTCGGACAGTTCGTGGCCTTCAATGGCGGCGAGACCGGAAAGGGCAGGCAGGAAATACACGGGTGCTTCGGGAATTTCATCATGGCACCAGGCAAAAGTGATGTCCAGCCCCGCCTGTTTGGCCAGCAGGAAGGTACCGTAAGCCACAGCCCAGTTGTCCTGTCCGGCGGTCAGCACGCATACCCCGTCTGTGCGCATGGGAGGCAGGGTATCCCGTCCTTTTTCTGTGAAGGCTTCCAGAGAGGTCATGAAATCCGTGAAGGTGTTTGCCACAGGCTTGGGAGAACCGTCCAGCCGGAACAGACCCAGTTCCCGTTCCACAGCGTCCCAGTCGTAGGGGGTGTGGGTCAGCCCGGACTGCTCGTTGGCGCACCACCACACAAAGCCTCTGAGGTTGTGTGCCCATGCAGAAATCAGCGCTGTACGGATATAGTCCGCTGCAATATCTTCATCGGCGATCATGGGGCCCAGGGTGCCGATTTCTTCAATGAAGCAGGGTTTTCCGCCCAGGGTACCGTACAGGATGGACTCTGCCGTAGAGTGGAGGATGGATTTCATCTGATTCAGGGGATCCGTGTCGCAGTGGGGGGTGAACAGCGGGTACGGGTGGGTACAGAGGATGTCCAGGATCTCGCCCTGATCCTCCGGCGTCCAGTTTCCGTCCGGTTTCAGCCCGTGCAGGCCGGATACCACCGGTTTGTCCGGATCTTCCAGCTTGATGGTATCGGTGATCACAGTCGTCCACAGGTAGGCTGCATTCCGGTCGGCACTTCCCATGCAGTTGCATTCGTTCCCCAGATCCCATGCTGCAATGGCGGGCTTATCTTTGAAATGCTTTACCATATATCGTACGAACCGCACCTGCCACCGGATCACGGCCGGGTCGGTCAGAAGGGCTTTTCCGGCAAAGGCTTCGGGCATGTGCATCCGTCCGCTCATCCAGCCGGTGACCAGCCCCACGATCAGCTGCAGGCCATACTTTTCCGCCAGATCACAGAACACGCCGAACCGCTCCAGCATCACTTCGTCCAGACCGGCCCGTCCCGCTTCGGTATGGGGCAGCGGTTCTTCCCGGAGTCTGTATTCTCTTTCGGACCCTCCGCCCCCTCTGTGGATCCGCAGGGGCTGGAAATCGCTCCACAGGGGGAAGATCCGCAGCACACCCACCTTGGCCTCCGCCAGCCGGGCAAAATCCGCTTCCACCACATCCGGCCGCCAGTCCGACCACATATTGGTCCCCGCATGGGACGCCCAGTAGTTGCAGCCGGTGAAAAACTTACCAGAATCAAAAATTTTCATATGTATTTCTCCCCCTATCCGGAAATGGCCGGGAGAATCCGCTGTTCTTCACCGGCTTTTTCTGTATTGTACCACATGCACAACCTCCCGTCAATACATCATGGAAAAGTTGTAAATTTCCTCTCTCCGCAGCCCCCGCAACAAAGCGTTGCATCCCTCCAAATTGTCCTATCCGGCCTTATTTGCACCGGATACAAAATGTTGCTTGCATTTTCGTGCGGTCTGCAGTATACTGGAACCATCAAAACCGCCCCGGAGCAAAGGAGAACTGCACATGCACATCGTCGGAGAAAACATACGGAAAAAGCGGGAAGAAAAAGGCCTCAGTCAGGAAGCACTGGCCGGGGCGCTGAACGTCACACGGCAGACTGTATCTTCCTGGGAAACCGGCCGCACGGAACCGGATCTGGATACCCTTCACCGGATCGCCCAGCTTCTGGAGGTGACCGTGGAAGAGCTGATCTACAGCCAGAGACTGAAGGAACCCACCATTATCCAACAGGTCGTGGAACGAAAGGAAGTGAAAAACTCCATTGAAGCCGGCTCTGTCATCGGCACTGCGCTGGCTGTGGTGATCTCCTACACCCACTGGGGATCAATCGGCTGGGCTATTCTGCACGGGATCCTGAACTGGGGGTATGTGATTTATTATGCCATCCGGTACATGTGATGCCGTCCACGGCAGGACAACAGCGGGGAAATGCGATGTTTTTTGAAGGGGATTCTGGTTATTCTTCTGCTTACAGCGGAGGGGATTTCTATGACCATAGAAGGGGAAGATGGTTTTTGTACTGGCGTACAGCGGGTTAGTATTCTCTATGACCATAGAGGGGGAAGAGGGTTTTCGTACTGGCGTACAGCGGTGGTGTTTTCTCGAAGACCTTCGAGAGGGTGTCCTTCCGGACGGGACTCAGAGGATAGGGGAGGGAGGAAATCGGTGCTCAAACGCCGCTCCGTCCTCCCTCCCCTACCCTCCGAGACCTCCCACC
>JAFQGY010000132.1 GCA_017415325.1 Clostridia bacterium
ATTCGTAAATCGGAATCCCCGCCAGTGTGGCCGCCAGCAGCAGTACCCCTCTGGCCTCCGCCACGATGATCCCGGTTTTCTGGTTGGTATTGAAGAACAGCTCTTCGATGGACACTGCATCCGGCTTGTATACGTCCATGATCTGCTGCATCTGCCGGAATACCTGGGCAATCCGCTCTTCCGTCTTCAGTTCCGGCCCGGTGGTGATGGCGCCGTAGTCCACTGCTCTGCCCTTCATCCGGTCAAAATCAATGACGCCCCAGCCCACAATGGCAATTCCCGGGTCGATCCCCAGAATCCGCATGGAAACACTCCCCCTTATAGTTACTTCAATATTTTATTATACCATAAAGAACAGCCTTTGTCAAAAACTATTTCCCGGGATTTTTGTGGGGATTTCGTGAATTTTCTATGGCTTTTGATGCAATATCCCTATGAAAACAAAAGACCCGGCAGAAACGGCTCTGTCAGGTCAGTTATCCCCCTCAAAACAGGCAGGGTTCAAATGCATTTTTACACCCGGAATCGGGCCAGCGCTTTCGCCAGCAGGGGTACGCCGATGACGGTTTCAATGGTCTCCGGCACCATAAAGCCGGCGTTGTATACCAGGGAGAACAGCCATGCACCGTATTTGTGCACGATGTGTCCCGGATCGTCCGCATACCATTCCAGATCCAACGCATACCAGATCACAGCCCCCGAAACGATATGGCAGGCAAACCGCAGCAGCACCACAGCCAGCGTACCCACAACGGCGGCAATCCACAGGTTTGTTTTCTCGTTTCCTGTGGGACGGAGCAGAGCGGCAGCCCCGGCCAGTCCCAGAACGGAGAAAGCAAAAATATAGTCAAACAGGATGCACAGAATCCGTCCGCCGGCCGAGGGAACCCATGCCACACTGCTGATCCCCAGAATCAGCTGCAGGACCGAATAGACAAAGGCCGCCGGAAGCCCCACCTTCACACCCCGCCGGAGGGACAGGAGGATAATAGGCGCCATGGATAAAAGGGTCACCGATCCGCCGAAGGGAGCTTCGTATACCTTAATCAGGCTCAGCACCGTTCCCAGCGCCACCATCATGGCCGACTCCACCAGCAGCAGAATCCGGTTGTTGTTTGTTCTGTTCATACGTCAGATACCTCGTTCCGATTCATGTAACAAACCGCTTCCTTCCGTCAGAAAAACAAAGAACAGGCCTTCATTCCTGTGTATCCGGGAAGAAAAGCCTGTATATTCATCGGATGGTGATCAGATACCCGACAAACATTCTCCCTACGCCGGCATTATCCGGATCAGGTTGGAGGGTTCGGCATTTCCGTCTCAGCCATACGGCACCCCTGGTTTGTTCGGAAACAGTATAGCACAGGAGGGGGGGATTGTCAAGAGAAAAGAGAAAATTCAAATGCAGGAACGGCCTGTATCCTCCCGCCGCCCGCAAAACAAAAGACGGCCATGCAAAACCGTCCTTTTGTTATCCCGTATTTCTGACTTCTTTTCTCGTATTTTATCAGTATTCCACCACAAACTGTGCCGATGCGATCCACTTCCCGGCCAGGAAATCCCGTCCTCTTGCCACGACCTTGTCCCCGTAGCCGTAGAAATAGTACCCTTCACAGCCCACAAGCCCCTTGTTGGTTTCGTTGCAGGCGTCGTCCCAGGTGTATCCGCCGGAGGAAGTGTTGAAAATGGTGCAGAGCCGGTCATCCCGCAGCCGCATGGTGTGGGGGGAGTTCAGTACCCAGTGGCTGTGTCCGCTGAACAGGATGGCTTCCGGGTATTTCCCCAGCACCGCCGCCAGCTCTTCCGTCTGGGTGACGCCGTGCCACTTCTGGTAGGCAAAGCAGCCCGCCACCGTGTCGATCATGCCCTGATGCAGGAACACATATTTCGCCCGGTGCACGTCCCGGTTTTCCGCCAGTTTTTCGTCCAGCCAGGCAAGCTGTGTTTCGCTGAGCCATGCGTGGCCGCTGCGTTTTTCGCCCCCCAGGAAGATGAAGTGCACCCCGCCGATCCACAGATCAAAGTACGCCTTGTCCGTCCAGGTGTTGCGGGTGCCCTTCAGGAAGTTGGCCAGCCGGATTTCGTAAGCCGTTTCGTCAAAGCCAAGGTCATGGTTCCCGATGGCAAAATATACCTTCGGCGCCCCTTCCCCGGCATTTCGGATCAGCTCCTGACAGTTTTCGTACTGTCCCGGATCGGCTGTATCCCCGGTGTCCCCGTTGATGAACAGACCCAGACTGTTGGGGGAAAGCTTTTTGATTTCTTCCAGCACCATAGCAAAGTGACGGTTGTGGGGGTGGTTCTGATCCAGGGTGATGTGGATGTCGCTCTGGACCTGCATTTCGTACAGAGGTTTGCCCAGATCATAGTCCCCGGCTCCTTCCGGCAGCATGGCGCAGGCAGCATCCGCAGACACGGCATCCTCCCGCACAGCATATACCAGAATCCGGTCGGCTCCGATGGGAATCAGGGTATCGGAAACCAGAGTATATACCGTCTCTTCCCCGCTGCACAGAATGGGGGCAAAGGCAGTGTAGTCTTCCAGAATACCGTTTTTGTCTGCCCAGTATGCCCGATATTCCGTTGGAAATCGGTATTCTGTGGGCAGTTCCCCTGTATACCGGATCGTGAGAGTCCCGTCAGCGTATCCGGTTTTGTCCATTGTCCGTCTGTATTCCGCAGAAACAGGCGCATGCAGTGCTGTCATACCAGTATCCATTCCAAAATCCTTTCCGGCATAAATCCCGCCCGATATTTCTTACTTCTCATTTCTTACTTCTTACGTTTCATAATATTGCAGCTGATCCACACAATGGCTACCGCAGGCACCGACAGCCACATCAGCATCCATACGTCATACCGCCGCAGAATCAGGCACAGCAGGAACAGGATCCCCACCACAAAAAAGCTGCACAGCCAGAAGGTCAGCTCTTTCTTCCCCCACAGCCCGTTGAAGATCACCGCCAGCAGCCCTGTCACGGGCACGGCAATCCCCAGTGCAATGGACAGGTCCACCGCACAGAACCGGCCGATAAGATAGATCAGCGCCGCCAGCATCCACACGCCGATGACCGCAATGGCCGCTACGGCCCCATGGTTCAGGGCAGTTCCCGCCGGGGCTTCCGTGGTCTGCACAGACGCTTCCGGCATCGGTTCCGCCGCAGGTTCTTCCCCGGGCAGGTGCAGCAGGTCGTCCACCTTCACACCGAACAGATCCGCCATCCGCTTCAGGCACAGCACATCCGGCACCCCTTCCGCCCGCTCCCACTTGGAAACGGTCTTGTCGGAGTAGCCCAGTTTTTCCGCCAGTCCCGCCTGGGTCATGCCCGCACTTTTCCGTCTGGCGGCAATATTGGCAGCAAGGATCCGTGTCAGATCCTGTTTTTCTTCCATACAATTTCACTCCTTGATTGGATGTTTTCCCGCATCCGGAACCTGTTTTCACCGCAAATTCCCCTCTCCGGCAGGGAGAACCGCTCCAAAACGGACTCTCCTCCCGGTAGAATTGCTCTATTTTGTCCTCTTCGGCGGCATTTTTGCTCTCCGTACGGGAGATACAGGCTTTTTCCCGCCCTGCTGCAGGTGGAAATCCCCAAAGCAAAAAGATAGAGCCCTGTAACCTGTCCGGGGGTGTGCAAACGGATAAAAAACGGGTATACTATGGATACAGAGAAACCATCTGTCAGACACAGTGTCTGTAAATATATCATACCACATCCGCAAAAAGAAAGCAAGGGATTCACATGAAGCAGATTTACATTTTCGGCGATTCCATCCTGAAAGGAGTAACCTACAGCGAAGAAGCGGGGCGGCACAAGCTCCTGCCGGGTCGTTTTGCGGCACTTTCGGACATGGGGTATACGGTGAAGAACTGCTCCATTATGGGTGCCACGGTGGAAGAAGGAATTGCACAGCTGCAGAAACGGCTGGCAGAACCCGCAGAACAGACCACGGTACTGCTGGAATACGGCGGCAACGACTGCGACTATCGCTGGGCCGACATCTCCGCCGATCCGGAAGCACACCACCTGCCCAAAACCCCGCTGGACGCCTTCACCCGCCGGTACGGGGAGCTGGTTTCCTGCGCCAGAGAAAAGGGAGCATCCGTGTACATCTGTAATCTGGTACCGCTGGATGCAGAAAAGTACATGCACTGGATCTCCCGGGGACTGAGCTACGACCGGATTCTGGGCTGGCTGGGGGACAGTTCCATGCTGTACCGCTGGCACGAATTCTACAGCCGCACCACCGAAAAGCTAGCGGAAGCACTGTCCTGCCCGCTGATCGACCTGCGTATGCCGTTCCTCATGAGCCACCGGTACCGGGATCTTCTCTCCGCAGACGGGATTCACCCCACGGCGGAAGGACACAGGTTGATTGAGGAAACGGTGGCAAAAGCGCTTGGATAAGCTTTGACAAGTAAGAAGTAAGAGAAAAGAAGTAAGAAGTAGTTTGAAAATACCGCTCCGTATTGTGGGGCGGTATTTTTGATACAGTATCCGGAATGCAGAGAAATTACAACGTTCAGCTTTATATCTCTTACTTCTTATTTCTTACCTCTTATTTTTCTATCTTACTTCTTATTTTTCCTGTACAGGTATACGGCAAAGGCGGCGACGGCCAGGCAGTAGAGAACCAGCAGGGTGTACAGGGTGGGTTCCGATGCGGTTTTTCCCAGCAGAGGGAGAAGACCGACGTAGGGAACAAGGGGGACTGCCAGCATCAGGGCGGCAGAAAACTCTGCTACAGAATCCAGGGAAAACAGTTCCAGGGCACCGGTGATGACCGGGAAGAACAGCAGAGCCATGGCGCATACCATCGGGATCATGACAAGAATCATCAGAAAGAGCAGCATGTTTTCCCGTTTGCGGAACAGCCACAGTCCTGCCGGGAGGAGCAGTATCCACAGGACAGAGCCGATGGATGCGTAATACTGCACGATACCGCAGGTGTGTTCAGGGCCGACATTGGAGCACCCGCAGCCGATGAAGAAGGGGTGGAGCACCAATGCGAGGGAGTAGGCAGCGGCAAGCCACCAGAGAAGAAGGGTCAGTGTGTATTTCCGGGGTTCGGGGATTCGGATGGTCATAAGGTGCTCCTTTCCTGTTTCGGTACATTGGAAAAATCTTTCTTATACAGAATCCATGCCGGCATCATCAGCGCCAGATTCAGCACCAGTGCCATGCCGCAGACAACTTCTCCCGGCGGGCCGTAGGACAGGAGATTCCAGAACAGCTCCACCGGAAGCAGCATGGGACTGGTACATCCTATCAGGAGCAGGGGCGTAAGAAACCATCCGTTGTCCAGACAGAATCCCAGCCCTCCGCCAAGCAGTCCGATACACCAGAGCAGGCACAGCACGGCAAGCCCCTTCATCCAGCCGGAACCACGGAAATGCCGCAGACCGCCCACCAGTACCGCCAGCCACATTCCCGATACCGCAATATGCAATTCCTCCGGCATTCTGTCACTGGAAACGATCAGAAGATCCAGTGCCTCCGCCGTAAACAGCAGATGGAGCACACCCAGCAGAACAAATGCCAATTTATATACAGTATCAAAGGTAATCCGCCGCTTTTCCGGACGGGGATGATATTTCCGTTCCAGCAGGACAGAGAAAACCCACAGCCCCGCAGACCATACCAAAACCAC
>JAFQGY010000133.1 GCA_017415325.1 Clostridia bacterium
ACGCCGCTCTGTGGAATGTATTCCACATTTCCGCCGCTCATGGGCAGGGGGAGAACACGCAGATTGATGGGTTCGGAGGTGTTGTCGGGAGAGGTTACGGTATCGTTGAAGTAGATGATGGATGCGGTGGAGCCGATGCCGCAGAGCATTTCACCCGTGGTGACATGGGTGTTGGAATACAGTTCGGAAACGGCAATATGACCCTGTGCGAGAGGTTCCGCGAACATCATCCAGGAGTCGTAAACGGCGGGATCTTCCGTATCAAACCAGCCGTCTTCTTCAAATTCGGGAGACGCTTTTTTGGACTGGATATCCAGTTCCACATGGCGGATCAGGTAGTCCATGGCGCAGAAGGTCTTTCCGCCGGACCATTCGTAGTATTTTTCGGCAGCATCAAAGAACCCATCCCAGGTGGCAAGATCGTCGTAGGTCACGCCGGTATCGGCCGAGAAGCGGTCAAACTGAGTGCCGTTCATAAACAGGGCATAGCTGGATTTGGACACAGGAAAAATAGACAGTCCCGCATCGGTTTTGCCGCTGTCCACAAATTCGGGTACATATTCTTTTAATTCCTTTTCGCTGAACCATTCGTTCCAGTCCACCAGATTTTCTGCGCCCAGAAGTCCTGCGTGAGAGGTGTGGGCGGAGAAAAGATCGGGCATTTCGGGAGCACCGGGTTCACCTTCCAGGGCGGATTTCAGCTGCCCGCCGATTTTGGAGGTGTTTGTAACGTTGGTGACGGATACGACGATTCCTTTTTCCTGACCGACCGTGGCGTTGAATTCTGCGATGAGCTGATTCATGGGAGAGTCAGCCTGTTCGCCGTAAACGTGCCAGAGCGTCAGGGTAACGGGATTTTCGGGATCCAGAAGGGTCTGTTCTCCGCATCCGGTCAGAGCGATAAGCAGCAGAACGGAAAGCATGAGTACGAGAAATTTCTGCATGGAATAATTGTCTCCTTGACTGTTTTTTTTCTGATTATACCGATTTTTTGGTATTTTATCTCTCCAATCTACCTAATCCGGGGTTTTTGGAGAGGACAAAACTGAAAAAATCGTATATTATTATGTACAGACATAGCCAAAGAGGGGATAGGCTGTGCTTTGTAACCCCCTGTCTTAAAAAACAGAAGGTATAACAATTCTCTGCAAGGCCCCTCAAATTCCGGATTGCCGTCCGGAACAGATGCTCTCCGGCGCGCCAACGAACGGAGAGTGTCCCCTTGCGAGGAATTCTGTTATCATTTTTTTATTATATCATAAATCGGAATCAGTTTCAAGAAAAAATTTTAAAAAACAGGATACCGTAGAATTTCCGGAATTCCGGAAACGAAGAAAGGGGCAGTCGTATGAAAAAGGGAATCGTGTATCTGATGAGTATCCTTCTTTTGGCCGGAGGATTTGCCGGATGCGAAAAGAGTACAGATACGGAGGTAAATCCGGATACCGGGAACATGGGGCAGTATGAAGGCGATGCGGCGGTTATGTCGGAAACAGAGGCCATGATCCTGTTTGAAGAAATCTATGAGATCAATAAGTATCTGGAAGATGGCATGACGATGCAGTTTGACGGCAGTACCGTGGAGATTAACGGGCAGACCTGTATCTGTGCAGAAATGGGGAGCGAGGAAAACGGTACCTTCAAGGTGATCGGACACTATGCGGCCACCTGGGGCAGCGCATATTACCATGATCCCGTCTCGGGGGAATGGACAGCTGTCGGGTTCGGCTGATGAAAAATATAGAATGGTTAAGGAAGTGACTGTATGAAAAAGAAAATACTATCCACGATTATTCTCTGTTCGCTGATGCTGACCGGATGCAGCAAACTTGAGAAAATCATTGATATCCTTCTGGAAGAAGAAACAGAAGCGACCGAAACGGAAACAGCGGGAACGGAAGCCCCTGATCAGACCGATGCACCGGAGGAAACCGAAGCACCTGCCGAACAGCCGGAACAACCGGAAACACCGAAAGAGCCTGTCGTATCGGATCCCCCCGAACAGCCCGGTACGGAAGAAACCGTTCTGCTCGAAACCGAATCCTTTGCCGGACACTGGGAATGCCTGTACACGGACGCAGACGGCAATGAGATTATGCTGTATCTTTCCATGACAGATGACGGTCGTGCATCCTATTCCTACGGTTACGGCAACAGTGAGATGGCAGAAATTTTCGGCGGCTGGTGGGGAATCGCGGATGCATATCTGGCACTGAACTTCACCGGCGGTGTGCAGGAACTGGAACTGGGCTATGTTCCGGAGCCGTATGATTTTGAATCCGTTTACGATTATGAATGGGTGAAGCCCGGCAGCTCCTTCAGACTGCACCTGAACTCCGGAACGGCTCTTCTCTTCGGTTCGGAGGATGCGGAACTTGTTTTCGAATGTACCGGTGCCATTGACGCTGAAATCTTCGAGCCCTTTGCGGGAGTCCGTCCGGCGGAAATGGATCCGAATCTCGTGATCGGCGACTGGCACTCCACCTACTGGCATCCGGACGGATACGAACTGGCGATGCACCTGACGGTCAATGAAGACGGTACGGCATCTTACCTGTACCGGTATGCAGAAGGTGCCGGGGAAATCTGCGAAATATTTGAAGGAACATGGATTGCGGATGCCGCAGGAAACTTCTCGCTGTATATGCACGGCGGCTGGGCAACGGCGGATGAGAGTGAACAGTACGATTTCGAGGGGCACTTCCGCTGGAGTCTGTACGGCGGGCATCTGGGGCTGATCCACGAGGAAGGCAATCCCTTGATCGGCGGCTGTGAAGGCTGGTTCTTTGAATTCCTTCCCTTTGAGTACGTCCTGTACGACGGGGAATGGGTTGCCTTTGATGACGACAGACAGTACAGCCTGCATCTTCTGCCGAACGGGGAAGCATTCTATACTATTATGGAAGGAAACACGACCGTATGTACCTACGAAGGCTGGTGGTCTGTTTCCGAACAGGCGGAACTGGAGCTTTCCATGAAGCTGACGGAAGGCGAGGGCGGCGAAATCCTGAACTCCGTCTACACGCTCGACTGGGCGGAATTCCCGTATCAGCTGGATCTGCAGCTGGGGGACGGCGGCTTCGCTCTGACCACCCAAATGGCGGCGTCCGGTGCGGATATTTTCAGCTGGATTGACCCCAATGCGGTAGGATAATCCCCAAAAACAGGCTGAAGTTCTCCCGGATCTACCTAATTTGAGGTTTTTGGGGAGGACAAATCGGCAAAAACACGCTATAATAAAGCAGATCACAATGGGATTTCTGGATCACAATGGGAGGTGGTGCCTGTGGGAGCGGAAAAGAATAAGACTGCTGCGTATAAGATCATCGAAAAAGACGGCGGCAGGTGCTACCGGTTTTTCTGCGAAGCGTCCGGGATGGCGATGGTGACAACCAAGGTGTACCGCTGTGACAACCCGGAAGAAGAACTGCAGACAGCATGGGCAGAGGAGGGAAGGGAACACTTCAACCTCTGCCACAAATGCGGCAAGTGGGTGTGCGACGCCATGTACAATGCGGACGTGCTGCACTGTGCGGACTGCACACCATGGGAAAACAAACCGAAATACTGCTCGAACTGCGGCACCAAGGTCGGCATTACCGATACCTTCTGCCGGCGGTGCGGAGCAAAATTACAGTACAGGGAGGTAAAGGATGACGGGTGAAGAATACAGGCTGGCGAGAAACGAAACGATCCGGCAGTCGAACATGGAGCGCTACGGCTTCGGAACGAACATCATGCGGAACATCCGGATCTGTCCGGAATGCGGTCTGCCCTCCACGGCGGCGGAAAAACACTGCCGTACCTGCGGAACAAGGCTGCCCCGGGAGACACTGTTCCAGCAGTACAAGAAGCGGCACCGGTTCTGTCCCCGCTGTGATACGGTGGTGGCGAAATCGGCGCAGTTCTGCCCGGAATGCGGGATGAGGATTCAGATGTTCAAGCCGCTGAAATTATTTTGGTAAACAAAAAACATACATAAACCAAGGAGAAAAAACATGAAGCAAAAACTGAAGAGACTGACAAGCGGTCTGCTCAGTGCCGTGATGGTGCTGACGATGATCGCGGGGATTCTGCCGACGATGGCAGTTCCCACCGAAGCGGCCGAGGCGATCGACGCCACCGGCGAAAAAAGACCGATCGTATCGGTATCTACATACGAAGAGCTGAAAATTGCTCTGGAATCGCCAGAGGCTTCCTATATCTGTCTGGCGGATGATATTACGCAAAAATTCAATGAATATGATCCACATATATGGCCCAGTTACGAACTGAAACATATACAAAGGTTAATATTAAGACTGGAATGTATAAATATGAAGATATAGATATGTATCGATTTTGTGATTCGGTAGCATATCGAATCTATGTTAACGCCGACCATACTCTGAATCTGAACGGTTTTACACTGAAAGTCGATGAGTCGGAGTATGATTATTTCAGTTATGTTCCAAAGCACCAGTTTCGGAGTGAAGATCAGTATGGTTTTCCTGATGATAATTTCCATATGGCATTGTTCAGATTAAATGATGACGTAACATTTACGGTAGAAGACGAATGGAAAAAGAATGCTACATATAGAACCCCGGCATCTCAGCAGCAGGGAAAGATTCTGTACAATACGGATAATTCCATATATTTATCCAGTAATTACAGAATACGCTGCTCCATCTTTGTATCCGGATTGCACGCAACGATCGGCTATGTCAGTACAGAAGTATCTGATAACCCTGCCGGACGTCTGGTTATCAACAGCGGATATTACCAGTCCGGTACATACGAGAAATATGTTAAGTCCGACGACGTCTATTACTTCCCGGCATTGGGCTCTGTGGCAACACTGTATCAGAACAATGCCGAAATCGTAGTCAACGGCGGTACACTCGTAGGCTACAACGGTCTCTCATTGCCGTATAACTCCGTTGTTAAAGACGATACATACACCGATGATATTGGTAATAAGTTCTCCTCATATTACAACCCTGAAAGTCGTATTGAATATGTAAACGGCCATATGAATTACGGTGTTATTACCGTCGGGCTCAACTGTAAGGTTACCATCAACGGTGGTACTTTCATTGGAAAGAGCGGCGCTAATATCATTTCCCCATTGTGGGAGGTCGATTATACTTACCGTGGTAAACATGATGAGCGGGGCGACGAATATGCGCGCAATAACGACGGCAGCTATCTGTATCAGATCTTTTATGATTGGGAAGGATATTTAAAATGGGCCGCTGCTTTCCGCTATATGGATCTGGCTTACTCAACCGAAACGGAAAGTTTCGTATCCAAAGTGGATGTGCGCGGCGGTGAATTCCGGTTTGAGAAACTGAAAGGAAAGTATGATAGCGGTTACGGCAGCTTCTGCCCAAGCAACCATGAGGAATACTGGATGCCGAAAAACATCAACAAATATGATGTAGTTACCGGCAGCTTCTCCGTAGCACCCAGCTTCGGTACTCCCGATATCACCACCGAAACCGAATACGACGGTTCGTCTTATGACACCCCCGGCGGCAGAGTGGATATCGGCAGCGAAGTTTCCAGCCGCATCAAATATGTGCTCTGGAATCCGGACACTACGCTCAACATGACTGCCAATGTGGACGGCGGTTACTATATGGCAGATTATGCCGTAAAGGATATGATCGCCCAGCAGGAAGATATTTACAACGGCGGCGGTTATTCCGTGTCAAGACGTAACACCACCTGGAAATTCTGGGACAACAGCGACGGCAAGGCAAGACATACCTTCCTGCCGGACAGATATCCTATAAGCGGAAGCACACCGGACTATGACAAGGACAATGATGTAGACATTGATGATGCCATATATCTGGTAAGACACACCTTCCTGCCGGACAGATATCCTATCGGATAAAAAACATAACAGGAAAACAGGGAGCTTCGGTTCCCCGTTTTCCCGGAGTTCTTCTCAGATGAGGAGGATTCCGGAAAGACGAAATGGATTTCATTAAAAATACGATATACAGGAGGAACACACCATGTCAATCTTCGACAAACTCAAGAGAGGTGCGGCCGATGCCGTAAAGAACGCTGCACAGAACGCTGTTTCCAGCTTCACCGAAAAGAGAGAAACCTTCACCTTCACCGCACTGCCGGAATCCCTCGCAGAACTGCAGGCCCTGCCGGAAGCGGATCTGGACACTCCCTATAAGACTGCCGCTCTCACCGTATGTGCACTCTGTGCGTATGCTGCAGATAAGAATATCGGCACCGAAATGCTGAACTGGCTCCGCGGTCCCCGTCCTCTCAGCGGAATGGATATCTCTTTCCTCAACGACCGTTTCCGTGACGGTAAGACCTATGTCCCCTCCTCCTACTTCAAGGGTGCAAAACCGGATAACGACTACACCCCCGACGAACCTTATACACTCACCATTTTCACCAATCCCTACTCCGACGACAATCCGGGTTACATGAAGGTGTTCCTGGAAAGCGGCGGTGCAGATAACCCGAGAGAAATCGTCCTCCGTCAGAGAGGCAGCGACGGAAAGTGGTTCCTGTGGGATCAGTTCATTCTTGTGGGCATCCGCGACCCGAAGTCTGCCAACCCGTGGGCGTAAAATGAATCTCGCCAAACGGATCGGGGGGATTCTGATGATTTTCGGATTCCTGACATTCCTGTTCGGCTGTTCGGAAGACCCGTCGAAATACGGTGAGTGGCAGAGCTTCAGCCTGCACAGAACTTCGTCCGTGATGACCGATTCGTATCACTATACTGTCCGGAAGACGGAAAACGGTGAAATGACCGTCACCGGATTCTGTTATGACGAAGAAACCGAGTACCGTATGGAGGAGGAAGTGTTCCTTATCTCTCCGACGGTGATTATTACGACGCGTTCAACGAATTTGCCGATCAGTGCGCTGTCTTCATCGATCAGGCGAATACCGGCGATCCCTACGATACGCACAATCTCCCGAAGGCTCCCTTTGATAAGGGAATGGCTGCGGTGATTGCGCTTGTTGCCGGTCTGCTGATCGCGGCGATTTATACCGCGAGCCTCAAGGGACAGCTCAAGTCCGTGCAGGCGCAGAGAGCAGCGGCGAGTTATGTGAAGAACGGCAGTATGAATATCACAAATTCCCGCGATTTCTTCCTGTACCGTCATGTGGACAGAACGGAAAAGTCAAGTTCGTCCGATGACAAGGGAGGCTCCAGTACCCATACCTCGTCCTCCGGTGCAACCCACGGCGGAGGCGGAGGCAAATTCTGATACGTAAGCAATCCAAATAAATCAAAAATTTTAAACGGAGGTACATATCATGGCAAAGCATACTTGTGCAATCTGCGGAGCAGAAGTCGGTCTGCTCTCCGAACAGAAGCTGGCTGACGGCAATTTTATCTGCCGGAAAGTCTGCGCGAAGAAGTGTTTCAAGGCACTCGATCTGGTATCTGCCGATCTGGATACCGTCAAGGCACACCACGAACAGATCGACTTCGGTACGAAGGTCTGGAATCAGATTTTCGTGCCCCTGAAGAAGACCAAGAACAAGGAAGAAAAACTGAAGTCTCTGGGGCGCGAGGAATACATTTACGTTTCTCCGTCCACCGGTCTGATCGCCTACACGGATGACCGGTACAAGATCTTCCTGTTCGGCAAGACTACCTACGCTTGCGTATACCGCATTGCCGACCTGTACGGCTACGAATACGAAGAAGAAAAGGTAAAGAATTCCGAAGGCAAGGAAGAAACCAAGTGCTACTGCCGTCTGCTGTTCCACAACACCGCAGGGCTGTACAGCTTCCGTATCGGTGTATCCGGATCGAAGGATTACGACGATGTCTGCAAATATTTTGACACCCTGTTTGGCATCCAGAAGACGCTGGGCAACATGGCAAATAACTTCAAGAGCCAGCTCAACGCCGCAAAGTCCATCGCAGACACGATCAAGGCGGCAAAGGACGGCACGCTCGACGAAGCGCAGGCGGCGGATACCGTCAACGCACTGGACACCGCAGCTTATGGTGACAGAACTGCGCTGATTGCCAAGGCAGACGCTGCGCTTGCATCGGTTAAATAACGAAGCAGAGTGTGGGGAGTACAGTCTCCCCTTCTTCTCAAAGTCCTTCATCCCGTTATGGAGGATTTTGAGAAGAAGATAATCCGTAATCGGGAGATACAGTTTCGGGACGAAGAATCGGCGAATGAAATCCCCGGTGTCGAGTATTTCGGGTCGGATTTGTTCGGGATTTACGTACTGCCGGCAGGGACGGATACAGAGAATATGGATGCCTTTTGAAAGAGGAACACGGACTGCAGTTCGGAAGCCTGCTGATCGTTGGGGCACATGAGGAGGAAGAAAAACATGAAAACAAATAAACTGATCATTCTGCTGGCGACAATGCTGCTGACCGGATGCACGCTGGGGGAGACTGCGCCTGATAAGCCGGATCAGGGAGATGTACAGCCGGAAACTGCCCAAATCGAAGATGCGGTGAATTATGAAGCATTGTACAAGCCCGTGCTTGATGAATTTTTCCATCTGGCATCCGGTGAATACGATGAAAACAACATCCCCGAAGGCGGAACTGCACTGCTTGAAGGAAACGGCTGGAGCGGAAGCAATGCCATGCTTTGGGACTCCGGCTATATGATCCGTGATCTTTCAGGCGACGGAATCCCGGAACTGCTGATCGGCTCTACGGCAGGTGAAGAATACGATGTGACGGCGGGAACGATGATTTATGCGCTGTTCACGGCTGCGGACGGTCAGACAAAGCTGACACTGGAAGGGGCATACCGCAACGCCTACTGCATTCTGGAAGACGGAAGCATATTCAATCAGGGTTCGGGCGGTGCGGTATATCATATCTTTGGTCTGTACAATCTGTCCGAGGACGGTACTGCACTGACCTGCCGGGACTGCTGGTTTACACACGAAAAAGACGGAAACTTCGAGGATATCCGCTGCTGGCATAATACCGTGGGCGAGATGGATCCTGCTGTGTCGGAAGAGCTGTCCATGCCCCTTGATGAATTCTGGGAGATGGAAGAGAAACTGGCAAAGCAGCGGAAAGTGCTGGATCTGACCACTTTTGCGGAATACGGCGGTGTACAAAAGCCCGATTATGCGGAAAATCCCACGGTATCCGCTGTGTACGGCAATAACTACACCGGCGAATACGACTCTTTTGTCGCGGACGATGCGGACTATGCTGTGGATGTGGTATTCACGACCGATGCTGCTGTTCGGAATTTCAAGGTGATTGC
>JAFQGY010000013.1 GCA_017415325.1 Clostridia bacterium
CATGTGCCACTATATATAGGAATTGCAAAACATCAGAAATAGTGGAGCGAGTTCGCAGGGACCTCTACCCTGCTCACCACAGAGCGTTTTCAAGTGCTGGATTTCGTTTTTTCGGAGTTTTGCAATCGGCTATCATTTTCTTCCGCAAGGAGGACGCTATGTTCCGAACCTATCCTTCCAATATTGCCCTGGGCACCGGCCACAACTGGATCCTCTGCTTTGACAGTCCCCGGCGGATCCGTGCCAGAGGGTACTTCCGTGCGCTGTCCCATACACCGGACACATGGCGATTCTGGTTCTCCAACGCCGTGGATTCCACCTTTGACAGGGGAGACGTGGCCTACCCGGACAGACCCGGCGGAAACTGGCGCATTCTGTCAGCCCGCATCGGGGACGGCGGCGTGTACCGCTGTGAAGCCATGACAGAACCGGCACCGGTAACCGGCTGGACGGACGTGACCTTTGCCGGAAAGGCATCCAGAGACGTGGCTTCCTGTGAGCGGTTCTGGAGCGACGAGGTCTCCTTTACGCTGCCGGAAGACCACTATATCGTCTGGGAATGGGAGCTGGAAGGGAACGAAATCCCCTGCACCCCCGACAGCCAGGCACCCACCTTCACCGCCTTTGACGATGAGCCGCTGACCTTCCGTGCCGAATGTCCTCTGCCGGATCTGTTCGGGGCCAGAAGAGAAGTGGCCGGGCGGATCGCCTTCTGGGGAGACTCCATCACCCAGGGCTGCGGCACCCGGAACAACTTCTACGAACACTGGTCTGCCCGGGCTGCCCTTGCGCTGGGGAAAGAATACAGCGTCTGGAACATCGGGCTCGGCTGGGCCAGAGGCAGTGACGCAGTGTATCACGAGTGCTGGAAATACAAGGCAGCCCAGGCGGATACGGTCTGCATCGTCCACGGGGTCAACGACATCCGTTCCGGGAAATACGGCACGGAAGGGGGAGACTCTGCCGAGGAGATCATTGCCACGGTGGAACAGAACGTCCGGACACTGCAGAAACAGGGGATCCGGGTGATCCTGTTCACCGTCCCGCCCTTTGAGTATCCCGGGAAATGGTACATGGTCTGGAAGACTCTCCGGTACGCCTACCCCGCTCTGGCAAAGGAACTGGGCGTGGAACTGTTCGACTTCTCCGGCACCCTGGACGCCCGTCCGCCTTACGGAAACCATTTCATCCACGGTGCCCACCCCGATGGAGAAGGGGGAAGAATTGCGGCGGAAGCTCTTCTGCAAAGTAAGAAGTTAGAAATAAGAAATCAGAAGTAAATATAATCATCCAAAAATAAAGAACAGAGACAGAAAATACAGATCCGGAAGTACATATCTCTTACTTCTTATCTCTTATTTCTGATCTCTCTACGAGGTATTTCTATGTACACCATCGACAACCGTAACACTACCGAAAATCTGCTGCAGTTTCTTGCCGACTCTCCGTCTCCTTTTCATGCGGTGGAACAGGCTGCAAAAAAGCTGACGGAGGCCGGGTTTCTTCCGCTGCAGGAATGCGAAAAATGGGATCTGGTGCCCGGCAGGGGGTATTTTGTAACCCGGAACAACTCCTCCATCATTGCCTTCGCCATTCCGAAGAAGCCCGCACCGTCCCTGATGCTCACCGCCAGCCACACCGACTCCCCCACCTACAAGCTCAAGGACAAGGCGGAAATGGACACCTTCGGCAAGTACACCCGGCTGGCCACCGAATGCTACGGCGGAATGCTCCACTATCCCTGGTTTGACAGACCGCTGACCGTGGCGGGCCGGCTGATCCTCTCCCGGGACGGAAAAATCGAATCCAGAACCGTGTATGTGGACAAGGACATTCTGATGATCCCCAGCGTGGCGCCCCACCAGAAGAATGTCAACGGCGGGTTTGCTCCCAATGCGGCGGTGGATCTGGTGCCCCTGTTCGGCGGGAAGGATGCCAAACTGCGTCCCATTCTGGCGGAAGCGGCCGGGGTGGAAGAAGATGCTATCGTGGGCTTTGATCTGTACCTGACCGCCCGTACCCCCGGGATCATCTGGGGTGCGAACGACGAGTTCTATTCCAGCCCCCGGATCGACAACCTCCAGTGCGCCTACGGTACGCTGATGGGCTTCCTGTCCGCCGGGATCAAAGAAGAAGGCTCCATTGGGGTGTACAGCGTGTTCGACAACGAAGAAACCGGCTCCGGTACCAAGCAGGGTGCGGGTTCCCTCTTCCTCAGAGATACCCTGGAACGGCTCTGCGAATCCCTGGGCATGGATCTGCGTCAGGTGCTGGCCTCTTCCATGTTCGTTTCCGCCGACAACGGCCATGCCCGTCATCCCAACCATCCCGAACTGTCCGACGGAGACCACTGCCCCCACATGAACGAAGGGGTGGTCATCAAGGCCAATGCCTCCCAGAAGTACACCACGGATGCCCTGTCCGCCGCCCTGTTCCGGGAGATCTGTGCCCGTGCGGATGTGCCGGTGCAGGTATTCTACAACAGAAGCGACATGGGCGGCGGTTCCACCCTGGGTTCCATCGCCAACACCACCGTGGCCGCCTACACCATCGACATCGGTATGGCACAGCTGGCCATGCACTCCGTTTATGAAACCGGCGGCGTGGCGGACACCGGATACATGATCCGTGCCATTGAGCAGTTCTACAACACCACCCTGACGGCAGAAGGGGACGGGGTACTGCGGCTGTGAAAAAACGGGTTCTGGCACTGGCACTCTGTCTGTTTCTGCTGACCGGCTGCGGCGGGAATGATGATTTTGTGTCCGTGATGATCGTGGAAACGAAGACAGAAGAAAAGCCCGGCTTTATTGACCGGCTGGAAGACTGGTGGTACGACATCTGGTACACCTTCTTTGCGGACGAGGATACCAGAGCCGCCATTGCCAAAGCGGAAGAATCTTACGAAAGAGAAAACGGATAAGTGAAGAAAATTTTATGTTTGCTGGGGGCCCTGCTGGTACTGAACCTGTGCGGCTGCTCCCAGGAGGAAGTGGATCTGGTCGTCGATGCGGCATATTCCCTGCTGGCGGAAACCGCATCCGATATAGACGATGATACCGCCGATGAAACCTTCCCCATCGAAGAAAACACACCGGCCGAAATCCCTGCAGAACCGGAAAAGACCCCGGACGTGGATCCCGAAGAAGTCCCTGTGGTGGAACCGGAACCCGAGGCAGTCCCGGCGCCGGAAGAAGATCCCGCTCCCCAGACAGACCCGCAGGAAGTGGCTTATGGGGAATACTACTACGATGTGGAAAACGTGGTGCTGTATCTGGACACCTACGGGGAACTGCCGGAAAATTACATCACCAAAAACGAAGCCCGGGATCTGGGCTGGAACGGCGGCTCTGTGGAGAATTATCAGGACGGTGCAGCCATCGGCGGTGACCGTTTCGGCAACAGAGAAGGTCTTCTCCCGGACGGCAGCTGGGTGGAATGCGACATCGACACGGAAGACGAAAACAGCCGCGGCGCCAAACGGCTGGTATTCAATCTGGAAGACGGCCTGTACTATTTCACCGACGACCACTATGAATCCTTCGTGGAAGTGGTGGTGGATGAGAACGGAGAAGTCATTTATAAGTAAGAAGTAAGAGATACGTAAATGATGATTAACTAACCTGTTGATGCAGGGGACGCGGGTCGCTTTCTTGAAAGAAAGCTCGGCAAAGAACTTTAAACAGGAGTTCCACTGGATATAGTTCCTGCAATTCCATCTGCCACTGGATATTGTGTATTCAAGACATGAGAAATAGTGGAGTGAGCTCCCAGGGGCCCGACCCTGCTCGCCATAGATCGTTTCCGATTGCGTGATATA
>JAFQGY010000134.1 GCA_017415325.1 Clostridia bacterium
GAGGACGGCAAGTACGGCAAAGGCATCATCAACAATGCCAAGACCAAAATTGTGCTGAATCTGGAGGATGAGGAGGCCCAGCGTGTGCAGGATATCCTCCATCTATCCGAAACCGAGACAATGGCGATCACGCATTTTGAGCGCGGCAACGGTCTGATCTCCACGAACAACAACAATATCACCGTGGAATTCAAGGCATCTGAGCTTGAAAAGGAACTGATTACCACTGACCGACGCGAATTGAAAGAAATCGTTGATCGGGTAAGAAAACAGGTCGATCACAATACGCTCATCACAGATCTGTAAACCGAAAAACATACTTAACGCACACTTAAAGCGCACTTTTCCACAGGATGTGGATTTCTGTGTGAATAACGCATATTTAATGCGACTTTCCATACGCAAATCAAAAACAACACACACTTAACGCGAATTTTACGCGACCATTCAACAGGAGAAAGAACCCATGAAAGGACAGGCAGCACACCACCAGATTCATAAAATCCAGATATTACAGCTTCTGAACATCGCCGGAACGCTGGAAGTCAGCCGGATCGGTCGGCTCATTGGCATCAAACCGGGCAATATGGAAACCGTTCTCACACAGATGCAGAAAACCGGAAAGATTGTCCGCAGCGGAAACCGTATTGCACTGGACCGCGGTACACTGGAAGATATATCACCGTCATCGGATGCGGTTATGCGGGTGTTTTCCGATTTCATACACCGTTCGGATTACTATACCGCAGGGGAATATCCGGCTGCGGTATGCTTTTTCGCGGACGGCGAGGAATACGAGATCATTTACGCCGAACCCGGGCAGGAAAACATCATTCGCAAAGCACTGAGTCAGACGGAAAATCCGCCGCTGAGACTGATGATTATTCAGTCCGCCGATCAGATTGAGAAGCTGAACATTGACAATGTAGCAGCATACTGTATGGTTGATGGAGAAGCGGACGAAGTGAGATATTATAAAATGAAGGAGAGAAGGACATGAGATACAGAGAAACACTCGATAAGCTGATTTATAAATCCAGATACATTAATGGCCTTTTGGAAAGTCTGAAAAATCACGAAGTAGACAGGGAAAATCGGGATCATGTGATCGCAGGTGCAGCAAGGGAAGGAGAAGCTTTGGCCGTTGGTCTCAGAAAAATATTGATTTTCTATACCTTTGATGACGAGTCAACACCGTTGGAGCGAATTTCAACTACTGCCGGTTTTAAGGTGTATCAGGATGGTGAAGAAGTCGTCATGGAACTTCCGGCGTTACCTCTCCGAAAGGGACCGGCAAGAAATTTCAAGTATATTGTTGATCCGCTTTTATTCGGGCTGGAACAGTTTGTACGGGAAACCGGATATAAGCCAATGGAATACGGAATCGTGAAAATCATCCATGTCCGACCGGAAGAAACGCCCATCAGGAAACTGCATGACTACGATAACATGGAAGTCAAAAAGGTGCTGGATGCGGTTTCTCTGCACTTGTTGGTAGACGATAATATGCGAAGATGTCAGGTTCATCACATAAGCGCATTCGGAGACGATGCATGGACACAGATTCGTGTTGCACCTGCCGACGGTGGGGACAAAACACTGCTGAAAAGGGTGGAAACCGATATGGAAAAAACGTGATATTTGCGGTGGGGACAGTTCCATCCGCCGTACTTATATATAGGAAGAAAAATGAAAACTTCCAGTAAAATCTCCCCAAATCGTAGTAACGGTGGGGATAAATCGGAAAGGAGTTCCATATGGAAAATGAGACCCTGAAGGACACAATTCTGCAGCTTGCGGCACTGTCCGGAGAGGTATCGGAAGAAGCATTACGGGATCTGGACTGTTCGGACAAGTACCTGACCAACCTGCTCCTGCAGCTGAGAAATGAGCAGGTCATCAAGCGTTGTGATAAAGATGGTACGGTTGGATACAGACTCTCGCAGTCGGGAAAGAAACATCTCAGGACACAGTATCCGGAGCGATATGGGGATTATTTCGGAAAGAACGGTATTACATCCAAGGTTCGGCTGGATACGGTCCATCGTCAGAGATGTCATCGGATGTCAGAGATGAATGTACTGCTGCATAACGCCGGGGTGAATATCTATCCGGGCTGCAAACCACCCTTCCAGCAGTCGATCTTCCCGCAGTCTTCGCAGTCGCTGGGTTATACATCGTATGAATTCAAGGATATCGGGGACTTGGCAATAAAGATGAAGCCTTCACGTGCAGTGGGAGTGATTGTACAGGAGAAGAAGACGATACTGCTGTATAATTCCCATGAAAAAGCGGTCAAGTGGGAAGACATGACTGAATACCGGGCAAGAACTGTCATCGGAAAATACTGCAGCAGACCTGTATCCACAGTTATGAGCTGTGTGGATATGGACGGTGCCTATGAACTTCTCACCAGTACGGGCGGAGAACTGAATCGGTATTACCATATAACAGATAAGCAGCCGAATATGTATTTTCTCCCTCAAAAGCCGGAGGGGGTATTCCTCCTGCGGTTTACTCATCTGTCCGATTGCAGTGAACATCTCAAAGAAAGACTTCTGGCAGAGATGATTGCGGAAGAACACAGCAATACCTCTCACTGCGACGGATTTCTTGACAGGCGAATACCGGTGCTGTATGCCTGTGACTTTGATATGGCACGTTTGCGGGGATTCTATCAGTATCTGGATGTCAGTAGAAATATCGGCCTTGTATTCTGCCTTGACTTTCAAGTACCCGTTCTCGAACGCTACTTCGGCAATACCGTGACCATCCGTGTACTCAATACCAAAGCAACTGCCGATCTGTTCGGAATCCCATACGGAGGTAAAGGCGGATGAAGAAATGGTGGAAAATTGTCTTCCTGCTGCCGGTAGTCTTCGTAGTCTTATACGGCGGCGGATACATCGCCCAGTTTATCCGGAACTACAAAGAATGGGAACTCGCAGGCGGCACCGGTTCTCCTGTATTCCCGACATTCGATCCCGCAGCCTGCTTTACGGCATTGACCACGATGCCATACGGACTCATGGGGGTTGGACTCTGTATTGTTCTGCTGGCGCTTCTGGTTTTCTCCGTCATGCATATGGGGGAGGACGGTGGTGAAACCCGTGACCGGGAGCGCAATCTTTCCTACTCCAGCAAAGGAACCTACGGAACTGCAGGATTCATGAGCGAGTCCGAAATGGGCGAAGTGCTGGAACTGTGCGATCCCAGAAAGACCGATGGTACAATCCTTGGCAAACTGAATGGTAAGGCTGTGTGTTTACCTCTCAAAAGCCGCATGAACCGGAACATCGCAGTCTTCGGAGCCTCCGGTTCTATGAAGTCCCGTGCCTTTGCCAGAAACATGATTTTCCAGACCGTCCGACGTGGAGAAAGCCTTGTCATTACTGACCCGAAGTCCGAACTGTATGAAGATATGGCACAGTATCTGGAGAACAACGGGTATCTGGTGAAAGTCTTCAATCTGGTCAGCCCGCAGAATTCCGACTCGTGGAATTTCCTTGCGGAAACCGAAGGGGAAGAAATCATGACACAGACCCTTGTGGATGTTATCATCAAAAATACAGGTTCACCGAAAGGGGATCCGTTCTGGGATAACTCCGAAGCCAATCTTCTCAAGGCTCTGGTGCTGTATGTCATGCTGGAATATCCGGAAGAAAACCGGAACATGGGAGAAGTGTACAAGCTGCTCACTGTCAGCAGTGAATCCGGACTCAACAAACTGTTTGGTGTGCTTCCCATGTCTCATCCTGCAAAGGCTCCCTACAATATCTTCAAGCAGGCAGCGGAATCGGTACGCGGCGGGATCATCATCGGACTTGGTTCCCGTTTGCAGGTATTCCAGAATCAGCTCATCTGCGAAATGACCAGTTGTGACGATATTGATCTGGAACTGCCCGGACGGCAGAAATGTGCGTACTTCTGTATCACCTCCGACCAGGATTCCACCTTCGATTTCCTGTCCTCACTGTTCTTCTCGTTCCTGTTCATTAAACTGGTGAGGTATGCAGACAAGCATTGTTCTGGCGGCAAGCTGACTGTTCCTGTTACTTTTGTCTGTGACGAATTCCCGAATATCGGAACCATTCCGGACTTCTGCAAGAAAATCAGCACGGTGAGGAGCCGTAGTCTGAACATCTCAATCATCTTCCAGAACCTCGCACAGCTCCAGAACAGGTATCCACAGAACCAATGGCAGGAAATACTCGGTAACTGTGACACCCAGCTATTCCTCGGGTGTACGGATGAACTGACCGCTACCTTCATTTCCAAC
>JAFQGY010000135.1 GCA_017415325.1 Clostridia bacterium
CAGGCCCGAAACACCCATGGCGCCGCACTGCCGTGTACCCACAACAGAATCCCTCCAAATGCCGTAAGAATTCCCCACAGGCAGATATGGCTGCTGTTGGAGCAAAGCATGTGCCATTCCCGCTGCAGTTGTTTTTTCATAAAAAAGATCACCCCATACGCAGTATATGAAGTGATCTTTTTCTGTATTCGTTTTTGCGCAGAATTCTTTCGGGGCATTACCATCCGAAGAAGGCTCCTGCATCTTCATAGACAGTATTGTCGGCACTTTGTCCGGTATCATCGGTTCCGTCCAGTACATCGCCGGGATCCGTATCCGAAGGTGCTGCCGTTTCATCCTCATAAGACGAACTGCCGCCTTTCCATTTGCCGTAATTGCAGTGGAGATAACAGTACCCGTTATTGGCTGTTGTCACATAGGAGGATCCGCAGAAATGGCCTTCGCCCAATGCGTTATAGAAGAACGGCAGACCCGCCCATTCGCATGGCATTACGTTATAGGGCAGATCCCGGTATACATACTGGGCATCTTCCACCAGAATCTCTACGGGGAAATCCCGATCTTCCACACGGATCAGTGCAGTTCTTACCAGATCTCCGGGACTGCATTCGTCGGAAGCAATCAAACCGGTGGTGGAGTCGCGCATGACAATCACATGGGTATCACAGTATTCGCTGGGAGCAGATTCTCTGGTAAAGTATCCGGTAGCCGCACGGTTCCCTCTGGGATCCAGAGAACAGGCTTCCGAGCACAGCAGACCGGAGTCCAGACAATAGGTAGCCTTGACAACACCGGGAGCTGTATCGAAGGTTCTGAGGGCTTCTGCACCACTTGACGCTTTGTTGATATACTCCTGATGCAGCATGGTCATGACGGTATCCCAAATGGTTACGGAAGGATTTTTCTTGAACTCACTCAGCGTCTGGTTCATTTCGTAGCCGGTCCATACGCCTGCAACATAATACGGAGTATAGCCTACAAAATACCGGTCAAAGTCTGCCGTGGTAGTACCGGTCTTCCCTGCCACATCCACTTTGCTGCGGAGGGTGATGCCGGTAGCGGTACCGTTGTTGACAACATTGTTCAGCATGATGGTCATGATGGAGGCAGTTTCCGGGCTGATAACAATTTCAGCATCGTCATCGTTTTCCAGAATGACTTTATCGTTGTTGTCGGTTACATAGAGATACAGATTGGGAGCGTTATACACGCCGTCGTTCTGGAAGATACAGTAGGCGGCTGTGATTTCCAGCACTGTCAGACCGAAGCTCAGCTGTCCCAGCCCCAGAGATGCCAGAGCCTTGTCGGTCAGCACTGTCCCGTTCTGACGGGTGTAGGATTCCACCAGACTGTCCATATGCAGTTTGTTTTTCGCAAAATCAAAGGCACGATCCAGTGTCAGATCTTCCAGCACCTTCATGGCTACGGTATTTTTGGAAACTTCAATGGCACGGTTGATGGTACACAGCCCCTGATACTTATCCGGCAGGTTATGGGGATACGGGTCGTATACCGGTTCGGTATCGTCCGGTTTTGTTTCGTCTTCAAAATACAGCGGCGTATCGTCATACACAGAACCGTATGTGATGATACCTTCTTCCAGGGCAGGCGCATATACCGTCAGGGGTTTGATGGAGGATCCCGGCGGGCGCTTGGCATCCGTGGCAAGACTCTGGACACGGCTGCCCGTTTTTTCGCCCCGGCCGCCCACCAGACCCAGCACGTCTCCTGTATAGGGATCCATGATGACCATGGCTGACTGGGGCTGCAGGATGGAGTTGCCGGCTTTGGGAATATACTGGTCGTCGTTGCGGATATACACTTCTTCCAGTGTATTCTGTACGTCCATATCGATGGGCAGGTATACCTTATACCCGGAGGAGAGGATATGCTTGCCGGCAAAGGAGCGGGACCAGCCGTATTCTTCCATGAAATGTTCGGTAAGCTGGTCGATTACCGCTTCGATGTACCAGTTGTAGATATGATACCCTTCCGCCTGGGTGAACTCGTCCGTATTGTCAAAATAGGTGATGCCCAGATCGGCTTCGTATGCGGCGTTGGCTTCGGCATCGGAAATCCAGCCAAGATCCCACATACGGTAGATAACGTCATTACGGCGGCTGCGGTTGCCGTCCCGTACTCTGCCGTCTTCCAGGATCCGGTCTTCCTCATGATACAGAGGTTCGTATGCCGAAGGACTCTTTACAATGGCTGCCAGTGCGGCACACTGTACCAGATTCAGTTCGGATACATCCTTGCTGAAATACAGGTTGGCCGCCGCCTGTACACCTTCCGCACCGTTTCCAAGGTTGACAATGTTCAGATACATTTCCAGGATTTCTTCCTTACTCAGATCCTTTTCCAGATTGAGTGCCCGGAAAATTTCCTGCACCTTCCGCTGGATGGTCACATCATCTTCCCCGGTCAGGTTTTTGATGAGCTGCTGGGTGATGGTGGAGCCGCCCGCTACGGAATTCCCGGTGAAGTAATTGAACACGGCTTTCCCGGTGGTGATCCAGTCCACGCCGTTGTGTTCCATGAACCGGTGGTCTTCGATGGCGGTGAACGCATCGATCAGATACTTCGGGAACTGGTCATAGGAGACCCAGATACTTCCCGATGCCCCGGAAATCCGTTCCTCCTCCCATTCCACAGGGGTTCCGTTCCGGTTGAGGCGATCCTCTTCCGAATCAAATTCCATGATGTAGAACCGGGTGGTGGTGGTGCCGGATTCGGAGGTTTTCAGAAGTGACGGATCTATTGTCAGATCCAGATAGTTGTTGATGTAAATGGCGAAGACCGTACCTACGATGATGCCGGTGATCAGTCCGATGAGCAGGATGGTCAGCAGGATATTCAGCACATAGGAAAGCAGTCTGAGAAACACTTTCCCGATGATCCCGAACACATGCATGACTTCCAGCCCCCAGTTGACCTCCGGCTTTTCTGCAGCCCGATCTTTTTTGGGTGAAAATTCTGCCATGAAGGGTATTCCCTTTCTGTTGATTTTCCGTTTTGACAGCATATACATCCGTCTTATGGGAATAGTATACACCGTATTTTTGAATTTGATATGAACACCTGCTCTGCATTCCGTAAAGACGGGATTTTTTTACAAATCTGTCATGGAATTGCGGGGATTTCTGCCGTTACCGCAGAACCAGATTCTCTTCCCCGCAGATTTCTTTCATTTCCTGCAGGGTGAAATCGTTCAGGTATGCTGCCGGAATTTCTGTTTTTTCATATGTTCCGGTATCCTTATAGTAGAACAGCACCGGCACAGGTCCCGGAAAGAGTTTGCAGAATGCCCGGATGCGGCGGCAGGCTTCGCTGTCTCTGCTGTCCACACGCAGGAAGATCCGCGGTGCTTTCGGTTGTCTGACGGTTTGTGCAGTCTCCTGTGCAGGAGGGTTCTGTTCTGTCAGCTGGGGAATGGGCGGAGGCGGCTCGGGGGTATTGCGGAGCAGTATGTCCGAACCAATCAGAGATTCCGGTTCTTTTTCCCGGAAGAGGTGGTTTGCCGTCATGGGCGTCACCTGATTGGCCAGGATTTTGATATCCTCGTCGTCCCGGGCACTGATGGTACCTTTGACAATTACGGCCGCATCATACTGGAGCAGGTGGCCCCATTCCGCCAGTTTCTTCGGAAAGCAGACCAGCTCAATTTCCGCAGTACCGTCGTCCAGATTCACAAAGGCCATGGGATCCCCGTTTTTGGTGATCTTGTTGGTTCGCTTGGTGACGCATCCGGCCAGAGTGACGATCTTTTTATCGGTATAGTTTCCGTCACCGTCGTCGCTTTCAGAGAAGGCTTTCAGGATGTCACCCGCGTGATCGGTATGGATAGAAGCAAGCTGCTCCGAATAGTCATCCAGAATGTGTCCGGACAGGTAGAATCCGCAGCTTTCTTTTTCCAGAGACAGCTTTTCCCTGGTGGTGTATTCCGGAATCTGGGGATACTCGATTACGGTTCGGATTTCCGGAGCTTTTTCCGCACTGTCGTCAAACATCCCGATCTGCCCGGCGGCACTGCGGCTTGCGGACTGGGAGTGGCTGTCCAGCACACTTTCGTATACCGTCAGCAGCTGACTGCGTAACACGCCCAGGTTGTCCATGGCACCGGATTTGATGAGAAACTCCACCTGCCGCTTGTTCAGCTCAATGGGCTGCATCCGTTCCACAAAGTCGGCGAAATCCGCAAAGGGGCCGTGGGCATCCCGTTCGGCTACCACAGAGTTGATGAAGGACAGGCCTACATTTTTCAATGCCACCAGACCGAAGCGGATGGACTCCCCTTCCACATGGAAGTACGCACGGCTCCGGTTGATATCCGGCGGCAGGACTTTGATGCCTCTGTGGCTGCACTCGGCAATGTATTCCGTCAGTTTCCCGGTCTGGGAGAGCACGGATGTCAGCAGGGCGCAGTTGTATTCCAGAGGATAGTGGGTACGCAGATAGGCGGTGCGGAAGGACAGAACCCCGTATGCGGCGGCGTGGCTTTTGTTGAAGGCATAATTGGCAAAGCTGACAATATCCTCAAACAGAGCCACAGCGTCTTCCGCAGCCATACCGTTCCGGGCAGCACCTTCCAGGAAGGCTTCCCTTTCCTTTTCCAGCACACCCTGTTTTTTCTTGGAAATGGCCCGGCGCACCACATCGGCATGTCCGAAGGTATACCCGGCGATTTCCCGGAAAATCTGCATCACCTGCTCCTGATACACAATACAGCCGTAGGTGACATCCAGAATGGGCGCCAGTTTCGGGGAGGCATACCGAACGGTTTCCGGATGATGGCGGGCTTCGATATACCGGGGAATGGAATCC
>JAFQGY010000136.1 GCA_017415325.1 Clostridia bacterium
GCACCTGACTGCAGACAGCAGCCATTGTATATCCATCCCATTTCATTCTGGAGGTATATCCATGTACGGCTATCATGACATTTATTTCAACAGACAGCATGAGGGATTCCGCAATTCCATATGGATTGAACTGATCGGATTCGACAATACCCTGCCCGATTACGGCGTCGGTGATTTCCTTGCGAAAACCGGGTTTGTACCGGATATGGTATCCTTCCACCTGACCAGTATCTGCTTTGTACTGCGCCATGCCGGTATGTCTGCAGAATACCCTCTTCCTGCCTATGCCTGCTCCTATTCCGGTCATGCGGGAAATGATGACAGACAGCGGCAGGACTGGACAAACCGGCAGATGGCAGCCCTGATCCGGGAACTCCACCGCCGTGGTGTGCAGGTGTATATCAGTATGTTTGACTTTGACTCTGCGCCGGAGCTGCCCGGTGTCAGGCAATATCTGGAAGAGTATCCGGAACTCGGTGTCGTCACCTGCTACGGCAACAGACCCCAGCTGATTCATGTACTGAACCGTTTTGCGGACGGAACCCCTTTTGAAGATGTGTATATCCGTCAGCTGCAGGCGGTGATCCGGGACTATGCTCTGGACGGTATCCAGATTGCCGATGGGGTTTCCAGTCCCCGTCTGTCTCTGCAGGACATGGATTATTCTCCCCAGACCACAGACCGCTTCTTTGCAGAATACGGCATCACGGAACCGGCCGGTCATACATGCATCCACGACACTGCGGAATTTATTTTCCGGCACCACCGCAGAGAATGGATTTCCTTCTTCCGGAAACACTGGTCCGATTTTATGGCGCATGTCATTTCCGGGATCCGGGAAGCCGGTGCAGAAGCTGCTTTCAACAGTGCCTGGACCAAGGGGCCTGTGGAAGCACTTTACCGGTACGGTGCCGACTATAAAGCCTACGAAAATGCCGGGGCGGATTCATTCATTGTGGAAGATGTGGCGGCGGATCTGTTCTTTCTCTCCCATGGCGACAACGGTTTTCCGATGGACCACGAACGCCGGAAGTTCATCCATTATGAATTTACTTCCAACATGATGCAGCTGCGAGCCCATCTGCCGAAACTCAGACTGACACCGCTGTGCATGATCCGGGATACCCTGGAACAGTGGGATGTGCTCCATCATATGCCCACAGCCATGCAGCGTGCCGTTGCGGTGAACCTGAACAACTATTACATTGATCACTCCGGTCGTTTTCTGCCTGCCACAAATGGCCCCCATTACTGCCTCGGGGACGGTCTGAAAGCATCGGACTGGGATCTGCTCCGGATGATGTGGGACAATGCGTTCACGGAACCGGTACAGGATGTTCTCGGGGTTACTGTAGTCTGGTCGGACAGGAAGATGGAAAAAGAGCTGGATGCACTGATCGACGGACGGCTGTGGTATAACGGAAAATGGACGGCTGAACTGCTGTCCCGGGGAGCCGCTGTTCATAAAATCACGCGGGTTGAAAATCTGCCTGCTGTCCGGGGGCCCATTCTCGTGATCAATCCTGCCCTCTTCGAGCCGGAGGAAATGGAAACGATCCGATCCTATCACGGCGGAGATATTCTGTATCTGGGACTCACCGAAACCGGAAAAATCGAATTCTCTCCGATTCCCGCCCTCTCTCTGGACGCCGTTCCTCTGCAGGATGTGGTGGACCCCTATGGCGCCATCTGGACAAACACACTTACCTTCCAGGATGTGGATCCTTCCTTCGTGGACGCTGCCGCAGACTATATCAACAAGCTGGCCGGCCTTCCTGTGATCACAGGGGACTACGGAGCCTGCCATATCAACGAGGTGGTTACCTCTGCCAGCACCTCCCGTCTCTTTATCGACAATGAAGAATACTGGTATGCCACCCCTACCATCCGGACAAACCGGAAAATCCGTTCCCTTCACTATGTCACAAAGCCGGACTGCTACCCTGTCCACCGTCCGGACGCTTTTTCCTTCACCATCCGTGTACCGGGGTTTGGGATGGATATTGTTGAAGTGGAATACGAAAACTGATCTGCCGGCACACGCTTCTTCTGTCAACTGTATACATATATAAAGAAAACAAGTCCCATGTTTCTCTGCCGGATGCAGGAATCGTCACGGGACTTGTTTATGTTTTGCCTTACTGAAATAGACATCTGTGCTGTCCGTTGGTTTTCCGCCGATTCAGCCGCTCTGGTGCATACTCCGCCGGATAAATTCTTCCTGTGCCTGGGGGGACAGTTCTGTGAATTTCACATTCCACCCGCAGAGCCGCACCTGCAGATTGGGATAGTTTTCCGGATGCAGACGGGCGTCCTGCAAAGTATCGGTATCCAGCACATTGTAATGGATTGCAAAACCGCCTTTTTCCAGATAGGTCTGCAGTGTGGATAGCAGTACAGTGGTGCCGTTTTCTCCCCGCACAGCGGACGCATGGAGATCCAGATCCACAATGGAACCGTTGGCAGTATCGGACATATCGATGGCGGTTACGGAATGCAGATGCGCTGTGGCTCCCTCACGGTCAGCACCGAAAGAGGCTCCGGTGTTCTGGGAAAGAGGTTCTCCTGCCATACGACCGTCTGCCGATGCCGCTGTATGTGCGCCGTACTCCAGCCGCCAGTCGATCGAGAAGGTTCCCAGACGGAATACACCGCCTTTGGCATTGGGTACCAGATTGACCGTCGCCGCCAGATCCCGCACAATTCCTGCCGCCAGAGCATCCACCGCCGGATCCCCGCAGCCGTATTTTGGGAACTTCTTCCGGATGATCCCCCGGAGAACGCTCTGTCCTTCCCAGTTGTTCCGGAGTATGGCAGTCAGTTCCTCCAGGGTCATGCGATGGTCTTCGTACACCAGTTTCCGGATGGCCGCCAGTGAATCCACTGCTGTTGCCAGGCCGATGGCATTCAGTGACGAGTTGTTGTACCGTGCGCTGTATCCGCAGTACACATCCGCTCCCTGCCGCAGACAGTGCGGATAGGTTACCGTAAAGAACGGGGATGCGTGGAGGCAGGCGTATTTTTCTTCATACCGGTTGGTAAGCTCCATGGCCTGCCGGGCAAGGTACCGCATCTGTGACGTAAAACCTGCGTACAGATCCGCAAAGGTGGGGTATGCAGTTCCGGTATCCGCACCGATTTTCTCACCGGTCAGTCCGTCCGCACCGCCGTACAGAGCCAGTTCCAGCGCTTTGGGCAGATTCAGCCGGGCGTTGCAGGTGCATGCTGTTTCTTCCGCTCCGCCGCATTCATAACAGCCGACCACGGAATAATTCACCGCCGCCGCATGGGTTTCTCCCAGCTTTTCCAGAGAGCGAACCACCAGCGGATCGTTCAGGAACACCAGACTGTTGGCACCGTTTTTCACACTGTTCATGGCATCCCGCAGAAAATCCTTTGGTGTATCCGGGGTACAGAGAATATGGAACTTCGTATTGGTGGGTTTCAGTTCCGTGTAGGTTTCCAGAATCAGACGGGACATGGAGTTTGTCAGATCCCGGCCTTCTCCATCCGATCCGCCCAGCATAAAGGGAATATTGGCCGGCGCACGGAGTCTGTCGATTTCTTCCATAAACAGCCGGGTCAGATGCCGCAGGGTTTCCGGATCCTCTTTTTCGGCAAAGGGAGCGAACATTCTGTCCAGCCGCCCCAGTGTCCGCAGGTTGGTGCCTTCAAAATGATGCTGCAGGGTGTAGTAGACAAACACCAGCTGCATGGCCTGATACAGATTTTCCGGGGCATTTTCCGCCAGATGCTCCAGTCCTGCGGCAATCTCCGTTTTTCCGGCCTTTGCGGCAATGGGAGCAATCCGTTTCAGGAAAGCCGATGCGGCATCCAGCACCAGCAGCTCCGATTCGACAAACACAGAGTCCGGATCCGGTGCCAGTTCCAGTACCCGCTGTCGGAGTCCGGGAAGACCCAGGGTCAGAATATCGTCCCAGAGCGGTGCCGTATGACCGAAATCCGGGTCGCCGGAATAGGCTCTCGCCGCCACAGCCAGCCGGTTTTCTTCCGTGAAAGCATCACTGCATACCGTCCGCTGTCTCCGCCATGTGATCTGCCGGGTGATATTCTCGCAGTTGCAGACCCCGAAAAACCGTGCCCATTCCGGGAATGTAAATTCGCAGTTTTCCAGCAGGAATGCTATGATATGCGCATCTGCCCCGGTAACATCGTCCGCCGGACAGGTATCCGCCAGCCGTACAGCCTCTTCCAGAAGCATTTTTGTTTCCATACAGAACCCCTTTCTGTCCCTTTACTGTGCGCCGTATACCTCGCTGACAGCGGTGTACAGATCTGCAAATGCTTTTTCCACAGGCGGTGTATTCGCAGCAAGATAGGAGGCCACATTGGTGGATTTCTGTTCCCAGATCAGCTTGGATACGATATAGGTGATGGCATTGCCGTTGCCATAATTCCAGTTGAAGTCACAAACCAGAGAATTCCGGATCTGCAGGTACATGTCATAGGAAGTAGCATCCCGCAGGTATTTATGCGCAAAAATGGATTCATAAACCGCCGGAACCACCAGCCGCCAGGATTCATAGGAAAGTCCTTCCAGCACCACACCGGTCATTTCCAGAAGTTCTGTATCCATGGACGGTACCAGCAGAAGCTGAGAAGACAGCATGGACATATACTCTTCCTGTGCTTCATCGTATTTTGGAAGCGGAACAATCCCGAAATGGACTTCCGTATCCCGGAGCGCAGGCAGCTGCAGGGTTGTCTGGTGCATAAACAGGATATCTCCTCTGACAAACGCTTCCACGCTGCCCAGTTTGTCGGTTTTGGTACCTACATAGGTCTGGTTCCCGGTGTGGATCAGGGCATAATACCGTTCCATGGCAGTCTGCAGCCGGTCGGACATGGTGATCAGCTGTGGGAAACCCTCTGCATCCGGGGTGGCAAAGAGCATACCGTTGGAGTGTACCAGCCGGGACATCAGGGAAATGGTTTCACCGGGGGTGGTATACCCGTACCGGTCGTCGATGGTGAACTTCCCGTCGCCGTTTGTGTCCGCCGTAACCGTTTCTGCCATTTCTGCCAGCTTTGTCCAGGTCCATTTACCGTCCATCACCAGATCATAGGGATTTTCCAGTCCGTGCTCTGTCAGCATATTCTGATTGACATAAATGACATCCGCATAGCTGTGGATCAGGTCGGACACACCGATGGGCAGTACTCCGGCAATCTGCAGATTCTCCCGGATGGAGGCGTTCCACCAGGGTTTATTCAGATCCACTGCGGGAATCTCGTTGAAATCTGTCAGATAGCCGCCGGAGGTCATGGCGGGAACATTGTTGAAGGTATGGGAAATGGCAAGCTGATAAGCGTTGTCTCCTGCCGTAACAGAATCCGTCAGTGCTGTGGGAACCTCACTGCCTGTTCCTCCCACATTGGTGTATTCCACCAGAACATTGAACCGTTCCTCCGCTGTGGTGTTCCGTTCCCATACGGTATCGTTCAGCATGTCGCCGGTCTGTTCCTCTGCATTATAAGGCCAGCCTGTTCCCAGCTGATCCTGGCTGTATACAATGGAAAAGATCTGTCCGCCGAAATCGTATCCTTCCAGCCCGTCGGTCAGCTGGGTTTCCTCTGCCTGGGTTTCCGTTTCCGCTGCATCCGGTACAGGCTCGGTTTCCGCCGGGACAGTGTTTCCGCCGCAGGAGACCAGCAGCAGTGCCGCCAGACACAGAGTCAGAATGCGTGTTTTCATGTGCATCATTTTCCTTTCAGTATATGTTTTCAGTCGTCCTTCATCCCATTGACCGCATGCAGACCATATCCCTGCAGAATCCGCACCGCTTCTTCCACGTCCGACAGAGTGGCCTGTACCGGCGGCAGCGTGTCCGTCATGCCAAGTGCTCTGTATTTTCCGTCTGCCAGACTGTGATACCCCAGCACTTTGACTTTATGCTTCCGGGAAAGGCCTGCCAGAAATGCGCCGATCCGTCCGCATTCCCCCTGATTCCAGCCGGGCACCAGCGGATACCGGATCTCGATTTCTGCCCCCTGATCCGTCAGATACCGCAGGTTGTCCAGAATACAGTCGTTGTCCCGGCCGGTACATTTCCGGTGTACTTCCCGGTCAATGGCCTTGAGATCGTACAGAAACGTATCGGTAAACGGCAGAATGCTGTCCAGCACTGTCCGGGTTGTATAACCGCAGGTATCCACATTCACCCGGATCTGTTTTTCGGTCAGCGCACCGGCGAGGGCACAGGCGAATCCGGGCTGCGACAGACATTCTCCGCCGGAAAGGGTGACACCGCCGCCGCTGTTGTCAAAAAACGGTTTGTCCTGTGCCAGCTTTTCTGCCAGTGCGTCCGCTTCCCACACTTCCCCGTAACCGATCCGCGCATCTCCCGGACACATTTCCGTACAGCCGAAACATCCGCTGCAGCGTTCCCTGTCCGTCACAGGAATTCCGTTCTCCATCCGGACAGCCTGCCGGGAACATACCGTCTGACAGCTGCCGCAGGAGAGACATTTTTCCGGATAGAATCCTAAAGATCTGCCGAATGCAATGCTCTCCGGGTTATGGCACCAGACACACCGCAGGGGACAGCCCTTGAAAAATACCGTAGTGCGCAGACCCTCTCCGTCATGCACTGCATTTCGTTTGATTCCTGAAATTGTTCCTGTCATACAATCCTCATGTGATAAAGTTCTGTATGTGTATCATATCATGTCCGGCAGAAAATGTAAATAACAAAAATCGAATGTATTCCACTTATCGAAACAAAACAACAGATACTTTCGCTTTTTTCTTGCATTTTTCATAAAATTGCTGTATACTGTATATACATTCCGAACAGGAGGAACATGCATGACAGATATACGAAAAACAGAGCTTTCCGTGTCCGGTCTGCTGGAAGTACGTCAGGGTTTCATGACCCGGAGGAAAGTGGAGGTTTGTGCCCCCGGCAGAAAATGCGATGGGTTTGTGTATATCCTGCAGGAGGTGTGTCACTACACGGTGCATTCCGGCGATACTTTCACGGCAAATGCAGGCGATATCCTGTATCTGGCAAATGAAGCGGAATACTCCATGCATGTGGACTGCCCGCTCTACGAATTCATCGTGGCGGATTTCCGGTTCCTGTCCTCTGACACCCGCCGCTGTTTTGTGTTTACGCCGCGGAACACTGCAGAAACGGAAAACCTGTTCCGGCGGATGCTGCATTCCTACACCTCTCTGGATCCTGCCCGTTTCAGTGAATGCCTGTCTGTGCTCTACCGGCTGTATGCCCAGCTTCTCCGCAGTGAACAGACGAAAACCGTCCGGGACGAAAATACAGGTAAGATCGGGCAGGCTAAGCAGTATATGGATGCCCATCTGCAGGATCCGTCACTGCAGGTTGCAGAGCTGGCAGAAAATGCCGGTATGAGTGCGGTATATTTCCGCCGACTGTTCCGGCAGATGTACGCCATTTCTCCCGTACGGTATCTGATGCACAACCGGATTGAGGCCGCCAAAAGACTGCTGCGCTATACGGACATCCGTCTGGAAGACATATCGGCCCGCACCGGCTACACTTCCCTTTCCTATTTCTGCAAGGTTTTCAAAGACATCACCGGTCAGACCCCTACCGAATACCGGGAAACGGTAAAACAGGGACAGGAACTTACCTGAGTACAATCCTTTCTGTATCCCTTATGAAATCCAAAATTTCGGAGGTATTCCCATGAAACAGACAATTCTCATCGGCATTCTCAAAGCGCTGGGTATTCTGCTGATCGTACTGATCCTGCTGGTGTTTCTGGTGCTCCTTCCCATTGCGGCAGCAAAAGTATACGATTCCGTCTTTCAGGTGCGTATCCAGACCGACCCGGAAAACCGGTTCACGGCAGACAATTACGTCGGACTGACTGTGGAAAACGTATCCTTTTCTGCCAGACAGGGGCACACACTGGCCGGGTATAAATACCGTATGGAAGATAATACCGCTCCCCGGGGAGTTCTGGTGATTGCCCACGGGTTCGGCGGCGGCGGACACTGCAGCTATATGCCGCTGATTGCATACTTTGCCGGCCACGGATATCTGGTATTCGGCTATGACGCCACTGCCAATGACAACAGCGAAGGGGATGTTGTGGGTGGTTTCCCACAGGGCGTCATGGATCTGGACTATGCCATCCGGTATGTCAAGGGGGACAGCACCTACAGCGGACTGCCCATCTATATCATGGGACACAGCTGGGGCGCCTATTCTGTGGGGAATGTGCTGAACTTCCATCCGGATGTGGCCGGGGCTGTGATGTTCGCCGGGTTCGACTACACCACCCAGATTCTCCGGCAGCAGGGGGAAGAATATGTGGGAGATCTGGTGCGCCTGATGCTTCCCTATGCCAAGGCATATGAGTTTCTGAAGTTCGGAAAATATACCGCAGTCAGCACCACCGGCGGTATCCGCAAATCGGATGCCCATGTGATGATCGTACACAGCACAGACGATGACACGGTACACTTTGACACAGGCTACGAACCGCTGTATGCCAGGCACAAGGACAATCCCCGGGTGCATTTCGTTTCCTATACCGATCGGGGACACAATTATCTCTATTATCCGCCGGAAACCATGCAGTACCGGGCATCGCTGGCGCCGGAGTATTATCAGTTTCTGACTGACCACGGTCTGCCGGACAACGACGATTCCAGAGCCGCCTTCCGGAATTATGTGGACTGGGATGCCTGTTATGGTCTGGATGAAGAACTGATGGGACAGATTCTCGCCATGTTCGAAGAAGCGGCACAATAACAGCCAACAGAAAAATGCACCCGCAGGACAGACCATTCCGTCCGCCCGTAAGGGTGCATTTTTCATTTGCAGATCATTCAGATGCACTTGATAAACGTGTCCATATCGCCGACCTTTGCCGCAACGGTATGGGCGTCCTTACCGAGAATTTCGTCATCCGGGTAGTCTGCTTCGATTCCGGCTGCCTGCAGTCTGGCCAGATATGCCGCCGCATCCTCCACCCGCTTGAAGGATTTTTCCATCACGCCCGGGAACTGCAGACAGTCTGCCTTCACCGGCCGGCTTACCGCTTCCACAATCTTTTCCCGGATTTCCGCCAGCAGCTCCCCATTGTCCCGGAAAACAGCCTGATTGCGGGAGAGTTCTGTTTTGGTCACAACGGTCACAATGCCATCCACCGCACGGCGCGCCTGAGCACATGCGATATTTCCCCCGGCATAGAAGCAGGATGGCATTCCATGGGAAGCGGCGATGGCGGCATCCATATCCACTTCTCCGATATAGCATCCGTTCCATTTATAGAACTGCAGCGCCTTGCTGTTCATGGTATGGGCCAGCACACCGCCGAGCGTACCTTCCATGGCATGATAGCCGAAGAAACATACACAGTCATAGGCACCTGCGGCAAAACTGAGCCGGGGCCCTTTCGGCTGCACTGTCACAATCCGTTCATCCAGATCGGTCAGCTCAATATTCCCGCCGCCGCCATGGTTATCCCACAGGGCCACCACTTCCGCTCCTGCCCCGTACAGTGCATCTGCCGCCGCATTCAGTTCCAGAGCCGCCTGCCGTCTGGCGATTTCCCACTGTTCCGTTCCCTTGGCAAGGCCTTCATACGGTACACCCACCACATTGTTGACACCTTCCAGGTCACACAGCAATAAAATTCGTTTGTACATCTTCTGTTCCTCCTGTATTGGGTTTGGTAGTATTGTATCACAGATCGAACGGAAATGCAATGCGCTGCAGAACACCAAAGGTCTTGAATTTCTCCCCCATACCTGCTATAATAAATCCAAACAAATCCCCCAGGGAGGTACTCATGGAAACTACCAGACTGAGCAGCATCCGATTCTTTACAGAATGCATCGATTCATCCATCCCGGCACTGGCATCTCTGCCGGAACTTGCCCAAACCGGCAATCTCTCCGAAGCCACCCGCCTGTTTGCCGCATATGTCAGAGAAACCCTGCGGCCTGAAGTCTATCTGCGGGGAGAAAAGGAACGGCTGGCTGCCGATGCGGAAACACTCCGATCCGGTGCCGAGCGGGTTTTCGCCCATACGTTCATCTCCTGCCGCACGCCCCATACCTTCGGAAAAGTCATCGACTGGGAGCACAATCCCACCTACAACAACTACTGCGAATGGCCCTGGCAGCTGAACCGGCATCCGGAATGGTCGATCCTGGCCAGATACTATCTGCTGACCGGGGATTCCAAAGCTGCCGCCGAATGGGAAGAACAGTTTCTCAGCTGGGCGGTGCAGGCGCAGGTGCCGGAAAACGCAAGCGGGTATGCCACCATCTGCTGGCGCACCATTGAAGCGGGCATCCGGATGCAGGGCTGGGCATATGTGTTCCATGCATTTCTGCACGCTGTCAGCGATGAAACCGTTTTGACTTTCTGCAAATCCATCTGGGAACACGGCTGGCGTCTGCGGAATTTCAACACCAGAAACAACTGGCTCATCATGGAACTGCACGGTCTGACCCGGATCGGGCTGGTGTATCCTTTCTTCCGGGAAAGCGGCGAATGGCTCCGGTACGCTCTGGGACGGATGGAGGAAGAATTCACCGTACAGGTGTACCCCGACGGCATGCAGAACGAACTGACCCCCGGATACCATTCCGTGGTGGTGCATAACTACATGGGCATTCTGGATCTGTACCGGACGCTGGACATCCCTGCACCGGATTTTCTGGAAAAAGGTCTGGCCTCCCTGAACGACGTGTACGCCAAAATCGCCGCACCGGATCTGAAAACCCCCGCCCCCAACGACAGCGGCCGTGTGGATGTGACAAGGGAGCTGACCCTGGCCCGGAAGCTGTACCCGGATAACGACATCTACCGGTATTTTGCCTCCGGTCGGAAGGAAGGCACCGAACCGCCCTACCGCTCCCTGTATCTGGAATACAGCGGCATCGGTATTTTCCGCTCCGGCTGGGAACCGGATGCCTACTGGGCGTATATGGATCTGTCTCCATTCGGAGCGGCGCACCAGCACGAGGACAAGCTGAATGTGACCATTTTTGCCCTGGGCCGGGAAATGCTCCAGGAAGCCGGTGTATTTGACTATGACACTTCGAACATGCGGAAATATGTGCTGTCCACCCGGAGTCACAACACCGCCCGGATCGACGGAATGGATCAGAACTGCCGTGGCCGGTATCGTTGGGAACCGGATGATATCCGCAAACCCTGCAGCGGCAATCTGTTTACCTCCACCCCTGCCCGCGACACAGCCCGTTCTGTCTACACCGATGGCTACGGCCCGGAATTTCTGCCGGTGACCCACACCCGTACCTTCCTATTCTGCAAGGAGGAGCAGGGTCTGCCGCCTTTCTTTGTTTCCATTGACCGTTTTGAAGCGCCGGATGATGTTCCCCATCGGTATGAGCTGCTGTGGCATCTGCAGGATACGCCGGTCATAATGCAGGGCAGTACCGTAACCAGCCTGTGGGATGACGGTGTCCGGTTCACGGTAGCTTCCTCTGCCGGCGGCATGTCTGTCATCCGGGGCCAGAAGACGCCGGTATACCAGGGATGGTTCCCCAGGCATGGTGTGGGAGATGTGGAGCACTACGCCATTCCCACCGTCTGCCAGACAGGACTGTTTACCGGCTCCACACGGGTGGTTACGGTTCTGTATCCTGCCGCAGGAGATCAGGCGGGGATAAAGCAGGTAGATGCATCCTCTGCAGAAAACGAATTCACGCTGTACATGACTGACGGACGTATTGTTACCGTCACGGAATGAGCGGGAAACACATACCCAAAACAAAAAACTGGTGATTCTTCTGTCACCAGTTTTCTGTTTGAAAAGCAATCGGTTTACTGTCCAATCTTCATCAGATCCTCAATGGCTGTATCCATCTTTTTCTGTACAGCAGCATAGGCGGATGCAAATTCCACATCTCCCAGAATGGCCTGTCCTACCACATCCGCAGACCCGCCGATGTTGAACAGACCGTTGCAGTCAATGTAGGTATTGTCGAAGATGATATCCAGAATCTGTGCGTTCTGTGCATTTCTGGACACCTTGGACTTGATGGTGGTTTCATACAGTGCCGGACGCACTTCCAGATAGGATGCACGGCCCAGCGCTTCCATCACCAGTCCTGTGGCATCCGGGTTCTGACAGGTTACAGGCACACCTACGCCGCCAAGACACCAGGTGTTGATAAAACTGTAATAATGTTCCTGATCTTCGTTATACTTGGGAGTCGGAATGACGGAGAAGTCGCTTTCCATTTCCCGGAAGTTGGCTATGATATTGGAATAGGAATTCCCGAAGAAGAGGGCTCTGTCTTCCATAAACATAATCATGGTATCGTTATTGCCGGCATTGAAATCCGGGGAATAGCCCAGGATGGTACGGAGCTTTTCAATCACGGTGACGGAATTGTCCGAACCGATGGGAATCACGATCTTCCCGTCTGCGTCGGTGGTGGAAAGCATCTGCCCTGCACCGGTGTAATGGGACCAGGCCGTGATGGTTGTATCCACATGGGCATAGCCGTGGAAGTCGTCCTTGTCAATATCGCCGTCCCCGTCCAGGTCCTTGTTGGCATCTTCCAGCATGGTGTGGAACATATCCACCGTCCAGGTACCGTTCAGCACTTCTTCATACAGATCGCTGTAGCCGTAGTCTGCCCCCAGCTTCTGGTTGTATGCCAGACAATAGGGGGCATAATATTTCATAGGAGAAATGTCCCCCATGGTGATATACTGTCTTCCGTTGATGGAAGCATTTTCATACATCCCGTAGGACCACCAGTTTTCCGCCAGAGAGAGATTGTCCATCTGCCGCATATCCAGCAGTGAGCCGCCGGTCATCAGAGTCATCAGAGAACTGGCAATATCGGAAATGATCATATCGCATACGGCATCTCCGGCAATAACAGTATCCTTGACAATCTTGGTCACGGAATCCGCTTTGTCTTCCGCCTGGGATTCGATCACCACATTCAGCATCTCACTGACCGCCAGATCCCGTCTCACCAGCGCATCATTCACCGCTTCCCCTGTTTCTTCCTCCACAGGGAAATTCCGTCTGGTGGGATAGCTTACCCCCAGCATCCGGAAGGACATTCCGCCCAGATCTTCCACCGGCAGTGCTTCCAGAACACTGGTCTCCGGTGTTGTTTCCGCTGCAGTTTCCTGTTCGCCTGCCGCCTGCTGTACCGCTGTTTCCGCTTCCCCGGAACTTGAGCAGCCGGAGAAGGTCAGAAGAGATGCCAGTACCAGCAGAAATGCCACATGTTTATGCAGTCTGTTTTTCATATCGTTTATTTCCTTTCTGATATTACATCCGCAGGCAGGGACGCGCCGCCACTTCCCGCATGGTCCGTTCATACGTTCCGTCCGAGTTCCAGAACATATGGGAGGACACAGCTTCCGGGAACCAGATGCCGTCGTCAAACATACCGGCCATACCCAGTGCCACGTTTCCTTCCGGATCCAGTCCGTGGATCAGCTGGGCAATTTTCTGGGCAGATTCGCCGTACTGCATCCACTGTCCCTGCAGGAATCTCCATCTCTGTTCCCGAAGAGCGGTATCGTGGGCAATCAGGCGGGGATGGGATTCACCCAGCAGGAACGGCCCTCTCTGGTAGGCAAATTTGCTCCAGTCCAGTGTGCAGTATCCTTTATACAGGATTCCGGTCTTTGCACCGGGACGCAGCGTGAGAATCTTCCGGATAAAGTCGGATGTACTTTCAAAGGCGTTTTCCTTCTGGAAATCCGGTTCGGAATTGATGGGAAATGCATCGTGGTTTTCCCAGATGATCTCCACCCGCGGGTCGGTGTGGGAAATGGCTTCCAGATTGTTCCGTACGGAATCCGCATGGAGACCAAACTGAATCTCCAGTCCGGGATGCCGGGCCATCAGTTCATCCGCCGTTTCGTTCACCAGTTTTACAACCGTTTCCGCAATGGATCTGCCGCCGATCTGGGAATCCCATACCTCTGTGAAGGACTGGAAATAGATTCCGTCCAGATCCAGGTGGGCATATTCCCTTTCAAATGTATCCAGTACAGCCTGCTTTACCCCGGCCAGGTATTCGTCATCGATGCTTTTGATGTTTCCGCATCCGTCAATCCAGCCCCATGCAAAGCCCCAGATCACCCGGATCCCCCATTCGTGGGCATATGCCATAATTTCTGCGGCATTCACAGGACAGAAATCGTTCCAGATGATTACTTCGTTCAGCTTCAGCCGGGCCATGTTCCGCATAAACAGCCGGTAATCGTTGATGGGATGTCCCCAGGTGAAAATCGTACGGCGTTTGGTCTGGGGTCTGGAAATATGGATGCTGTCCGGCAGTTCGAAATCCAGCGTTTCATTGTTGTCACACATGGGATAATGGGAATGCTGCACCAGATAGTGATCCAGAAAATCCACAGCACCATAATACAGTGCCGCATCGTCCGCACCGGCAATCAGAATCCAGTTGTACATATCATTCAACGGATTTTTCATGACACGGATGCAGTAACCATCCTCCGGTACGTCTTCCGGTCTGATATACTGCTGCAGCAGTGCACTTTCTTCTCTCCGGCCGATAATGATGGCACACTTTTCCGGCAGAACGCTGCTTTCCTGCACACAGGGCAGTACATACAGCGTATATACACCGGGATCCCGGGTCACACGATAGCCCACCTCTGCCGACAGCAGCTGCATAGCCTTGGCCTGCATGCCGTCGTACCGGCTGTATACAATCTCCCATGCTGATTTCTTGTCATAACGAATTTTATTTGCCATACTTGTTTCTCCTGTTTTCTCCCTGTGCTGCGATTTTTCCCTGTGCCCGGATCACTTTGCTTCCGGATCTGCCGTGAACACACAGATTTCCTTTTCACCGCAGAAGGCACGCACACAATCCGGCGCAAATGGCAGTTCCCAGCATATTTCCGCACCGGGCTTCAGCTCTGTCTGCCGCTCTGCCGTGTTCTCTCCACAGACGGCTGCAATCCCGGTGACAGTCCCCTCGGTGGCATTATACACCTTCAGTGACCGGCCATTCCTGTATGCCATCACACAGGAACCTTCCCGGAACAGGCAGATCCCTTCAGTGGATGCATCCCGCAGTGCGGCAATATCATCGCGCAGTGTGCTCCCTGTGGAAGGCGAAAACGCCTGCAGTCCCATAACGGTTTTCAGACCTGCTCGGAAACAGTTATCTGCCAGTTTCTGCAGCCATACGCCATCCTTTTCATAGGTTTTCGTATAGGCCATGGGCAGAACATAGTCGTAAAGCCCTGCGGCATCTGCATACTTCTGTCCGTAATGCAGGTCTGCAAATGCGGTATCGTCATATGCGCCCTCCGGCATCAGGGCAGCGGTCATGATCAGATTTTTCCGTTCCGCTTTTGCCGCATCCCGGAGCCGGCTTGCAAACTGTACCACCTGCTTCCGACGGGCATTGGCAAAAGCCACCGCATTTTTCTCCCCGGCACGGTATGCATCAAACAGAAGAGTTTCGTCCTTTCCCTCTTCCCGGTAGTACATACGATCCAGCATATGCCGCAGTTCTTCCGGATCCGCGCCTTCTGCCGCATAGCACTGCAGATCTTTTTCCGACCAGCCGGAGGTGATATGATTGTACCGGATATAGTCCAGATGAATTCCGTCTATGGGGTAGTTCCGGCAGATTTCCTGCACAACAGATTCCATGTACAGCGGATACCCTGTATCTGTCAATGCTACCATCTGATTGTCCGGCCCCGTTCTGCAATGGAATCTTCCGCTCTCCGGATGACTGGCCACATACTGCCTGTCACAGACCGTGGTATACCATGCGTGAAGCCGGATGTTCCGTTTATGGGCAGCATCCAGTGCTTCCGCCAGCAGGTCTCTTTCCCCATCGTTGGGTACCAGACTGCTTTGATACGCCGCCGTACCCAGCAGACCTTTCACCAGGAAATAGATATCTGTCACCCCTGCATCGGCACAGTGGGAAATTACCTCTTCCGCTCCCCGCAGCCGGATGCTGCTGCTCCACATCCATACACCGAGAATTCCCATTACTTTCCACCTCATTTCCGGTATTTGACTTATTCCGCACAGATTCTGTCGATGAGCTCCAGTTCTTCCCCGCTCAGAGGACTGCCCTTCTGTACACCCAGATTGTCGAGAATCTGTTCCGGCTTGGAAGCACCGATCAGCACGCTTGTCACATCATTGTCTTTCAGCACCCATTTCAGTGCCATCTGCGCCAGAGTTTCTCCCCGCTGCAGTGCCAGGTTGTTGAGTTTCCGTACTCTGGCGATGGTTTTTTCCTGAATGGAATTCTGGTTTAAGAACCGTCCGTCGGTCTTCACACGGCTGTCTTCCGGAATCCCGTTCAGATACCGGTTGGTAAGAAGTCCCTGTGCCAGCGGACAGAAGGAAATCAGCCCCTTCCCCGTTTCCCGGCAGGCTGCTTTCAGTCCGTTGTGTTCGATGCCGCGGTTGAAAATATTATAGGAATTCTGGTTGATGACAAAGGGACATTTCAGCTCTTCCAGAATGGCTGCCGCTTTCTTCATCCGTTCGCCGTCATAATTGGACAGACCCACATACAGCGCCTTCCCGCTCTTTACAATGGAATCCAGTGCCCCCATGGTTTCTTCCAGAGGGGTCTCATTGTCCGGGCGGTGGTGGTAAAAGATATCCACATAGTCCAGTCCCATCCGCTGCAGACTCTGATCCAGACTGGCAATCAGGTATTTCCGGCTGCCGTCATTCCCATAAGGCCCGGGCCACATATCATATCCTGCTTTGGTACTGATGATCAGTTCATCCCGGTATGCACCCATTTCGTCCCGAAGAATCTTCCCCAGATTGGCTTCTGCACTGCCCGGTTCGGGTCCGTAATTGTTGGCCAGGTCAAAGTGGGTGATCCCGTTGTCAAAGGCAGTGAAGCACAGCTTTTTCATGTTGGCCATCACAGCGGTGTCCCCGAAGTTGTGCCAGAACCCCAGAGAAACCACCGGCAGTTTCAGTCCGCTTTTTCCGCAGCGGTTATAGCGGATGTCACTGTATCTTGCACCGTTTGCTGTATACATACTGTTTTTCCTTTCCGTTTGTATCCATTCATTTTATAATAATTTCATAAATCGTATCACGCCCAGTAGAACATATATTTTTCCAGTGCATCCATCAGCGCCCGGACATTTTCCAGCGGGGTTCCGGCATACCATCCGTACACCAGCATCAAACCGCCGGCGGGAGAGGAAAGCTTTTCCACTTCCTCACGGATCAGGGCATCCACCTCTGCAGGGGTACCGAACACGGTTACTTTCTGGCGGTCGATGTCCAGATCAATGCAGGTTTTCCCCGCATACCGTTCTCTGATCCAGTCGATGCCGTTGACCAGATCCTGCAGATTCAGAATATCCACGCCGCCGTCCAGCAGATCGTCCGCCAGCACACGGATGTCCCCGTCGGAATGCATATGCACAATGGCGCCGGAATCCCTTGCCGGTTTCATCATCCGCTGATACATGGGCTTGATGTACTTTTGGAACAGAGCCGGAGAGATCATGGGGCCCACCTGCATTCCCAGATCTTCCGGATAGGAAATCATGTCATACCCCAGCTTTCCCCAGTAATCCGTAAACGCACAGTTGTATTCTTCCAGCCGGTGCATCAGCAGTTCCAGATCCTCGTCTTCGTCCGCCATGCCCATCAGCACATTGCCGTATCCGCACAGGTCTGTCAGCCGCAGGAAGGTGTGTCCGTGAGGCAGTCCGGCACAGGTCAGGTGTCCCTGCTCTCTGGCACTCTGCACAGCAGCTTTTCCGGATTCCACATCAAACTGCGGCAGTGCAGGAAAGGTATAGTCCCGGATCTTTGCAAAATTCTCCAGAGGATGCCGGATGACTGTGCCGCGGATCCCGGGCTGAATCTCTTCCCATTCCACACCGAATTCATCGAAAAACCGTTTCCGGTACGGTTTCTGCTCCCGGTTCCGCCCCAGCAGATCCTGCCGGATGACATGTTTCCCGGCGATGATGGGATGGGATTCCAACAGTTCTGCAATATCATCCGCTTCGTAGGCGTAATAGATGGATTCATTGATAGAGAAATTCACGGGAATATGATCCGGATGTTCAAACCGGACAGTTTTCAGGTAATTTTCACGATAGGTCATGATACGCTCCCCACTTGGCAAAAATGTTGCTTCTTATCAGTATTATACGAAATGGACAGCGGGATGTCAAGTTATATTGGGGAAATGCTGCAGAGAAATACATGAAATGTATTGCTTTTTCCGGGACAATGATATACAATAAATTATGTATATTCATTTTCCAGAGAAATACACCAACGCAAGGAGGACAACAATATGATCAGTATCTGGATTGAAGCGGAGAGCTTCCGGCATCTGGGCGGCTGGGTCATCGAAACACAGTCCGTACCGCATATGGGCTCCGCATACATTATGGCACACGGCATGGGGATCCCGGTGGAAGACGCTGAAACCACCTTTGCTGTCCCGCAGAGAGGCACTTATCACATCTGGGTCCGTACCCGTGACTGGACTGCCTGCTGGAACCGCGGAAGCAGCGCCGGGAAATTCCAGCTTTCCGTAAACCACCGTACACTGCCGGTTGTACTGGGCACCAACGGGGAAGCATGGGACTGGCAGTATGCCGGCGGTGTACAGCTGGAAGAAGGGACAGCCGCTCTGACACTGCACGATATGACCGGGTTCAACGGCCGCTGCGATGCCATTCTGATCACAGACAGCCCGGAAAAACCCTCTTCTGATGCAGAAGATATCAGGCAGATGCGTGCTGTCTACGGCAAGGCGGAACCGGTATGGTCTGAGGAAACCTATGACCTGATCATCGCCGGGGGCGGTATGGCCGGTACCTGCATGGCACTGGCAGCCATCCGCAGCGGGGTGAAGGTTCTGCTGATCCAGGACAGAAGCATTCTGGGCGGCTGCAACAGCTCCGAGATCCGGGTCAGCCTGGGCGGGGTTCCCCATTCCGCACCTTATCCCAACATCGGCAACACCGTAGCGGAAATCGGGCCCATCTTCGGCAGCGGGGGGACCTATCCCAAGGAATTCTACGAAGACGACCGGAAGACCCGTGTGTTCTCCCTGCAGAATCCCAATATGTACAAGCTCCGTCTCAACGCCGCTGTGGTGAATCTGCAGAAGGATCCCGAAGACCCACAGAAAATTGCCGCTGTGCTGGTAATGGACATGAAAACCGGCGAGCAGACCTGGTACCGGGCGCCTCTCTTTGCGGACTGCACCGGTGACGGCGTTCTTGCCCGGTTTATGGGCGCGGAAACCATGTACGGTACGGAAAGCAGAGCCGTGTTCAACGAATCTCTGGCACCGCTGGAAGGCTCCTGTGAAGTCATGGGGCAGTCCATTCTGTGGCTCAGCGAAGAAACCGACGAGGTACAGGAGTTCCCGGAAATCGACTGGGGGATGGAAATCCATGACGGGAATGTACTGTATGTCAAGGGCGGCGACTGGGAATGGGAAAGCGGGCAGTACCGGAACCAGGCCATGGAAGCCGAATACATCCGGGACTATGCCATGATGGCGATTTATGCCAACTGGGCCTATCTGAAGCATCATTCCGCCCGGAAGGACGAATGGGCCAAGCGCAGACTCACATGGGTATCCCCCATCGGCGGGAAACGGGAAAGCTACCGTGTGGTAGGTGATGTTGTCCTGACACAGCAGGATGTGGAAGACCATGTTCCCTATCCGGACGCTTCTGCCGCCATCACATGGAACATTGATATCCATTATCCCGACCCGAAGCACACCCCAAACTACCCGGAACCCTTCTATTCCTGCGCATACCACCGGGGAATCGGCGCACCGTATGCTGTACCCTACCGCTGTCTGTACGCCAGAGATGTCAAGAATCTCTTCCTGGGCGGCAGAATCATCAGTACATCCCATGTGGCATTTGCCGCTGTCCGGGTTATGCGTACCCTTGGGCAGCTGGGGGAAGTTGTGGGTATGGCCGCCGCCATCTGCAAGAACCATTCCGCCCTGCCCAGAGATGTCTATACCGACTATCTGCCGGAGCTGATCGAACGGATGGAAAAGGGGATCCCGGTACCCTATTACCATGGCTGGCTGCCTTCCGACAGACACCAGACCTACCACTTCAAGGAACTGGGACACATCCGCATTCCGGGGGAATACAAGCGGATTCTGGAGGATCCCGAACTGAAGGAACGGATTGTGAAGCTGGATGTCACCCATGTGGACGGCTTCAAGATGAAGGACGTTGTCCTGCCGGACGAAGAATAAACCAAGGAGACGGAAAATATGAACACCCAAAAATGGATCTGCCTGTTTCTGGCACTGCTGCTGAGCCTGCCGCTTGCCTCCTGTGGTGCTGAAGAGGAAACACCGGAAACTACCGTATCTGAAACCACTGCTGCGGCTGACGAAACTGCCGGGGAAACCGAAACCGAACTGCACGATGGTGTTCCTGCCGACCTGATGTTTGAAGGCGAGAATATCAACATTCTGTACCGCGGTGCCTTTACCGATGAATTCACAGCAGACGGCGAAGGAGACATCGTGAACCAGGCTGTATATATGCGGAACCTGACCGTGGAAGAACGGCTGGGGGTAACGCTGACCTACATTCCCAACGAAAGCACCGACTGGAACGGCGGGTATCAGAATGTGATTCTGCAGAGCGTTCTGGCAGGAGACAACAGCCACGACATCGTATCCGGCCCTTCCTATCACACCCCCACGCTGATTCTGGACAGTGCCATTCTTCCGCTGAACGATGTAGCGTACCTGTCTCTGGATATGCCCTGGTGGTCACAGGGTCTGATTGAAACCACATCCATTGCCGGAAAGCTGTTCTTTGCCACGGGAGATATTTCTCTGGGGATGCTGCGGTATATCCACTGCCTTTTCTACAACAAGGAACTTTGTGCCGACCATGGCATCGGGGATCTTTCCGAAACGGTATTTGAAGGCAAGTGGACTCTGGACAAACTGAACGAACTGGCTTCCGTAGGGTATGTGGATCTGAACGGGGACGGCAAGGCAGTGCTGGAAGACGACCAGTTCGGGTTTATCATCACGAACAATCTGCTGATGCGCGGCTTCTATGATGCACTGGAAATGAGCTTCTTCAACGTCGGGGAATCCGGTTCTCCCGAATTCGATTTCGGCAATCCCAGAACCGCCGATGCATATGACAAGTTCTCCGCTATGCTCCATGCCGATGATAACATTACCATGGGGGAAAGCAACGAAAAGACCTATCCTGTATTCATTTCCGACAGAGCCCTGTTTGTTACCGGACGCTTTATCGATTCTGAAACCGCCTACCGGGAAATGGAAAGTGACTTTGGTCTTCTGCCCTTCCCCAAGTGGGACGAAGCACAGAAAGATTACAAAGTTACCATCTGCGGCAGTGAATCCATTTTCGGTCTTCCCATCAACTCCCGGAATCCCGATATGATGGGGGCCGTCATGGAAGCTCTAGCTTTTGAAAGCTACAAGACCGTTTCTCCCGCCTACTATGAATCTGCATTGAAGATCAAGTACTCCCGCGAAGAAAGCGACGTTTCCTCCCGGATGATTGACATCATCAAGGAAGGCGCTGTATTCAACCCGGTTGTGCAGATGTCCAAGTTTGTGGGGACTGACAAGATTCTGATGGACTGCATTATCAACCAGAAACCCTGGGTATCCACTATCGAATCCCAGAAGAAGTCTCTGGAAGCCAAACTGGAAGAAATTATCTCCACTGTGGAAAAGAATTATCCGTAAATCAATACACACCAAAAAAGCCGGGTTATCCGCTGGAACCGTATCGGTTCTGTCGGATCATCCGGCTCTTTGTTTTATCTTGCTTTACCCGTCCATCTCTGCCACTTCCATATTCCGGAACAGCCACGGATTTGCAGTCAGTGTCCAGTCTTTCCCGGAATCGCTGGTGTATCCGCCGATTGTCAGCTTCTCTGTAATCTGATACGGACTGTACCCCGCAGACTCTGTGACCTGTTTTTCTGACGCAGCATCCTTCCGTGATGGGTTCATGGATGCAAACAGGACGATTCCCTCATACGCCGGGGTAGCTTTGCTGTCTGCCACCCGCAGATTTTCGATGGTAATCTTCTCCGGCATCATGCAGGGATAGCCGAAATCGTGATCTTCCGTATTCTGTCCGTTTATGGCATAATAC
>JAFQGY010000137.1 GCA_017415325.1 Clostridia bacterium
CTGCCGGATCTGTCTCCTGCAGAAAAACAGCAGGTATATGAAAAATATGCTGAAACAGGCAAGAATGTAAAAATTTATGATTATCCCCTGGCAGAAGAAGGGCAGATGGAATATTCAGTTCATTCCAACGAAACCCGTACTCTGCGGGAATTCAAAATTGAAGAATTGCTGTTCCGGGATTCCAAATCCATCCTCAGCGATGAAACACGCACATATTATGCAGGGAAAGTTGTGATGGTGACGGGCGGCGGCGGTTCTATCGGCAGCGAACTCTGTCGGCAGATTGTAAAATGCAATCCCCAGAAGCTGATTATTGTCGATATATACGAGAATAATGCTTATGATATCCAGCAGGAACTTCTGCGGAATTCAACGCTGATCAGGACAGGCGGAATGGAACTCTGTGTGGAAATCGCTTCTGTACGGGACAGAGAAAAAATTGACGAACTGTTTGCTCTGTACAGACCGCAGGTGGTATTCCACGCAGCTGCACATAAGCATGTCCCGCTGATGGAACAGAGCTGCAGTGAAGCGGTGAAAAATAATGTATTCGGTACATATAATGTTGCCAATGCCGCGGAAAAATACGGCGTACAGAAGTTTATCATGATCTCAACAGACAAAGCGGTAAATCCCACAAATGTTATGGGAGCCACAAAACGTATGTGTGAGATGATTATTCAGTGTCGCAAAGGAAGCAATACTTCTTTTGCTGCGGTGCGGTTCGGCAATGTCCTTGGATCCAATGGTTCTGTCATTCCGTTGTTCAAAAAGCAGATTGAAGCCGGCGGACCTGTAACCATCACAGATAAACGTATTATCCGTTACTTTATGATCATTCCGGAAGCCAGTCAGCTGGTGATGACAGCCGGTGCTATGGCAAAGAGCGGAGAACTGTTTGTTCTGGATATGGGGAATCCGGTGAAAATTCTGGATCTGGCGGAAAATATGATCCGTCTCTCCGGTTTCCGTCCGTATAAAGATATTGATATCGTTGAAATTGGTCTCCGGCCGGGTGAGAAACTGTATGAAGAACTGCTGATCAAAACGGAAGAGATGGAAAAGACCGAAAACAAGATGATCTTTATCGAACGGGATACACCACTTTCCAGAGAAGGCGTAGAGGAAAAACTGGATGTTCTGCGGAATGCACTGCTGTCTGTCCGAAAGTCCGGCAACAAGGAAGAAATCCGGCAGGCCCTGATGCAGGTGGTTCCCACATTCCATGATGCCAGTGAGGTGAACAGGAAAGGCATCAAGCAGCTGGATATACAGATTCAAAAAGTATAAAGCGAGAAAGCTTCCCGATACAGTTATGCGGAAGCTTTTTCACTTTTTTGAAAAGAATACCGAACGATTTGACATATCCTGATACTATATGGTTATGATCGATCATAAAACGACATAACAGGAGGCGTAACAGTGGAAGAAAGCTGGCTGACGGAAGAGCTGATACAGAATACATACCTATACTGTATAAAACGGCTGCATGATACAGGGGAAGCAGAGGATCTGGCACAGGATATTCTCACCGAAGCACTGGTATCCTACAGAAAACACCGGGAACAGATCACTGCAGTATACGCCTGGTTCTGGAAACTGGCCCACCACCGGTACTGTCTGTACCTTCGGAAGAAGCAGAACGGTGCTGTGTCTCTGGAAGAAGTGGGCGGAACCCTGCCGGCGGATATACCGGATCCTGCAGACGGAATGATTGCAGAAGAGGAACAATCTGCACTGAATCATGCACTGTCCCGCCTGTCTGCCATTCACCGGGAAACCATTATCCGGTATTATCTGCAGAACCAGACAACCCGTGCAATTGCGGATGATCTTGGTGTGCCGGAAGGAACCATAAAACGTCGCCTGTTTGATGCCAAAGAAAAAATCAGGGAGGATTTTACTATGACAAACACCGGAAGAAGTGCATATGCACCGGCCGAATTGTATATGAACGGCGGATATAACATACCGAAACATTGGGAGAAACTGCAGGATCTGATGACAAAACAGATTCTGATCACCTGCCGGAAAGAAGCATGTACCATACGGGAAATTGCAGATGAAATTGGTGTGGCACCCGTGTATTTTGAAGAGAAACTGAACTATCTGCTGGAACACAAATTTCTGAAAGAAACCGCCAAAGGAAAATATCTTACAGATTTTGTGATCCTGCCGGAAGAAGCCTATCGTGACTACTATCTGGAAAAAGCAAAAGTGTATCAGGATGTGGGAAAAGAACTGACAGAACTGCTGACAGCACTGGAACCGGAAATCCGCAGTGTCGATTTTTACGGGAACCGGTTTGCATACAAATATCTGATGTGGATTCTGTATGTGGTGGCATCTGATATGTTGGGCAAAAAAATGCGGGAACTCTACGAAAGTACGCTGGATCCGTCTGTTCCGGCGGACAATGGAAAAGATTACAGACTCATGGGAAGAGTAAAATTTCCGGATGAAATCATTTCATATGGGGATCTGCATGCGGTTTCCTGGAGCAATTTGTGGCAGCAGTTTACCACATCCGGGTATCGGCGTGTTTCATATGTGAATTATTTTCAGGCAGAACCCTTCGGGGACAGAGACCGGATATTGAATACCAGCAATGCAGACCTGTTTCTGCGCATCTATGAGGATTCCGGCTGTACACTTACAGAAACCGAGAAAGAAAAAGCGGCTTTTCTGGTGGAAAAAGGGTATCTGCAGAAAACCGATACTGGATACATGCTGACCATGCCGGTCTTTACCATTGAAAGCTGGAGAGAAATTGAAAAAAGGATCCTGCAGAAACTGGAGAAGCTGGCAGAAAAGTATATGAATACGATGAGACAGCTTGCGGACAGATTATTATTACCTCATATCCGGAAAGACATGATAGAGGAATATGTTCACCTGATTATGGGAAGTGCGTTTTACGCTGTTGATTTTGTGTTTACATATGCCATAGACAATGAAACACTTACAATTCCTGCGGATTATTTGTCTTCCGCGGCAGGAATCTGTTTGATTGTTCAAAAATAACCCAACAGAAAACCGGGGCAGACAACCTCGGTTTTTTCATGCCATTTTTTGCCCAAAAACCACATGAAACCGCCTCAAAACCTGTGCAGTTTTCTCCTGTGAAATTCACCGACTTACCTTGATAATTGACACGATTTGTGCTATAATTTATAATGTATATTTTTATAGAAGTGAGACCAGACATGCCCGAAAATCCTATTTCAGCTCGCTTTTCAGCCTGCAAAAGAAAACTTTTTGACACCTATTTTTCCAAACTGAATGATAAACAAAGAGAAGCCGTGTATCAGGTCAATGGCCCGCTGCTGATCCTGGCCGGTGCGGGAAGCGGTAAGACCACAGTGCTTGTGAATCGTCTTGCCTATCTGATCCGCTACGGCAACGCATACCATGATCCGGTTGTACCGCAGAACGCTGCAGAACTGCTGCCGGAAATGGAAAAGGCCCTGACGTTGGATCATGACGCACTGGGGGAATACCTGACCCGTTTTGCTGTGGATGCACCTCCTGCCTGGACAGTGATGGCCATTACCTTCACCAATAAAGCTGCCCGGGAAATCAAAGAGCGGATTACCTCTATTTTCGGAGAAGGCAGTGCAGAAGCCGCCGAAATCATGACCGGTACTTTCCATTCCATCTGC
>JAFQGY010000138.1 GCA_017415325.1 Clostridia bacterium
GACATGGTGTTCACATGGGCCCAGGACAGGTCATAGGCACCGTCCCCGGCGGTAACAGAGGTTTTCACCAGAGCTCCGGCGTCCCCGGTCATGGCGGTTACGTTCACATTGAAGTTTTCTTCCACGGTCTGGTTCCGCTTGTAGATGGTATCGTTGATGATGTCCCCGGTCAGCTCCTCCACCACGAATTCCATGCCGGGCAGTTCTCCCAGCTTGGCGTATTCCCGGCCGATGATGACATAATCCGCACCGCCGAAGTCCGCAGCGGGTAGCAGGTCGGCAGAACGGAGAGGCTTGGTTTCGGTTTCTTCCGCCATGGTTTCGGCAGGGGTGGTGTCAGTTGTGGTTTCGGTGACGGGTTCTGTACCGCCGCATCCGGTGAAAGAAGCGGACACCAGCAGAGCGGCCAGAAGCAGAGCAAAACGTTTTGTATGCATGGGCTGTACCTCCATAATAAGGATAAAATGTTAAAATAAGCAGTAGTGGGTATTGTATTTTCAGATACTTTATGATACCATGAATCCAACAGCGAAAATATAGAAAAAAGACGCATAAACCATGGAAAAATGCGCATGCGGAGAAATATGTACTACAATACCAAGCATGAAAAAATCCTGTACAACAACCGGATGTCCTATACGCTGCCCTTTCAGGTGTTTCTGGCGGGAATCGGGTATCCGTGGGCGGAATACAGAATCCCTCATAATACAGAGCAGGGAAATGACTGGGATAAATATATTCTGGAATATGTTCTTGAGGGCAGGGGATATGCGGAAACGGAGAGCAGGCGCTATGAGGTGCAGGCGGGGGATCTGTTTTTCATGAACCGGAACCGGCAGATTGTATATGGTGCCGTGCCGGAAGAACCCTATAAAAAGCTGTTTGTGGTGTTCCACGGCTCTCTGGCGGACAGTCTGATGGAGAACTACGGCATTACGGACAGCGTGATTGTCCGGCGGGTGGACATGGAATCCTCTTTCCGGCAGCTGCTGCAATTGCTGGAGAGATCCACGTTTGAAACCCATGAGGCGGACATGGACGAAGCGGCACTGACCATTCACCGGATGCTTCTGCCCCTGCGGTCTTCTGCAATTGTGCGGGAGATGGAAAAGCCGGGGAATACAGCGGAAAAAATCCGGGGCTATATTGACGGAAATATCCTGATCCGGGATCTGTCGCTGGAAATTCTGTCGGACTACTTCCGTCTGAGCCGCTCCCAGATCATCCGGCTGTTCCGGAAAGAATACGGAATCACGCCGGGACAGTATATCCTGCAGAAGCGGATTGAAACGGCGCAGTATCTGCTGGGTGTTACGGGAATGTCTGTGGGAGAGATTGCGGCACGGCTGTATTTTTCGGACGGGTGCTATTTTTCGGCGGTATTCCGGCGGCATACGGGATACAGTCCTACGGCATGGCGGAAACGGTAGGCACCATCCCGCTCCTGTGCTGCAGGGCATGTCCCTGTACACATTCACAAATATCCCCTTGACATCTTCCGGGGATTGTGTCATAATAGTACCAAACCAATACCAACCAAAGGAGACTGCATTATGCCTCTGAACATTCCCGACTACCATACCACGGAACAGATCCTGCACGTAAACTGTGAAGCTCCCCGTGCGTACTTTATTCCCTACACCGGCAAATGTGCTGCTCTCGGTGAGAACCGTGATACCAGCCCCTATTTCAAATCCCTCTGCGGCGTGTGGGATTTCCGGTTCTTCAAGTCCGTACACGACATCTGCGACTTCACCTGCGGCTGCTTTGACCGTGCCGATATGGACAGGCTGCCTGTGCCCATGAACTGGCAGATGGCGCTGGACCGCGGCTACGATGTGCCCAACTACACCAACGTGAACTACCCCATTCCCGTGGATCCGCCCCATGTGCCGGACGAAAACCCCTGCGGTCTGTATATCCGGGACTTCAATGTGCCCCAGTCCATGATGGGCAAGGAAATTTTCCTGAACTTTGAAGGGGTGGACTCTGCATTCTACGTATGGGTCAACGACACCTTTGCGGCCTATTCCCAGGTAAGCCACCTGACCAGCGAAATCAACGTCACCGGACTTGTCCATGCCGGCGTCAACACCATCAAGGTGCTGGTACTGAAGTGGTCCGACGGTACCTATCTGGAAGACCAGGATATGTGGCGTATGTCCGGGATCTTCAGAGAAGTATACCTGCTGTTCCGGGACAAGACCCACATACGGGACATCTTCGTGAAGTGTGACCTGAACGACAGCTTCGATGCGGCGGACTTACGGGCAGAACTGTCCCTCACCGGCAAGGCCTCTGTAAACTGGGAACTGCTGTCTCCCTGCGGCTGCAGCGTGGCTTCCGGCTGCGAAACCATCGACGGAGAAGGTGTGATTACCGTTCCCACCATCGAAAATCCCAAGCTGTGGTCTGACGAAACCCCCGATCTGTATACCCTGGTTCTGACCTGCGGGGACGAAACCATCGCCGTAAACACCGGGGCAAGACGGATCGAAATCAAGGATAAAGTCATCTATATCAACGGCAAGAAGGTCAAGGCCAAGGGCGTCAACCGTCACGACAGCCACCACCTGCTGGGCCACGCCACCCCCATGGATCACATGATCCGCGACCTGATGATCATGAAGGCCCACAACGTCAATATGGTGCGGACTTCCCATTACCCCAACGATCCCAGATTCACGGGCCTCTGCGACAAGTTCGGTCTGTACGTATGTGACGAAACCGACATCGAAACCCACGGCATGCATCCCTGGAACGGCATCTCCGACCATCCCGACTGGGAAAAGGCCTACGTGGACAGAGCGCAGAGACTGGTGGAACGGGACAAGAACCACCCCTGCGTAATCTTCTGGTCTCTGGGCAACGAATCGGGTCTGGGCAGAAACCACACCGCCATGACCACCTGGATCAAGAGCCGGGACACCAGCCGTCTGGTACACTACGAAGGCGCCCACTCCGGGTACAACGGTGGCGAACATAAAGCCGACACCACCGATATGGAAAGCCGGATGTATCCCGCTGCCAGCTGGTGCGACGAATACTGTAAGGATGAGAGCAAGACCCAGCCCCTGTTCCTGTGTGAATACTGCCACGCCATGGGCAACGGCCCCGGGGATCTGGCGGCATACTGGGATGTGATCTGGGCGAACGATCCCTTCTTCGGCGGATGTGTATGGGAATTCACCGACCACAGCGTTGCCATCGGGGAAAACCGGTACGCCAACCCCGGCTTTACTTACGGCGGCGACTTCGGCGACTTCCCCAACGACGGCAACTTCTGCGTGGACGGTCTGGTTTACCCCGACAGACGGGTACACACCGGACTTCTGGAAGCCAAGCAGATGTACATGCCCATGGAAGTGAAGCCCGGCAGCCGCAAGGGGCAGTATGTACTGAAAAACAGACGGTTTTTCACCTGTATGTGCGACCTGTCCCTGTTCTGGTGGATCGAAGTGGACGGCAAGTCCGTTTGCTCCGGCAGAATCCCGGGTCTGGACATCGCGCCGCAGACAGAAAAGGAATACACCCTGTTCGACGGGGATGTGCTGGATTCCTATAAGGGTACCGTAACTGTCAACTTCTCCCTGCGTTACAACGAAAACAAAGCATGGGCACCGGCAGGATATGAGCTGGGCATCTATCAGGATATTTATTTCGGAAAGAATCTGGAAGCATCCACATGCGTACCCGCTCCCCTGTACACCATCGAAACAAAGGAAGAAAAGAACGCCGTCGTCATCACCTGCGGCGACACCGTATACACCATCGACACCGTGTCCGGTCTGGTAAAGAGCATCTGTGACAACGGGGAAGAACTGGTGACCTGTCCCATCGAACCCACCATCTGGCGTGCGCCCACCGACAACGACCGGAACGTAAAGAACACCTGGATTGCCAACGGTCTGGACAGAGCGAAGGTAAAGTGCTACGGCTGTAAGCTGATTTCCTGTGACGGTACTGCTGCTGTGGTGGAAGCGGACTTCTCCATGGGCTGCGCACCCCATCTGCCGATCCTGCGGGGGAAGGTGACCTATACTGTGACCGAAAACCGCGGCCTGACCCTCACGTATGATATGCACTGGCAGAAGGAACTGGATGTATCCTGGCCCCGGTTCGGCGTACGGCTGACCATGCCCGAAGGCGCGGAACAGATGCGGTACTTCGGCTACGGCCCCATGGAATCCTACTCCGACAAGCGTCTGGCGGCCAGACTGGGTGAATTCGGCACCACCGTTACCGACAACTACGAACCCTATGTATTCCCCCAGGAAAACAGCTCCCACGCCGACTGCGGCTGGGCAAGAGTGACCACAGTGGCCGGACACGGATTCCTGTTCACGGCAGAAACCTCCTTCAGCTTCAATGCAAGCCACTATACGCCCGAACAGCTGACAAAGACCTGTCACCACTATGAGCTGGTACCGAACAAGGAAACCACCGTCATCATCGACTACAAACAGAGCGGCATCGGTTCCAACTCCTGCGGCCCCGCTCTGCTGAAGAAGTTCCACTTCAACGAAAAGGACTTCACCTTCACCATGCACGTGAAACCTGTGTTTACGGCAGGGGCTGACGGATACAAGGAAATGCGGAAAAAGTAAGAAGTAAGAGATCAGATATCAGAAATAGTCAGGATGAAATGCACCGGATGCAGAAATGTGTCGGGTGCATTTTTTTAGTTCAGAATGCAGAAATCAGAATGCAGAATGATTGGAGTGGAAATTCTTTGTTCTACATTTATTTACATACTATACATTTCCTGTGGAAAAAACTGTGCTATACTGGGGGCAGAAAGTATTTGTAGGAGGTTTGTCGGATGAAACGATTGCTTGTACTGCTGCTTCTTGTGATACTGTGTACCGCCTGTACGGCAGAAATGGATTTTCCGGCTGCATATTCATTTTCTCTGCAGTGGGGGTATGATGGGATGTGTTCTTATGACAGTGTAACCGGAGAACTTGTCAGAGGAGCAGAGCGAACCGGATACTTCCTGACAGAATCGGAAATACAGGAAATCCATGCCCTGCTGCAGGGACTGGATATACAGACATATCCGGATATATACAACCCCAATCCCGCTCTGGCCACCTCGCCGCCCATGACACTGATTCTGACTGTACGGACAGAACTCTGGGAAAAGACTGTTACGGCAGAAGGGATTGCCGGCTCATATGTCTCGGATGACCGGATGGGACAGCGTTTTCTGGAAGTCTGTGCCGGGATACAGGATATTCTGGAACATACAGCTGCATGGCAGACCCTGCCGGAACCGGATCTGTTTTTTCTGGAATGAAAGGAGTACTCTATGACCATCCAGATCCCCGAATCCCGGAAATACTCCCTGACCCTCCTTCTCTGGTGGCTGGCCATCGCCTACTCCATCGCACTGGTACTGCACCCGTTCCTCATCGGCTGCGACTGCTCCATGGTTGGCCCCGAGCATACCTGCGGCATCGTGCAGTATTACGCATCCATCGGCTCTGTCCTGTGGATACTGCTCCTTCCGGCGGGACTCTGGCTGTTCCGGAAACGGCAGGGAATTCTGCATGTCTTTGAGGGATACATCGGTGCTATGACAGCCTGCAGTGTTCTGGAACTGGCAGACATAGCGGGACGTTCTCTGACGGGAGAAGCCATATTTCCGGACAGGTGGGAAGGACCAGCCCGTCTGCTGCTGTTTCCGGTGCATGGTCTGAAAGGAGTGGGACTGCCGGAGTGGGGGTGGCTGGCGGTGGTTTTGGTATGGTCTGTGGGGCTGTGGGTTTTCTCTGTCCTGCTGGAACGGAAATACCATCCCCGTCCGGAAAAGCGGCGGATCACCTTCGATGTTATATATAAATGGGCATTTGTTCTGCTGGGTGCGCTTCATCTGCTGTTTACGACGGAGGCACTGGATCTTCTGGTGGTTTCCCGCAGCAGAATGCCGGAGGAACTGCATATAGCGGTAACCGGGATGTGGCTGGC
>JAFQGY010000139.1 GCA_017415325.1 Clostridia bacterium
TGCGGACACCGCTCACCGCACCGGCGGCTATCACCCGTATTACATAAAAACTGCAGACGGCAGACACTATCTGTATGTCTTCGCCGAAGGAAGCGAGCTGGCGTCGAATGATATGGAACTTCGCGTGATTGACATAACCGGCGGCGGATTCCGGGAAGTCGGAGATATGCACATTGCTCCCGGCTATATTCCGGTTGACTGCTCCTATGCGCTTACCGATCCCGAAAACATGATGCTGGAGAATTTTGAAACACAGCAGGAAACTGCGGCTTACTGCATAGGAAGCGACGGTATGCCTGCGCGGAAATAAAAAAGGGAAAATTTCATGTATTATTCTAAAAATCATGAGGGACTGTTTTTTATCGACCGGGATGGGGGGAATCTTGAATTTTGTGGCAATGGCGTTATTCGCCCGGAGGATACCGAGATATGGAATCCTGTCGAAAACTGGCAGGAGCTGTTCACTACGGTGACCGTGCAGGATGCAATCAAGGAGATTCATGCAGGTGTGCTCGACCGGTTTTCCGGTATGAAAAAGCTGTGTCTGCCGAAATCGCTGACCCGTATTGAGATGACCGATGCGCTGAAAACACTCCTTCATGCGAACGATGTGCTTGTTTGTGCTGCTTACGGCACATACGGAGATGCTTTCGCACAGGAGTACGGACTGCGTTTTCTGCCGGAGAATATCGAGCTCGGATGGTACCGGGATGAGGAACATGACGAGAGCACCAGGCTGATACTGCGCTTTTTCGAAGACGGCTCGATGGATATTTTGTACGACATTTTTACTGCCGGTATATCGGCGGGCTCAAGCGGCGGTGCATCTCTGGAGCGGCCTATTCCGGAAGAATATTATCCGGGATGCACACTTGAAGAATTTGCAGGTATGTTTCCTGCACGGTATTACGAGCAGATTATACAGAATCCAGAAGTAAGGATCTTCCTCAAACGTGAAGCGGATAAGCAGAACGGATGAATGGATAATTTGGATCACAAAAATATACACATGAATATATAAAAGGAGAAAAAAGTATGGGACTTATTAAAGCGATTGCAGGAGCAGCAGGCGGCGTACTTGCCGATCAGTGGAAGGAATTTTTCTACTGTGATTCCATTGCAAACGATATTCTGATCGTCAAGGGACAGAAGCGCACAAGCAGGCGTTCTTCCAACACCAAAGGCGAAGACAACATCATCTCCAACGGTTCTGGTATTGCCGTTGCCGACGGACAGTGTATGATTATCGTTGAGCAGGGCAAGGTTGTTGAACTCTGCGCTGAACCCGGTGAATTCACATGGGACAGCTCGACCGAACCGTCCATTTTTGCCGGTTCTCTCGGGGAAAGCATCAAGGAAACCTTTAAGGCAATCGGCAAGCGCTTCACCTACGGCGGCGACACCGGCAAGGATCAGCGGGTGTACTATTTTAACACCAAGGAAATTCTCGACAACAAATTCGGCACGGCAAATCCGATCTCCTTCCGCGTGGTGGATTCCCGCATCAACTTTGATGTGGATGTTTCTCTGCGCTGCAACGGTACTTATACATTCCGTGTCACCGATCCGATCAAGCTGTACACCAATGTGGCAGGCAATGTGGCTCAGGCCTACGGCAAGGACGAACTGCGTGACACGATGAAGACAGAATTTGTCAGCGCACTCGGTCCGGCACTGGCCAAGCTGTCCATGCTGGAAATCCGTCCGAATCAGATCCCGGCGCATACGAATGATTTGGAGAAATATCTCAACGAAGAACTGTCCGCTGAATGGGGTGCACGGGGGATCGGCGATGTCAAGGTCGCTATCAATCCGCCGACTCTGACCGAAGAAGATCAGGAAATGCTCAAAACTGCGCAGAAAACTGCCATGTACCGCGATCCCACAATGGCGGCGGCTACACTGGTGGGCGCACAGGCGGATGCTATGAAAACTGCAGCAGGCAACTCTGCCGGTGCCATGACAGGATTCATGGGTATGGGTATGGCAATGAATGCAGGCGGCATGAATGCACAGAATCTCTTTGCCATGGGTCAGCAGCAGGCAGCACCGGCTCCGTCAGCAGCACCCGCCGCAGAAGGCTGGAAATGTGCCTGCGGAGCCACTGCAACAGGAAAATTCTGTCCCGAATGCGGAGCCAAAAAGCCCGAACCGAAACCTGTCGGTGGCTGGACCTGCAAATGCGGGGCGGCTGCAACAGGCAAATTCTGCCCCGAATGCGGCTCACCGAAACCGACTGACGAAGGTTGGACCTGGTCCTGCGGTACTGTCAACAAGGGGAAGTTCTGTGCAGAATGCGGTGCAAAGAAGCCTGCAGGTATTCCGCAGTACAAGTGTGACAAATGCGGATGGGAGCCGGAAAAAGGCGTGAAGCCGCCGAAATTCTGTCCGGAATGCGGCGATCCGTTCGATGACGGAGATATACAGTAAGGAGGCATGACAATGGCAGAGTTGCAGGAGTATAAATGTCCGTGCTGCGGCGGTGCCATCGCCTTTGACAGCACTCTGCAGAAGATGAAATGTCCGTACTGTGATACGGAATATGAGATGGAAACCCTCGCCGCCTACGACACGGAACTGAAAGACGAGACAGCGGACAGCATTCAATGGAACCAACCGGACAGTCAGTGGGAGAACGGGGAAACGGACGGACTTCTGACATATGTCTGCAAGTCCTGCGGCGGTGAAATCGTAGGAGACGAAACCACAGCGGCAATGTCCTGCCCGTACTGCGATAATCCGGTTGTGATGACGGGACAGTTTTCAGGCACTTTGAAACCGGATCTTGTGATTCCGTTTCAGCTGGATAAAAAGGCGGCAAAGGCGGCGCTGCAGAAACATTACGGCGGTAAAAAGCTGCTCCCGAAGGTATTCGCAGATCAGAATCACATCGATGAGGTCAAGGGGGTGTACGTTCCGGTATGGCTGTTCGACGCAGATGCGGACGCAAAGGTGCGCTATAAAGCATCCAATATCCGGCACTGGAGCGACAGCCGATATGATTACACCGAAACAACCTGTTATGCGGTCACACGGAGCGGCTCATTGGGCTTTGCACAGGTTCCCGTGGACGGCTCCACAAAGATGGAGGATAAGCTGATGGAATCCATCGAGCCGTTCAGGATGGAGGATGCGGTGGATTTCCAGACAGCGTATCTTGCCGGATATCTGGCGGACAAATACGATGTAGATGCAGAAACAAGCATTGAGCGTGCCAACGAGCGTATCAGGAAAAGCACCGAGGAGGCATTTGCCGATACCGTGCAGGGGTACACGACCGTTACGGCGGAATCGACCAGCATCAATCTCCGCCAGGGCAAGGTTCGTTATGCTCTCCTGCCGGTGTGGCTGCTGAACACCACATGGAACGGCGAAAAATACACCTTTGCCATGAATGGTCAGACCGGCAAATTTGTCGGCGATCTTCCGATGGATAAAAGCATGTATAAACGGTGGCTGCTCGGATTTACTGCATTGTTCAGTGCGGCGATCTATGCGGCGGCGTATCTGTTGTGGCTGTTTTAGGAGGTGGGAGGATGAAAAAAAGAATTTTCTGTCTGCTTGGCATTCTGCTTCTTACCGTGTGCCTGATTCAGCCTGCATTTGCATCCGACGGCATCGCCCGCCTTGTGGATGAAGCCGATCTTCTGACCGACAGCGAAGAAGCAGTGTTGAGGGATATCCTGGACGAAATCAGCCTCCGGCAGAATCTGGACGTTGTAATTGTGACAGTAGACAGCACCGCTGAGCGGACTGCCACCGAATATGCGGATGATTATTTTGATTATAACGGATATGCAGAAGATGGAATCCTGCTGCTCATCAGCATGGATGATCGCGAATGGGCGGTATCCACATCCGGATATGGTATCACTGTCTTTACAGATGCTGGACTTGACTATATGACCGCTCAGTATGCGGATCAGATGTCTGCCGGAGAATGGAATGAGGTGTTCCTCCGTTTTGCTGAATTGTGCGATGAATTTATCACGCAGGCGAAAAACGGTGCGCCGTATGACATAGGGAATCTGCCCACAGACAATCTGCCGAAGAAACCGTTCAGAACGCTCCTGACAGGACTTGTATCGCTGGGAATCGGTTTCGTGATCGCATTCTTCCGCATGAACAGATGGAAGAATCAGCTGTATACCGTGCAGGCCAATGCTGCAGCAAAGGAGTATGTGAAGGACGGCAGTCTGAAACTCACGGAGCAGAAGGATATGTTCCTGTATCGACGTGTTGCACGGCAGGAGAAATCGGAGAGCAGTTCCGGTGGTTCCTCTACACATACATCCTCCTCCGGTAAGACACACGGCGGGGCAAGCGGAAGTTTCTGACGGATCAGACAGTAAATCCAACAAGAAACATAAACACATCTGTCTCCCAGATGCACGCGGAACCCTTCCTAAAGCTGAATACCCTGCTGATTCCGGGGTATGGCCTGCATTCTGATCGTCATCGGCATGATTATCGCCTGTGTTGTGGCTCTCCGGAAGGTGGGTGACAAGCTGGCGGATAAGAAGTCCGAAGACGAAGACGCACAGGAATTCCATGAAATCTGGATAAAACAACAATACATGGATGATTGTATTCACCGGCTGTATCTGCTATACTGCAGGTACACCGGTGAATATTTTTGTTATGGAGAGATACACAGATCGTTTTATGGATCGGAACCAAGCGTCTGATCAAGAGAAAAAAACTGGACGAGTATCTTGAAAAAGCATACTCTGTATAAAACGATCACGGAACGATGTGTTCGATATATGTTGTGAATTGAAGCGTGTTGATAAAGATAACACTTTCAAAACTACAAGTATATGTATAATCAATTTGTTCGCCAATCATTCGGAAAACTGCGTCTGACCACTGTGAAAAAACAGATGTCAAGAGATTCTACAATACATTGGCAGATGAAAGAGTTCTCAAGATATCTGCCATGGAAATGGTCAATATCATTCTTCAGCAGGTTTTTGATCTGGCAATTGATGATAATTACATACAGGGGAAAGCAATTTTTTACAAATCAAGAATAGATTGAATCTCATATTTGTTCCATGTTTATTCATATATACATGCTATAATGATAGAAGAAATGGGTGAAATACCTCGCATTGTTCATAGGGAAAGTATGATCGACAATAGGGTGAGAAAAATCGCAGAATGGTCTGCAAATAACAACTCACCCAAGCGGAAAGTTTCTGCTGTCATTTCAGGGAACAGGATATCTTGGTTTTGAAAGAAATATATGATTTATCAGGAACCAAACGGTGTTTTTGTCGTCCAAATAACAGTTCAAATATCTGTACCAGGAGGATGCATATGAATCTGTATATCCAGCAAAGAATTTTTACATGGGGAGATAAATTCTCCATCTACGACGCAGCCGGAAATGAAAAATATTATGTGGAAGGCGAAATCTTAACGTTCGGCAAGAAGCTCCATCTGTATGATCTGCGCGGCAAAGAACTTGCGTACATAGAACAGCAGCTTCTGACCCTCCTGCCGAAGTATCTGATTTACCGGGGGGAAGAAGAATTTGCTGAGGTTGTCAAGGAATTCACCTTTTTCCATCCGGAATATACGGTAAACGGCCCCGGTATGGATGCCCGCTGGAGTGTCCACGGTGACTTTTTCGATCACGATTATGAAATAACAGACGGAGATACTGTGATTGCTTCCGTAGCCAAAGAGTGGTTTACACTGGGGGATGCATATGAGATTTCCTTTGGAAGCGGAGTGGATGAGATCGCTGCACTGGCAGTGGTACTGGTGATCGATGCCTGCATTGATGCACAGCGGAACTGATGCGGAAGAAACAACAGTGGGAGGTACGAGCGTGAAGACAAAAGACAATAAAACGGCGGCATATGCCCAGCAGATTCTCGGGCAGGTTCGCAGAGTTGTGGTAGGGAAGGATGCGGTTTTGCTGCGGGTACTGGCGGCAATACTGGCAAAAGGACATATTCTGCTGGAAGATGTACCCGGCGTGGGGAAAACCACCATGGCACTGGCTTTTTCCAGAGTACTGGATCTGGAATACAACCGTGTGCAGTTTACTCCCGATGTTCTCCCGTCTGACGTGACCGGATATTCTGTTCCCGACCGGCAGACCGGGGAGATGCATTACCGGAAAGGAGCGGTTCTGTGTAATCTGTTTCTGGCGGACGAGCTGAACCGGGCAACCTCCCGTACCCAGTCTGCACTGCTGGAAGCCATGGAAGAAGGACAGGTGACGGTGGACGGAATCAGCCATCCTCTGCCCCAGCCGTTCATTGTGATTGCCACCCAGAATCCCA
>JAFQGY010000140.1 GCA_017415325.1 Clostridia bacterium
ATCTGATGGACGCCATCTGGATGTCCGCCGGGCATGATTTCAATATCAACTCCCCCAAGCAGCTGGGCGAAGTGCTGTTTGAGGAACTGGGACTGCCCTCCGGCCGGAAAACCAAAACCGGCTACTCCACCGATGCGGAAACCCTGGAACGGCTCCGGCCCTATCATCCCATCATCGACAACATCCTGTCCTACCGGCAGATTTCCAAGCTGAGAGGGACATACGGAGAACCGCTGGTACGTCTGGCCGACGAAAACGGGCGGATCCACACCCAGCTGAACCAGACCGGTACCGCCACAGGCCGCCTTTCCTCCAACGACCCCAACCTGCAGAACATTCCCGTACGGATGGAGCTGGGCAGAGAACTGCGGAAATACTTCATTCCGGAAGACGAAAACCATGTGCTCATCGACGCGGACTATTCCCAGATCGAACTGCGGCTGCTGGCCCATCTGGCGGACGACCCGGTGATGCAGGAGGCTTTTCTGACCGGTACGGATATCCATACCAAGGTGGCATCCCAGGTGTTCGGCGTGCCGGAAGAGGAGATCACTCCGGAACTGCGCCGTCGTGCCAAGGCAGTGAACTTCGGCATCATCTACGGCATCGGGGACTACTCCCTGTCCCAGGATCTGCACATTTCCCGGAAGCAGGCGGCGCAGTATATTGAAAACTATCTGGCCACCTACCCCAACGTGGACTCCTATCTGCAGAACACCATTGCGGATGCCAAAGAAAATGGGTACACCACCACCATGTATGCCCGCCGGAGGAAGATTCCGGAGCTGGCGTCCAAAAACCGGAACCTGATGGCCTTCGGGGAGCGGGTTGCCATGAACAGCCCCCTGCAGGGAAGTGCCGCCGACATCATCAAAATCGCCATGATCCGGGTACATCATGCACTGGAAGAGGCGGGAATCGACGCAAAGCTCATTATGCAGGTGCATGACGAACTGATCGTGGAATCGGCAAGGGACTGTGCGGATGCCGCCATGGAAATTCTGGTGCGGGAAATGGAAAACGCCGCAGAGCTGAAGGTGCCGCTGACTGCCGAGGCCGCCATGGGGGACAGCTGGTACGACGCGAAATAACTGTACTGCAGAAAAAAAGACCTTCTGTACCCGCAAAGGGGAGCACAGAGGGTCTTGCTGTTTATTCTGCCGGGATTTCCAGTGACGCCATGGCCCCGTGACCGCCGAAAACCTGCCATACGCCGGGGGAAAGCAGCTTCCGGAAGGCTTCCCGTTCGGCTTTGGCCAGAGCTGGGTCGGTATCCACGGAGGTCATCAGATAGGGAGCCAGCGTGTTGAACCGGGCCTGTTCGGGGGTAAAGGCTTTGATGTTTACGAAAATATCCCCCGTGAAGGCGAGACGGTGGGTTTCCTCCACCAGAATGACTTCCCCCGCCACATGACCGCCGCCGCCTTCGTAGACGGTAAAGTCCAGCGGGCCGATCTGTACCCTGACAGGCGCAGACAGTATCCTGTCGGACAGAATGCCTGTTTCCGCCGGGGAAGCAAAGGAAATAAACCGGTCTGTACGGGGGGGCGTGTAGTCGGACAGGAGCTTGCTGATCTGCACATAAGGAGCATGCAGGGGATTTTCTTCCCGGATGGCCGCTTCTCCCGCCTGTTCTCTGCGGAAATTGTCCAGACAGGCTGCGCTGCCGTATATCGTATCAAATGTGTCCGCCAGACCGCAGTGGTCCACATCCCCATGGGTCAGGCAGAGAATCTTTTCCCGGCGGTCGAAATCCGGAAAGAGGGAGCGCAGCAGGGAAAGGGTTTCTTCCCGGTAGCAGGCAAACCCGCAGTCTACGCATACAAGCGGATATGCCTGCCCCATGTCCAGCAGACACAGATTGCTGCCGCAGGGTGGTTCGATCAGGGTGATGGCCAGTCCTCTGACACTGGTATGCCGGGTCACACGGGGACAGAAGGCGTCGCCCCGGTATTTTTGGATGCAGTCGGCAAACTTTCCGATGTAGTCGAAGGTCTTGTAGGGGGGACTGTTCCGTTCCTCCAGCAGCTGCATGACCTTGTTGGACTGTACCACAAGCTGCCGTTTTTCTTCTTCCGTGAAGTGCATTTTCCGGGAAATGTCGTTTGCAAAATTCAGGTAGAACACCGTGTTGTCCAGTACCTTTTCGCTTTTGTCGTATTCCAGTACCCGCACCGGACAGAGAAGCGCCGCCTGCCGCATGAAGTCGGAGATCTCCCGGCCGTCGTCCACAAACAGGCCCATTTTGAAATACTGATAGTCCGTGCCGTTTTCCTGGGAGCTGATGTAGGAAATGTTGAAGTGGAAGGAATCGATGAGCTGCAGCACCGGATACAGGGAACCGGGTTCGTCCCGCAGCTGGAATTCGATGAGCATGACACTGCCGGCGGATTGGTTGTTCTGGAGATACCCCAAACGGGTCAGCTCTGTTTCCGCTCTGTCCAGAAGGGCCTTGTCTCCCTCCACTTCCAGAAACAGCATATGGGTATCCACGGCTTTGTTGTAGCTGACGCGGGTGATGTTCAGACCCAGCTTGGTGAGGGTCAGATCCGCCAGCAGAAATGCGCCCACCTGATCGGGCATGGTGGTTGTAAAGGTACGTTTCATACAATACTCCGGAATGGATATACAAAAAGATAGTATTATTATACTCCAAAAACCGGATTTGGCAAGGGTTTTCATGGAATTTCAGGGAAAAATATGCATCCCGGAACAGGCGGAATCCCTCCCCCGGCAGGTTGTTGCAAAGGTCGGAACCCTGCGGTATACTGGGAATGTCCGGAACCTGTGAACAGAGCGGGCGGACAGAAAGGAGATTCATCATGCATATAGGAAACACCATCAGAAAACTCCGGCAGGAAAGGGACATCACCCAGGAGGAACTGGCGGAACGGATGCACGTAGCCCCCCAGACCGTCTCCAAATGGGAAACGAACACCACCACCCCGGACATTGCCATGCTGCCGAAACTGGCGGTCTATTTCGGTGTCACCATTGACAGCCTGTTTTCCCTGACCCGGGACGACTACCTCAACCGGATTGCCGCCATGCTGCGGGACGAGCACACCATCTCCCAGGGGGATTTTGTCTGGGCGGAAGGATATCTGACGGGACTGCTGACGGAGAATCCCGGCCACAGTGAAGCCCGGAAACGACTGGCGGAACTGTACATGCACCGGGTGAACCGGGATACGCTGGCCTGGGGACGGATCTGTGAGGAGGGCATTCTGCAGGATCCCATGGATGTGGATCTGGTGAAGTATCTGGTGCAGGTGCGGGAGAAACGGCAGGAAAGAGACAGGCTCATTGCTTTTCTTGCCCCGCTGGCAGAGTCCGATCCGGAAAACTATGTGGTCAGGGAAGAGCTGATCGAAGCCAGCATCCGGAACAGAGAATTTGCCAGAGCAGAAAAACTGATGCGGAACACGCCCTCCCGCCCTGCATATACCCTGTTCCGGGGAGACATTCTTCTGCTGCAGGGGGATGAAAACGGGGCGGTGCAGATCTGGCTGACGCTGACGGAATCCCTGCGTGCACAGGAGAAGACGGACGGCGGACTGGCGGCATGGACATACTATCAGGCGGCGGAACGGCTGGAAAAGGTGGGCAGGAATGAGGAGGCGCTGGTGCTGTATGAATCCTCCCACCGTGCCGCTGTTGGCCCGAAAAAGCCGGTGGATTCCCTGTATGCCAGAGCGTTCCTGTATGAAAAACTGGACAGACTGCCGGAAGCGGTGCAGATGTGGGAGGAAATCATCCGTGCACTGACAGCGGACTACGGCATCCCATCCGGTGAAACTGTTGACTGGCCGAAAAGAGAACTGGCAAGACTGCAGGCAAAGCTGTGACAAAAGAGAACCGCCGACTGTATCTTCTGTACAGCAAGCGGTTCTTGTTCGTGCTTATTATTTTTTCAGATCCCGGGCATACTGCTCTCTCAGCAGCTGGACACCGTATTCTCTGGGGGTGCCCTTCAGCCGTTCCATATAGTTTTCCAGTTCTCCCCGGCAGTGTTCCGGCCCCCCTTCCCGCATGACTGTCCACATGGGATCCGTGTCATACCAGGACTTTTCGAGCATCTCTTCTTCCCACTCCAGAATCATCTTTGCCCCTCTGGCACACAGTTCCGGATGCTCTTTTGCCAGATTGTGCAGTTCGTGGGGGTCATCCTTCACGTGGAACAGCATTTCCTTGGGGAACAGGTGATAGCCGCCGTGGATGGTGCGGATGTAGAGCCAGTCGCCGAACCGGGCGGAACGCTGGCAGACATGGGCGCACTGGGAGAGAATCACGTGATCCTGTCCGCAGTCGGCGCCGCTTGTCAGTGTATCCGCATAGCTTACGCCGTCGTATTCATAGTCGCCCTGCATGGAGGTTCCCAGAAGTGCCTGGATGGTGGGAGCCAGATCCACATTGGTGTGGAAACCGCTGTCCACATGTCCTTTCACGCCGCCTGCCCACTTGATAATCATGGGAATCCGGCAGGTGGGCTCATCCGCAGTACCGTGTTCGGCATACAGACCCAGTTCTCCGATGTTTTCCCCGTGGTCGGAGGTGATGATGATGGAAACGTCGTCGTAAATCCCCATGGAACGGAGTTTTTCAAAAATCTGCCCGATGGCGTCGTCGGTGTACCGGATGCCGCAGTCGTAGTTGTCCATGAAGGTTTTCATTTCGTCCATGGTACGCACACTGCCCGGGTGTCTCGGCAGATTGGGGTTGGACCAGTCGTTCCACATGTTGATTTCGTTTGCTCCATGGGGCCCCACATGCATCAGATGATCCGCAAATACCTCTTCGGTGATCCAGTTGTCCGGCAGGGGATCGTCCTTCCAGGGATTGCCGAAGTTTTCCGGCGTACGGTAGGGAGTATGGGGATCCCAGTAGTGCACGTGCAGGAACCAGTTGTCCTCGGCGCCGTTTTTGTCCAGCCAGTCCAGGGCAATGGGTGTCACCTTATCGGCGGTTTCGTGTCCCCGGCTGCCCACATTGTAGATTTCGTTGAAGCCGCTGTGGAACCACCAGGAGGAATGGCGTTCCCCGAAAGTGGAAACGGAAGCGGTTTTCATCCCGGCACGGCGGAACTGCATGAACAGCCCGTTTTCGCTGTACAGATCGGTGAAATGTCGGTCACGTCCCTGCAGCCGAAGATCCGCAGCGGTACCGCCATGGCCAACCACCCCGGTACGGATGCCGAACTGGCCGGTGATCAGGGAGGCGCGGGAGGGCAGGCAGGGTGCATTGGGGCAGTAATAGTTGTCAAACCGCACCCCTTCCGCTGCTGCAGCATCCATGTTGGGGGAGGTATCCCGTCCGTAGCCGTAACAGCCGAGGTGATCTGCCCGGAGGGTGTCGATATCAAAAAACAGTATACGCATAGTTTTCTCCTGCAAATAAATTCTGGTATAACAATACCATGAATCCGGCTGCTTGTCAAGGCTTTTCGGAAAAGATTCTGTGAAAAGTATACAGGGGGGATTGACAAATGGCAGTTCTTTTTATATAATGGAGAAAAAAGAAAGGAACGGTTTATGGAAAAAACACTGACCCTGCGCCCTTTCCGGTCGGAGGATGCCGGTACTGTGGTGTCCTGGCTGCCGGACAGAGCGTCCATGCACAAATGGTGTGCCGACTGTTTTGATGTGTTCCCCCTGCCGCCGGAGATGCTGGCTTCGTATTATGAGGCCCATGACGGCGCATACCTGCCCTATATGGCCATGGACGGGGAAGAGGTCGTGGGACACCTGTTTCTGAAACCCACAGACCGGGAGACCGTGCGGATCTGCTTTGTGATTCTGGATCCGGCGAAACGGGGAATGGGGTACGGCAGGGCACTGATGCGGGCGGCGCTGGATATGGCCTTCACGGCACTGGAAGCAAGAACGGCGGCTCTGGCGGTATTTGACAATAACCCCGGGGCGTATCGCTGCTATGTGTCCGTGGGGTTCCGGGATGTTTCCCCCGATCCGCAGCTGTCCTATCCGGTGATGGGAGAGGACTGGACATGCCGTTCCATGGAAATGACACGGGAAGAATGGAGGATTCTGACTTTGGATATTTATAAGGATTTTGCAAAACAGAAGAACGTCACCGCCATCCCCTGCTGGAACGGAGCGGAAATGCTGCTGCGGAACGATGCGGGTGAGGATGTCTATGTGTGGTACTGCCACGATCTGGAAGGGCACAGGTACGAACCCATCGGCCATACGGAACTGTGTGGGAACTATACATCTGTCTACAAAAAAGACGGTGCCGTGTACACCCTGTCCTATACCCCTTTCAACCGTACCTGCCGCCTGATCAAGGACAAAACCACCGCCCTGCCCCCGGAACCGGACTGCACCGAAGCTTCTGTGGCTCCCCTCGTGACCCAGATGCGCCTGCTGTACTGCTGTGCTGACTGCGGGATGATCTACATCATTCGGCTGGGAGACGGACGCTTTGCCATCATTGACGCCGGTATGGGCGAACATGAGGAACCGGAGCACCTGCTGGAACTGCTGCAGGAACAGAATGTGCGGCAAGGGAAGCCGGTGATCGCCGCATGGTTCTTCACCCATCCCCATATCGACCATTATAATACGTTTGTCAACTTCATGGAACGGCACCGGGAGGAAGTGGTGCTGGAAACCATCCTGTTCAACTGGCCCACCGAAGACAAGGCAAGGGGCTTCTCCGATCTGACCCGGTTCAACGCCCTGCTGCCCACCCTGACGGACACAAAAATCGTCACTCCCAGAGACGGCTGGCAGTTTGTGTACCCCGGCGTGACCTTCACCGTGCTGTACACCTGTGAGGATCTGTACCCGGAAGCCTTCAGCAACATCAACGATACCTCCATGATCATGCGGATGGATGTGGGGGACAGACGGGTGCTGTGGATGGGCGACGGTTCGGCGGCGGCATCGGACTGGCTCACGAAGAAATACGACAGAGAAACCCTGGCCTGTGAGATCATGCAGGTGGGGCATCACGGCTACTGGGGCGGTTCCGATCTGCTGCACCGTACCGTGGATCCCGAAGTGCTGCTGTGGCCCTGCCCGGACTTCTGGTATCAGGTGATCACCAAGTGGGACTGCAACCGCTATCTGGTGGAATCCGAAAAGATCCATACCATATTCGTTGCCGGACAGCAGGAAACGGTGCTGGATATGACCGCTCCCATCGTGAAAGAAGATCCCTATCCGGAAACGGGAGAGGTGGTATATGCGGAAGATTTCACGGACACCAATGTGTATCACAAGGCATGGTCATCCGTCACCGGCGGCAGAACCGGATACAGAGGCATGAGTATCACCATTGAACCGGGTGCATGTCACTGCAGTGCTGGGGACGCATGGTCTGTGCTGGAATGGGTGCAGCCGGGAAGAATGCCGGACAGCTACCGCCTGACCGTGACCGCAGAAGCAAAACAACAGGGCAGCACAGCACTGTTCTGGAACCACCCCACCCCCACGGAATGGTCAGACGACGCCGTACTGCCGCTGGATCTGCCGGAAAAACGGTGTGTGGTGGTGCTGACAGCCGATGCAGAAACCGAAAAAGCGGTACTGACACTGGACGGAAAGACCGCATGGGAAGGGGACTATACCCCCGCGGAAAAGCATGGGATGTATCTGCTGCTGCAGGATGCGGCGGTGGATGTGTTTGACATTACGGTGGAGAAGTTATAAATACAGAATAGATACCCAACAGGTGAAAGGAGAAAAATCATGCTGCGTTTCCCATATACCGAAACAGGACTGAAAGCGGCTCTGATTGTGATCCCCGTTGTATTCCTGCTGGTGTGGCTGTTCAATACATATCAGATGCACAGACTGCGGCATCCGGATGACACGGAGGATGTAATACGCAAGAATAAAAATAAACGGTATTTTCTGCTGATTGCGGCAGGGGTACTGGTGATGGTTGCTGTATGGCTTCTGATTGCGATGTGAATGCAGAACAGAATACACAAAAGCCCTCCCGGAATTTCTCATTCTGAGAGGGTTTTCTCCTGTTTAGGCCAGCTCCTGCCGCAGTCTGGTGAATATCTTCTTTTCCTCCCGGGAAATTTTCACCTGGGTCAGCCCAAGGGCATCGGCGGTCTGCTGCTGGGAGTAGTCCCGGTAGTACCGCAGAAGCAGGATTTTCCGCCACAGCTCCGGCAGGGTGCTGATGATCTCCTCCAGCGCAATGTGTTCCAGCATCTTTCCGAGGGTATCCTCCGAGGCCGGGATTACGTTTTCCAGCGTGTAGTCATCCTCTCCGATGGTCTCCGACAGGGAGTGCACCGGCATGGACGCATCCAGCGCAACGGCCGCTTCTTCTGCCGGGATTCCCACCGCTTTGGCAAGTTCCTCCAGAGACGGTTCCACCCCGTATGCCGCCAGATATTTCTCCCGCTCCCGCATCAGAATGGCGCCTGTCCGCTTCTGGTTCCGGGATACCTTGATCATGCCGTCGTCCCGGAGAAACCGGCGGATCTCCCCGATGATGAGCGGTACCGCATAGGTGGAAAAGGCCGTGCCCCGGTCACAGTCGAAGCTGCGGATGGCCTTCAGCATGCCGATGGAGCCGATCTGCACAAGGTCTTCGTAATCCACGCCCCGTCCCCGGAACCGGCAGGCAAGCCCGGATACCAGCGCCGCATTCCGTTCCATCAGCACAGCTTCCAGGGAGGTGTCCCCCGCCTGATACCGCAGAAGATCGGCCCGGTTGGCATCGGCTCTGGTGTCGGCGGCATTTCTTGTTTCTTCCATGTTTTTGTCCCCCTTTTTCCCGGAAAGCCCTGTGTTTGCATACGGTATGTTACCCTCCGATATGTCTGGGTGTCAATGTGTTTGCACGCCGTATGACGGGCAGAACCGGGTATGTACCTATCGGCGCACCCGCGGGAGACAGGTGAATTTCTTGGTCATGGTGACTTTCGTACCCCGGCCGGGCGCGGAAACCACCCGCAGCGTGTCCATGAAGCTCTCCATCACCGTGAAGCCCATGCCGCTCCGTTCTCCTGCCGGGTCAGTGGTGTACAGCGGCGTCCGGGCTTCTTCCACATTGGCAATGCCGCAGCCCTTGTCCCGGATTTCAATCTTCACCACCCGGTCGGGCAGCTGCCGCAGGGTCATGATGATCTCGCCTGCCGTGTCCCGGTATCCGTGGACGATGGCGTTGGTGACCGCTTCCGAAACGGCGCATTTGATGTCGGAGATTTCCGTGGCCGTGGGATCCAGCTGGGCACAGAAGGCGGCGGCACAGGCTCTGGCGTATCCCTCGTTGGCGGACAGGGACGGGAAGGTGAGGCGGCATTCGTTCAGTACCCGGGGTTCGGTGCGGGCGGATTCAGCCGGTTCTGTTCTGTGATTCTTTTCCATGGGATTTCCTCCTTTCTCAGCCTGTTTTCCCGACGGTGATGGGCACAAGCCGCTCCATGCCCGCCAGATCCAGGATTTTCTGTATGTGCCTGTTGGGGTTGTTCAGCCGGAAGGAAACTCCCAGCTCCGATGCCTTGGTGAACCGGCCCAGAATCAGTCCCAGTCCGGCGCTGTCCATGAAATTCACCCGGGCCAGATCCAGCACCAGCTCCCGGGGACGCACCAGAAACAGCCTGGTGTCGATGCGGCTGCGGATGGTCTGGGCGGTGTGGTGGTCGATGTCCCCTTCCAGATATACCGTGAGACTGCCCTCCGTTTCCAGCCAGCGCAGTCCTCGTTCATTTGTCTGCATAGTCCCTCCCACATGTGATTCTGATGGATTTCCGGGGTTGTCCCGGTGTATGACACTATTATACTCCCGCCCCTCTGAAAAAAGCGTCGAAGCAGGGGGACAGTTCACAAATCGGCAGAAAAAATCGGACAGATTATGTGATAAAAAGCGGGATTTTCGGGAGTTTTTCGAGAATTCTTGACAATGGCGTGAAGTTGTGGTATCATATAAACATAATGGAATTTTATGCGGCTCACTGCGGAAAACCGGAAAACTGGAGAGGATCCGGTGGAAAATCCTGCTGCGGCGGCCGTTAAAGGAGAGTGAGAGGAAATGGAAAAAATTCTGAAAGGTGCTGCGGTTGTCGGTCAGTCCGGCGGTCCTACTGCAGCCATCAACGCCACTTTGGCCGGGGTCATCCGGGGCGTGTTTGCAGATCAGGGTGAACATATCACCAGACTCTACGGCATGCGCAACGGGATCGAAGGTTTTCTCGCGGAACGGACGGTGGATCTGACGGAGCTGTTTGCCCTGGCGGACGGTTCTATCGATGAAGAAAAGGTAACGCTGCTGTCCCACACACCCGCTGCAGGGCTGGGTTCCTGCCGGAAAAAGCTGCCGGATCCCCATAAGGACACCGAATTCTTTGAAAATCTGATTGCACTGTTCAAAAAGTACGACATCCGGTACTTCTTCTACATCGGCGGCAACGACTCCATGGATACCGTGGCCAAGCTGACCGAGTATCTGAAGACCTCTGACTATGAAATGTGCGCCATCGGCGTGCCCAAGACCATCGATAATGACCTGATGGGTACCGACCATACCCCCGGTTTCGGTTCCGCCGCCAAGTTCATTGCCACCACCATTTCCGAAATCATCCGGGACTGCGCCGTATACACCGTTCCTGCCGTAACCATCGTGGAAATCATGGGCCGTGACGCAGGCTGGCTTACCGCATCCGCTGGACTGCCGGGGATCATCAATGGCTTTGCCCCCGATCTGGTGTATCTGCCGGAAGTGACCTTTGACATGGACGAATTCTTTGCCTCCGTGAAGGAAGCGCTGAAAAAGCATCCCAATGTGGTGGTTGCCGTATCCGAAGGGATTCGTTTTGCCGACGGCCGGTACGTGGGCGAAGGCACCCAGAGCGGTTCCACAGACGCATTCGGACACAAGTATCTGGCAGGTACCGGCAAGGCGCTGGAACTGGCTGTGAAGGCGGAAATCGGCTGCAAGGTGCGTTCCATCGAACTGAACCTGCCCCAGAGATGCGCTTCCCACTGCTCCTCCCTCACCGACCTGACCGAATCCTCCGGCGCCGGTATGGCTGCTGTGAAGGCTGCGGCAGAAGGGATCAGCGGACATATGATCTCCATCCAGCGGTGTGAAGGTGCGTATGCCGTGGATTTCAAGGCAAGCGACATTTCCAAAATTGCCAACCAGGTGCGCAGCGTGCCCAGAGACTTTATCAATGCAGCAGGCAACAACGTGACCAAGGAATGTCTGGAATACATCCTGCCTCTGATTCAGGGCGAACCGGCCATTGCGTACAAGAACGGTATCCCGGTACAGTTTGTGATTGACTGAGGGGGCCGACATGTTATTTTTCTATGTGAGACACGGGGATCCCACCTACTCCCCCGATGCGCTGACTCCTCTGGGAAGACGACAGGCAGAAGCAGTAGGCAGACGGCTCGCCAGATTCGGGCTGGACAGAATCTATGCGTCCACCTCCACCAGAGCCATCCAGACGGCGGAACCGGCCAGCGAAATGCTGAAGCTGCCCATCACCCAGCTGGACTGGTGCAATGAGGGACACGCCTGGAACGACTATGCCATCGAATACGAACCCGGCAAACGGACATGGTGTTTCGCCAGAGCGGACATCCAGAAGATTTTCTCCGAACAGGCCATTCAGGACATGGGAGACGAGTGGTACACCGACGAACGTCTGGCACAGTATCACTTTGAAAAAGGGGAAGAACGGATCCGTCGGGAATCGGACGCTTTCTTTGCAGAGCTGGGCTACCGGAGAGTGGGAAAGAGCGGCGTATATCAGGTGGAAAAGCACAACGAGGAACGGGTGGCGCTGTTTGCCCATCAGGGATTCGGCCTTGCCTTCCTGAGCCAGCTGCTGCACATTCCGTACCCGGTATTCACCACCCATTTTGACATCAGCCATTCCAACCTGACCGTAATTGAATTTGCGGAAAAGGACGGTTTTGCGGTGCCGAAGGTGCTGACATGGTCTTCTGACGGACATCTGTATGCGGAAGACCTGCCCACAGCATATAACAACAGCAAGAAGCTGCGGTACTGAATCAAGATGAAAAAACCTGCTGTGTATCCTTTGAGGGGATATGCGGCAGGTTTTCTGTTTATCTGTCTTTGTAGCAAACCGCGTACGGCCGCAATGTTTCCTGGATTTGCCGGAATGCGGGATCCTCTCTGAGAAAACCTAAGCAGTCCATCTTCATATATTCCAGCACACACCAGCAGTCGCTGCCATCGTCACAGGGGACGGTGTCTGCCGCAGTGTAGGTCAGCCGGTTCATGGCGAGGGAAGTGTAGGCGCACTGTTCGATGGTGTCCATACGTATGGCGGCATCCCGGGCGTTTGCGAGAGCTTCCAGACACAGTGTACTGTCCTGCAGTTTTGCGGCGTTCCATGCGATGTCCGACCAGGCGATCCGCAGGGTATTGTTCCAGAATCCGTAGTTTCCATCCTCAAAGAAAATTTCGATC
>JAFQGY010000141.1 GCA_017415325.1 Clostridia bacterium
ACCGAAATCACGGTACAGGCAGAAGTGGTGGAAATGATGTACACCAATGCCTATTCCGGTACCTATATCTGCCGGGTCACAGGGAACGGAATGCCGTTTCGGGTTGTGATGCACTCTGCCTCCCCATCTCTGAAAACCGGACAGATTCTGCAGGGAGACATACGGCTCCTCCCCTGGGAACAGACAGACGACGGGTTTGATGAACAGCGGTATTATATGAGCAAAGGGATATCTGCAGCCGCTGAGGACCTGGGACTGCAGGATACCGGAAAAGTACGGTTCCGCCTGACAGAGATCTTCCAGAAGTGGAACCGGTATCTATCGGACAGAATCTCTGCCCATGTCCGCAACGACGGTCTTCCCCTGGCCATGCTGCTCGGCAACCGCAGTTCCCTTTCCGATGAGGTACAGCGGGATTTCCGCAGACTGGGAATTCTGCATCTGATTGCCGTCAGCGGTACCCATTTTTCCCTGCTGGCTTCCATGACGGAACGGTTCATGATCCGGCTGAAGATCCGGCCTGTCCGACGGATGTGGGTACTGGGCGTTCTCACAGTCCTTTACATGCTGCTGACCGGGATGACAGCCTCCGTACGCCGGGCCGGACTGATGTTTTTGCTGGCGCTGCTCTGCAGAGGGCTGGAATATAAAGTCCGGTACTTTACGGCATTGAATCTGGCATGCTGTGTTATCCTGCTGTTTGATCCTTTTGCGGCACTGGATGCGGGACTGCACCTTTCCTATCTGGCGGTATGCGGCTGTCTTCTGACCATCCATGTGGAATCAGACTGGGAAGCATACCGGAAATTCCTGAAACCACCCGTGCGTACCGATGGGAACGGAAATAGAATTCCTCCGGTTCGCGGATGGCATCGCCGGCTGTCTCCACGGTATCTGGCAAAAAAGGGAATTTCCATGATGTTTCTGAATCTGGTAATCACCTGTCTGACACTACCGCTGAGCTGGCTGTATTTCGGGGAAATGTCGCTGGCGTCCCTGTTTACGAATCTGTTGTATATTCCGGCTACAGGTGCTCTGCTGTTTCTGACGCTGGTATACCTGTTATTGTATCCGTTGGGGATTTTTGTGCCGGTACTGGGGAATCTGCTGTCGGTATGTACTGCCCTGCTGGAATATCCGGCCTCTGTTATTTCCGCCATACCGCACATTTCCGTTTCTCTGCTGTATCCCTTTGTTCCGTTTTTCCTGCTGCCGATGGTATTGTCGGTTTGTGTCCTGCCTTTTCTGCGGCATAAACTGCGGGGAATTGCCCTCTCTCTTTCCCTGCTTCTGCTGCTTGGCGGATCTGTATTTGTATACGAAGCTGTCACAGCAGACCAGACTGCACTGGTATACCGGAATGACCGGCTGAAAGATGGTTTTGTTGTGCGCTCCTCCGGGGATGTGCTGCTGGTGGATGTTTCAGACGGTTCCTCCAACTTCACAAATCAGCTGCTGACAGAAGCGGAGAAACTGTATGCCACGGAACTGGAAGGGTATCTGCTCACCCACTACCACAACCGCCATGTGGGAACTTTTCAGAAACTGACAGACAACTGGATCCTACGGACGCTGTATCTGCCGGAACCGGTTACGGAGGAAGAAACTGCCGTATTCTCCAGCCTGCTGCATCTTGCCGATAAACGCGGTATCGAAACGGTGATCTTCTCGGATACAGTGGAATTCGGGCACATGACATTGGAAACAGCAGAGCGGACATACCTTTCCCGTTCCTCCCATCCGATAACAGGAATGCGCTTTGTCTGCAGCGGAGAAACCATTGCCTACGGTTCATCCTCCTTTTCGGAAGGGGATCCGGTGATTTCCCGCTGGATGGCAGACGGGGATATCGGGATTCTGGGTGCACACAGTCCGGTATACAAAAAGACCTTTGCACTTCCCTTTGCAGAAAAGCCAAAAGTCTTCCTATGGAACGGAGATTCCGACCGTTTTTATTCGGGATCACTGCCTGCCGCCGAAACGGATCTTCTGGACTGTACCCGTTTTGCCTTCCGGTTCCCCGATGCTACAGGGAAAAACGATGCAGGAAATACAGGACAATGATGATCTGAAACACTATGATCAGCGGAATCCCCAGCATGAATTTGATATGCTTTGTTTTATGCCGGATCAGATGCATGGTCAGGTACATAGCCACGGATCCTCCCAGTGCGGAGAAAAACAGCAGTGTAGCTTCCGGTACCCGCCATGCACCTTTTTCGGCTTTCCGTTTGTCTGCTATGGTAACAACGGCAGAAACCAGTGAAATGCATATCAGATACACGAGAATGTACGGTACCAGGTCTGCCGGGGAAGAAGGCGGGAAAACAAATGTCATCGGTTCACCGGTACCTTTCCGCTTCCGCCTGGGCCATAGTATCACAGCGTTCATTGTACGGGTGCCCGGCGTGTCCCTTGACCCACACGAATTCCACCGTATGTCTGTCACACAGTTCCAGCAGCGTTTCCCACAGGTCCGGATTCAGTGCGGGAGAACCGTCTCCTTTTTTCCATCCCCGTTTCTTCCATCCTGCTGCCCAGCCTTTTCCCATACCGTCGCAGACATATCTGGAATCGGAGGTCAGCGTTACCTTACAGGGTTCCTTCAGGGCCTGCAGAGCACGGATTACAGCGGTCAGTTCCATCCGGTTGTTGGTGGTTCCCGCTTCTCCGCCGCAGAGTTCTTTTTCTTTTCCGTTGTATACCAGCACAGCGCCCCAGCCGCCCGGTCCGGGATTCTGCTTGCAGGAACCGTCGGTATAGATTTCCACAGATTTCATCATATACGAACAAAACAATCCTTTTTCCACAGTTTCTTTCAGGCTCATTTGCTCTTGCAGAACCTGATTTTTTGTTATATAATTATACCAATATCCTTGCAGGATGTCAATATACATCCTTCTGTAACCTGCCCGGAGGCTTCTATGTTTTCACTTCTGATTGCCATCATATATCTTGCCTTCATCAGTCTGGGGCTGCCGGATTCCCTTCTGGGTTCCGCCTGGCCTGTAATGCGTCTGGAACTGGGCGCTCCGCTGTCCATGGCCGGACTTGTCACCATGATTATCTGCGGCGGTACCATTGTTTCCAGTCTGGCCTCCGAACGGATCACCGGGAAGCTGGGTGCGGGGATGACCACAGCCATCAGCGTTGCTCTGACAGCAGCGGCTCTGTTCGGATTTTCCACTTCCACTGCATTGTGGCAGCTGTGTGTCTGGGTGGTTCCCTATGGTCTCGGTGCCGGTGCTGTGGATGCGGCGCTGAACAATTATGTGGCACTGCACATGGCGGCGCGGCATATGAGCTGGCTGCACTGCTTCTGGGGCGTGGGTGCGTCCATCAGTCCTTACATCATGCAGTACTGTCTGGCGGCGGAACATCTGAACTGGCAGGATGGATACCGCACTGTGTCGATTCTGCAGGTCGTTCTGACTGTCTGTATCTTTCTTTCACTCCCCCTCTGGAAACGGCCGGGTTCTGCAGATTCCGATTCCACCGGCGAGCCTGCCGCTCCTGTAGGCCTGCGGAAAGCCCTGCGGATCCCCGGGGTTCCCTATATTCTGGCATCCTTTTTCGGATACTGTGCCATGGAAGCCACCTCTATGTACTGGGCCTGCAGTTATCTTGTGGAATACCATGGCCTGAAAGCGGAAACGGCGGCGGGGCTGGGATCCCTTGTATATCTGGGACTGACCTTCGGGCGGTTTGTCAACGGGTTCATTGCGGATCATGCCGGAGACAAACTGCTGATCCGTGTGGGTTCCACGGTACTGCTGGCGGGAATTGTCCTGATCGCCATCCCCACGGGCACATGGGTCACTGCCGTCATCGGCCTTGCCATAGTCGGGATCGGCTGTGCTCCC
>JAFQGY010000142.1 GCA_017415325.1 Clostridia bacterium
CATAGAACAGAATTGGAAAATATGTTTGCGCACGGGCAGAACGAATATGAGAATACGATTGCAGGGGATGTGGAGCTGTCAGAATTTGAAGATAAATCTTTTGTGCTGTCAGTGTCCCTGGGTACCGGTCTGTACCGGCATATCCGTATATCCGCCGCCGCAACATTTGAAGAACTGCATGAAGGGATTCTGGACGCATATGGGTTTGTTGATGATCATCTTCACATGTTCACCCTGCGGGGAGTTGGATTGTTCCGGGATATGGAGATATTCAGCAGGTATATGGAGGATGCCGAAATGACCACAGATGCATATATTCTCGGTCAGATTCTGACAGAAGGTATGAAGTTCAAATATCTGTTTGATTTCGGTGAAAGTTGGGAGTTTACCGTAAAGGTGCTGCATCTGGATGATGTTCCCTGTGACGAGCCGCTGATTATCCGCAGCAAGGGAGAAGCGCCCAAGCAGTATCCAGATCTGTATGACGACGAAACAGAGGAATAAAAATGATTCGCTATACTGCATTCTGCAAGGTCGTAGAACAGGGCAGTTTTACCCGGGCGGCCGAATCCCTTGGATATACACAGGCTGCTGTAAGCCAGATGATCCGTTCTCTGGAAGAAGAACTGGGGCTGACTCTGCTGCACAGATCCCATGGCGGCGTCCGTATGACACCGGAAGGGGAGATGATGTATCCCTATATCCAGAAAACAGTTTCCTGTATCCGTGCCATGGGAGATAAGTCGCGGGAAATCCGGGAACTGGATGAGGGGGAGATCCGTATCGGAACCATATCCAGCATCTCCCAGCACTGGCTGCCTCTTCTGATCAAAAAATTTGTTACCCGGTATCCGAATGTGCGCTTTCATCTGTATCAGAGTGATATTTCCATCATGCGGGACTGGCTCCGGTCGGGATATATCGATTTCTGTTTTGTTTATCAGGAAGCCATTCCCGGTTTTCAGAATACCATGCTGGCAAAAGATGCTTTTCTTGCTGTTCTGCCGGAAGAACATCCTCTGGCTGCGTATCCATCCCTGTCTCTGCATATGCTGGCCGGGGTACCGCTCATTGCCGCAGAAGAAGGAGACATCAGTACGGTGCTTTCTGCGTTCCATGCGTTGGATCTGACGCCTTGTGTACAGTATAAAGTTCATGACGACAACACAATACTTGCCATGGTGGAACAGGGACTGGGGGTCAGTATCCTGCCTGCTATGGTACTGGACAGAACCAATTACCGGTTCAAAGCCGTTCCCACAATCCCTGCCATCACACGGAGTATCGGAATTGCATCCAGAGAACCGGAGCTTCTGCCCATTGCCACACAGCGCTTTCTGCAATTTCTGCAGGATCATCTGGAAGAGTGTATCACAGGGCAGTAAACATCTCTGGCAGAATAAAAAAATAAGGTACAGAAGAGCAATCTGTACCGTATATCATATCAGCAGTTCTGTGTGAAAATACCGTTCCTGAAACCAGACCAGTTCCAGTATCTCTTCCCGTGACAACCGGATTCCTTCCGGTGCAACAATCCATTTGTCCTCCACATCATCCAGCCGATGGACAATCCCGATTACACGCCCGCGGAAGGTTTCCAAAGGTTGGTATATCCCCAGAATATACGCATCCTGTTCCTCTCCGTCCGGAGCGATGATACCGTCGATGTATCCGTAATTCACCATATACAGAAGATCCGGATGATGGGGATGACGGCTGCCCAGCGGTCTGTCGATGGTAACGGTAACTACAGTTCCGATCATAAAAAATCCTCATAAATGAAAAAGCAAGTACTGCCGGAGATGGCAATACCTGCTTTGGTTTTTAAGAAGCCAGTGCCCGTTCCAGCCAGACAATTCCAAGATCCATTGCACCGGAAAGCCCTTCCTGAATGGACTGCTTTACAATCCGCTGATGGGAAGGCACCGATGTGTCCGTCTTCAGAAGCTGGACAACCACTTTATCCGGCACGGTCTGCCCCCGGTATTCCTTGGTGGACATGATGATCAGCTGGAGCATATACGGATCTTCCATGCAGCCGTAGCAGATGACATTTTCTTCTCTGACAAGCGGACGATCCCGATAAATCAAAAAATCACCGTTCACGGTGGAATGCACTTCTTTGTTTTCAATATTCTTCTCAGCCATATGCGTGTACCTTTCTGTTCTATAAAATCTCGTCTGTCAAATATTATACATGAAAATCCCATATTTGTCAATACGCATTTGGCTTGTTTACAGAATATGCACAATTGGGCAGGCCCACGGAATTGTGTGCAGTTATTTTTCGATCCGGCAGAATTGATCCAGTACTTCCAGAAGCTTCCAGACTTCCTTTGCAGTATTGGTTCTGTCGAAGCTGACACGAACAGTGCCTGTGGAAAAGCTGCCGATGGTTCTGTGTGCAACAGGAGCACAATGGTATCCGCTGCGGACACAGATGCCATACTGATTCAGA
>JAFQGY010000014.1 GCA_017415325.1 Clostridia bacterium
GATGGTTTCCAGACTGATCCCGTGGGCAGCCGCCAGCATGACGCAGACAGCGTTGGTCAGCCCCTTGCTGTGGGCATATTCGGTCATATCGGCAAAGTAGTCGATGATGGTGGCCAGACGGAATTCTTCGGTTTCGGGGGTTGTAATCTCCGGCATCGGGTGGCCGTAGGTTTCTTCAAAACGCTTTCTGCACCGGGGGCAGGCACAGCTGAAATGTTCCTTCCCTTCGACGGTCTTCTTGGGCAGATGGGGTTCGTCCCAGAAAATGGTTTTGGCGCCGGTGAAGGCCACCACATCAATCCATTCGTGCATGAACCGGCGGAAATCCGGGCTGGCCAGACATACCCGTACCGGATCCATGGTGCCGTTGGAGTAGAACTGATGGCTGTCGGGATAGTAGGACAGGAAATGGGATTTGTCCCCGGGAGGGCCGCCCAGTCCCCAGTTGTCGATCCAGACTTCCAGACCTGCCTCTTCGGACAGTTCCACCATGTTTTTCATGACGTTCTTGTGTCTGTCCCAGTCGGTGTGGGAGAGCATGTGTACCACCAGATTCATGTTGTGGGACGCCATATCCCTGAAATCGGCTTCGGCATGATGGAGCATCCGGTTGCCGTGGTAAGCCATACCTGTACGCAGTGGTTTCATAAATACCTCCGTTGGGGATGAATTTTTACTCTGACTGTACTTTACCATATTTTTAACTGGTTTGTCAAGTATGTGGAGAAAAAAGGAATCAATTTTATAAAAACAGGCAAGCTGTCTTGACAGAACCTATAAAAAACGGTATAATGGGGTACAGTACCAATTTCAAAAAAATGACATCATAAAGGGTTCTCCCATGAAAAAAACACTCTCCCTGCTGCTGCTCATCGCTATGCTGGCGTCTTCCTTCGTCGCATGCGGAAACAGCGCAGATGAAACCACAGCCGAAACCGATGCCGGCGCCGATGCGGCAGAAACCACACCCGAGGATACCGCCCTCAAGCCCGATATTCCGGAAACGGCCGATCTGGACGGCTACAACTTCCGGGTGTACACCAGAGATACCGACCACCACATCAAGGAAGTGTATGCGCTGGAGCTCACCGGGGAAGTGGTCAATGACGCCGTGTACCAGCGGAACATGAACGTGGAAGAAAAGTACAACGTGAAGCTGTCCGCCGTGGAAGTAACGGAAGCACCGGAAACCACCATGATGGACGAATTCTCCCGGAACGTTATGGCCGGTGAAGATGCCTACGAAGTGGCTCTGATGCATACCGTACATGCCGGTTCCACAGCCATCAGCGGCGTAGCCTACAACTGGAACGACGTTCCCCATGTGGATTTTGAAAAGCCCTGGTGGAACTCCGTCATTGCAGACGAACTGGACTTCAACGACATGCTGTTCCTGGCCGTGTCCGATTACTGTATCAGTGCCATCGACTATACCTGGGCCTTTGTGTACAACCGGGATATGGCGGCAGACAACGGCATCGGCGACCTGTATGACACCGTGGAAGAAGGCGCATGGGACTTTGATACCTTCAACAGCCTCTGCGAACAGGTTTCCGTGGATACCGACGGGGACGGCAATCAGGGACTGAACGACCAGTACGGCTTTGTGACCCACTTCAACAGTGCCGTGGTCAACTGGTCTTTCGCTTTTGACATCCGCTACATCGTCCGGGACGAAAACGGCGATCCCACCATCCTGCCCCAGTCCGACAAGATGATGACCGCTGTGGAAAAGCTGTACGGCCTGCTGCACGAAAGCGGCCATGCCCTGTACTGCCCCGATGCCAAGATCAAGGAAATGGGACAGCCCAGCCATGACCTTGGGGTTGCCACATTCTTTGAAGAAGGCCATGCACTGTTCGCCGCCCTGCGGATTTACGTAATCGACAACCTGCGGGATATGGAAGCCGAATTCGGGATCATTCCTTTCCCCAAGTATGACCAGGCACAGGAAGCCTACTATACCCACGTAGACGGCCACGCCCCGCTGATGATTCTGCCCAAGACCCTGCAGAACGTGGAAAACGCCGGGCTGATCATGGAAGCGCTGGCATACGAAAGCAACCAGCTGGTGGTTCCTGCCGTATATGAAATCGTGCTGCAGTCCAAGTACGCCCGTGACGAAGCGTCCTCCCGTATGCTGGACCTGATTCTGGACGGCCGTGTGTACACCTTCGGGTACATGTACGACAACTGGAAGGGCATGCAGTGGACCATCACCAACCTGATGAGCCAGAAGTCAAAGGATTATGCATCCTATTACGCCAAGCAGCTGAAGAGCGCTGAAACCCAGCTGAAAGCCATCATCGAAAGCTACGAAAAGATCGAAGGTACCAACTGAGGAAATACAGTACAGAAAGACAGCGGGGAAGCAGATTTCCGGCTGTCTTCTGTTTTGGAAAGGAAGGCAGAAATGAACCGAAAAAAGAAAAAAGCCATGCTGGAAGCCGGATTCGGAAAGGTGTCGAAGGTGCGGTATTACGACGGTGACATGGACTATATCCGTGCCTACTGCGCCTACCGGCAGGATACGGAAAAGCACAGTTTCTTCATTGATGAAATCACCTGGAACGATCTGGACATGGACAGCCTGTTCCGGCGGATCAACCCGGGTCTTTCTGCCTCCGGAGAACAGTATCTGTACTATATGCTCCACAGTCCCGTGACGGATGCAGAGGGGTATGACAGGCGGCAGCGGTGGATTGCCCTGATGGAAGAAAATCCGGCTCTGCGGCTGAAACTGCAGGTGCTGCTGTCCGGACTGGGGCGAACCCGGCGGGCGGATCTGTGTCAGGCGTTTCATCCGGAACAGCACGGGCGGGGGTGGCTGCTTGTGTATCTGTTCCATGGGCTTCTGTTTGTGGCAATGCTGGCCGCAGCGGTTGCAGCACGGAATCTGCCGCTTCTGATTCTGACCCTGTTTCTGGCTGTGTGGAACTCCATGCTGCACGAGACACGGAAGAACCGGTGTCAGTGGGAATTCGATACGGTCAATTACATCGTGAACATGGTTTTTGTTCTGCACAAAATCCGCCGGTGGAAAGATCCCGCTCTGGATGCACTGCTGGGAGAAGCATACGACCATCTGGACAGACTGCAGAGCGTACTGCGCACCGGCGGGGTTTCCATGGTGAAGGACAACGGGTTCGGCGATCTGGTGGCATCGGTGCTGGAACTGGATCTGATTGCATATGAATTTCTGAAAAACAAGCTGGGGCAGTGTCACGGGGATGTTTTTGCAGTACATGAGGCGCTGGGCCGGATCGATGCAGCCATTGCTGTGGCGTCTTATCGGAAAAGTCTGGGAACATACGCAGTGCCGGAAATTGATTTTGCTGCGGATAAACCATACCTGCAGATTCATGCCATGACCCATCCGCTGCTTGCCGATGCCGTGCCCAATGACCTGCAGACGGACAGACCGATCCTGATAACCGGTTCCAATGCTTCCGGCAAGTCCACCTATCTGAAAACTGCCGCCATATCCGCTCTGCTGGCCCAGTCGGTCTGTACGGTGACGGCGGAAAGCTACCGGGCCTCCGTGTTCCGGATCTATTCTTCCATAGCACTGAGCGATGATCTGCTGGCGGGGGAAAGCTACTATATCGCAGAAACCAGATCATTGAAACGGATTCTGGATGCCCTGCCTGCCCGCCCGCCGGTACTGTGCACCATTGACGAGGTACTGCGGGGTACCAATACTGTAGAGCGGATCGCCGCATCCAGCACCATTCTGGAAGAAATCGCCGGACAGAACTGCATCTGCCTGGCCGCCACCCACGATATAGAGCTGTGTGATCTGCTGGAACGGCAGTACGACCTGTACCATTTTGAAGAACAGGTAGGACTGACGGAAATGCTGTTTGACTACAGAATCCGTCCCGGAAAAGCGGTATCCCGGAATGCCATCAATCTGCTGCGGCTCATGGGCTTTGCGGAAACCATCATTGACGGTGCCCATACAAGAGCCAATCGATACACGGAAACCGGAACATGGCGGTGACCGACAGAGACACGAACGAAAGAAATAGCTTCGGAGGAATTATATGACCAAAAATACCCACCAATATGAATATGCCGTTCTGCAGAACCATGCCCCCCTTCTTGCCTACGACAGCACCGAACCCTATGAAGAATGGCATCAGGCCGTGAAAGAAAAGCTCACCGAACTGCTGGGTCTGCCCCTTGCTTCCTGTGCCCCCTGCCTGACGGTGGAAACCAGAGAACGGGTGGAAGACCGCATCGAGATATCCTTCACCGTACAGACCGAGCCGGGCTACATCGTCCCCTGCTGGCTGTTTATCCCGGCCTGTGCGGAAAGCGCCCCTCTGACCATCTGCCTCAGCGGACACGGCGGCGGGATGCATGTGGCGGCGGGGAAGGCGAAGAACGACGAGGACAGAAAAGCACTGGAAGAATGGCCCCACAGAGCCATGGGTCTCCGGGCGATCCGGGAGGGCAGATGCGCTCTGGTGATCGAAGCCCGCAGTTTCGGGGAAGCCAGTGTGCATGGCTACGGCACCAGCTGCACGGAAGCCTCCAAAATTGCCATCCTCATGGGCAGAACCACCATCGGTGAGCGGGTCTGGGACGCCATGCGGATTCTGGATGCGGTACTGGACACCTTCCCGGAAGTGGAGAAGGAAAACATCGTCTGCACCGGCAATTCCGGCGGAGGAACAGCCACCTATTATCTGGCCTGTATGGATGAACGGATCACCGCCGCCGCTCCCAGCTGTTCCGTATGTACCTATGAAGCCTCCATCGCCGCCATGCCCCACTGCATGTGCAACCATATCCCGTATATCCGGAAGTATTTCGAGATGGGCGACCTTGCCTGCCTGATTGCACCCCGGAAGCTGGTGGTGGCCGCAGGGGCGAAGGACGATATTTTCCCCATTGACGGGGTACGCAAGACCTTTGATATCATTACAGCAATCTACAAAGCGGCGGAGGCGGCAGAGAACTGTGCGTTGGTGGTGGGAGAGGGAGGACACCTGAATTATGCGGATCTCATCTGGGAGAAGCTCCATGAGATGGGTATCTGAACCTGCAAAAAGAAGAAGCACGGCGTACCGGAAAATGGTATACCGTGCTTTTGATTCAGTGCCAGAAAACCACACCGCCGTCTCTGACCTGCGCAATGCAGGAGAGCTGTCCATGCTCTGCCAGACCTTCCCGGAGTCGGGTGCCGTACAGATAGATGGTGTCACCCGCCAGATAGGGCATACCCATCTGTTCCTGATATACATCGGTGCTGTCGGACGGCTCTGCCCAGTTTCCTTCCGCGTCATAGGTCTTGCCGGACAGCTCTGCCAGTACCAGTGTTTCTGTTCCGGTTTTAGCAAGTCTGTTTTTCAGCGGCCCTGTGGCCTGTACCAGTGTGCTGCCGCCTGTATCCGTGACGGAAATACCCAGCGGTTTGTCCTGATATATGGTGATGAACGGGAAATCCGTGCATTTATAGAATCCGTCCTTAGGAGAACTGTAGTACAGAAACCTGTCAAAAGACCATGTTTCCGTGCCATAGTAATAAAATCCGCCCGCATCGGCAAGACAGCCTCTGTGATAGGCAAAATAGGTATTGATTTCCCGGCTCTCACCGGTTTCCGGCGCATACCGCAGCAGATTGCTGTCCTGCCAGAAATAAATTGTGCGGTCGTAATACGCCTGCAGTTCCGCATTTTCCATAAGAATAGTACAGGCACTGCCGTCCGGTGTCATATGTGCCATATCCACCTGTTTTCCGTCGGGATTCCGCAGCTGGAAATACAGTCCGGAACCGGCGGCATGGAGCAGGGCGCAGTTTTCCGTCAGCAATACCTGCCTGTCCGTACCATCGGTGCGTACCCGGACGATATGACCGCTGTCCGAGAGCAGATAGTACACCCATCCGTCCAGCACATTGATGGATTCCGGCGCATCATCGGTCAGCTTTACAGCATCCGAGCCATCCTCTCTGGCTTTCCACAGGGACGGTTCCGCACCGGGAAGATTTTCCTGCCGGTAGTAGATCCAACCGTCCCCATCTCCTGCCATGTATCCGCCCTGCAGAATGTTGGAAGAAACAAATCCCATGACATCCGGCCCCTCCGGCATGGCGATAAGCGGTTCTGTTTCCTGCGGCGGCGTGACAGGCTGCTCGGTTTCCGGAGGGAATGTTTCCGGCAGAGTTTCCGGTATATTGGTTTCCGTTGTACATCCGGTCAGACATACCAGCATCAGCAGAAAAATCCCTATCATTTTCATTCTGTATCCCACCTTTCCACGGTAGTATAGACGTTTGCATACTGCAAAAAGTTCCGGAAGAGTCCAAAAAAATCCCCCGACCATCGGACAGGGGATCTGTTTTGTATATCAATGCATCTGCACATGAATCCGCTGTGTCAGCAGAGTTTTCACCGGCACCCCCTCGGAGTTGGGCCAGTAGAAA
>JAFQGY010000143.1 GCA_017415325.1 Clostridia bacterium
GCAGCCGAAAACAAAGAACAGCACTCTTTGGAAATACTTTGCTATCTCTGATATGCTGATAAATGAAATCTATATCGGTAATATGGTGCAAGGTAAATACGGCAGCATTTCCTATAAGACGAAACAGAACAAACCCCGCCCTAAAAGCGAATGGTACGTTGTCGAGGGAACGCATGAGCCGATTATCGACCGTGAGTTATGGGACAGAGTACAGGCATTGATCGAACAGAGGGCAAAGCCCTTTGACGTTGGCACTATCGGTTTATTTGCAAGAAAAGCCCGGTGCGCCAACTGCGGTTATACTATGCGCTCTTCCAAAAATCACAATAAACACTATCTGCAATGCTCAAACCGCCATGTAGCGAAAGACGCTTGTATCGGCTCTTTTATCTCTGTTGATAAATTGGAAAGGCTTGTTATCGACGAGCTTAACCGTTTAGCAGCCGAGTATCTTGACAAAGACGAGTTAGAGCAGAATATCGAGTTTTGCGACAACTTGGAGGGGCAGAAATCCCGCCTACTCTCCGACATAGCAATCTATGAGAAAAAGGTTGCGGAGTATTCAAAGGGTATTCGGGAGCTTTACATGGATAAGGTCAAGGGCTTAATTTCTGAAAGCGATTATGTGGAAATGTCGAAAGAGTTTACCACAGACCGCGACCGCTTGGAGCGTGTTATCGCTGACGGGCAAAAGCAGTTAGCCGAAATCGAAGAAAAAATTGCGGCGGGCGATAATCGCCGCGAACTGATTGAGCAGTACACCAACTTGGAACACCTTACCCGCGAAATCGTGGAAACGCTGATTGATTATATATCTGTTGGCAAGCGTATTCCGGGAACAAGGGACGTTCCCATTGAAATTCATTGGAACTTTTAATGAAAAGTTGTTCTTATATGATTGCAGCAGAACAGAAAGCCCGGGTCACCTACGACAATCTGCTGCGGCTGATCGATGACAGGGATGTCTGTGAGCCGCTGCATTTCCTCAGACAGAGGGAACTTGTGCATTATCAGCGGTTCGGTGATGCGCTGCGGATTGCACAGGACAATATGGATGCCCAGAATTTCTACGGATGGAACCCGGCATTTGACCGGAAGATGGAATCCCGGAAATAAGCGCATAGAAACAAACGGGACTGCTGCACGGATTTTCAGTGCGACAGTCCCGTTTGTTGAAAATTCAAGCCATTGTTCCTGCTTACTTAACCAGTCTGTATTCCACTGTAAATGCTTCTTCCTCAGCAGGCTGCATACGGCAGAGCACCGCATCTCCGGCTTCGAGATACAGTGACAGGACGTCCGTTGAGTCATCCTTTACATACTGCATACCGTCATCGCGGCAGACTTCATAAATACGGTAATTACCGTTCAGCCTGAGGTTCAGGCTCTTGCCGTTGATGTAGTCACGGTTGAGAACCATCAGATAGCGGTTGCCGTAAGCGTCTTCAAATTCGCCCGCAGAGGTACGGTAGGGGAGAGGAGATGCAAAGAATGCGCTGTCCGCAATATCTTCGCTGTATTCCTGCATCGGCGCAAAATCGGGCAGGCAGGCCGCATCGTGGAATACGTGTCTGCATTCGATTGCCATCAATGTGTCGCCAAGTGCCTTGAATTCGGCGTTGATCTTTTTCTGGGGTTCAAAGAAAGGCAGGCGGTTTCCGTTTTCATCCACGATAGCATCGGTGGAACAGTAGTGCTGCAGGGCCTTTGCACCGTACATCGCTCCGGCATACATGCAGAGACGTACCATCGGGAAAGTAAAGTACGCCGCATGATGGAGGTTTACACCCTGATAATAAAACCAAAACGGCATCTGGTGTGCGTCGGCAATGCGTCTTACCGCATAAAGGTCACACCACATGGGCGTGTTGTCCAGCTGAACCGTCTCGTTGACCTGCGGCATTCCGATCGGGTAATAGTCAAAGGAAAGAATCGGCGGATCGATGATGGATGCAAAGCGCTCGATATAGGCCGGATATGCGTTTTCCTCCCACTTGAAATAAGGATTGTAACTGGGGTTTGCCACAGTGAAAGCAAGGGCAGTGGGATCCTCATCCTCACAGTCGTCGGTCAGCTTGCGGCACAGCTGCATCTGTTCTTCATAAAACGGCTCGTCCCAGATGTAATAGCCGGCAACCGAATCCCATTTTTTCTTTTCGGCAATTACCTTGCGGATGTCGGTTTCTCCTTTGAAGGAGCTTTCCTTCCATGCACCGCTTTCCATACGCCTTTTGTAAATATTGGAATAGTACGGGCCGTTATTTCCGTTTATCGGATCTCTGTCCCATGCACCGCCGAAACGGCTCATGTTCTGATAGATCAGCCGGATGCCGAACTGCTGGCACAGCTGTACCGCTGCGTCGGCCTGTTCATCCGATGCCCAGCCAAGCTCCACAGTGTCAAAGCCCACATCCGCACAGGCCTTTACATGCTTGCGCATATCGTTGCCCTGGGCCTTGAACTGAGAAAGTACAAAATTGTCCTGTCTCCATTTGCGGCGCGGATTGCCGAGGGGATACCGGGAAAGTATCTTGTGTTCCATATCTGTTCTCCTCCTGCAGCGTAACGCTGATGTATTTCATTTTCCATTCAGCAAACAGTTTTTTCTGTCTCTGACCTGGTGCATTTATTTGGAACCAATAAAGGATTCAATACTTTTCGATGCAGAAGCAAGATGTTTCTTCATGGCATGCCTGGCCTCCTCACCGTTTCCGGAGGATACTGCCTGAAAAATGGCACGGTGCTCCAGATCCGCTTCTCCGGCACCTTCCGGACGCAGGGTGAAGGAACGGATAGAATACTGCTGAAACAGCGGTGATATCTGTCCGTACAGCTGTGCCAGAAGTCCGTTTCCGCTGAGCCGGATCAGATGGGTATGAAACTGCTCATCCAGTCTGGCCAGATGAGAGGTCAGCCCTCTGTCTCCGGTTTCGACATACTGACGTCCCAGGGCATAAAAACGCTCTGTCAGATCCTGCAGAATCTGCATATCCTCTTCCGTGATGCGTCCGGCAGCCAGAAAGGCCGATTCCGGTTCCACCATACACCGCAGATTCCGGAAATCTTCCATGGTATCTTCATTGACCGTAAACCATTTTTCTGTCCGGGACTGCAGATCTCCGCCTGCCACAAAAGCACCGCGGCTGGGTTTCAGTTCCACATATCCCATAGCCTGCAGGGTCCGCAGAACCTCCCGGATGGTGGAACGTCCTACACCATATCTCTCCGACAGAGTCATCTCCGGCGGCAGTTTGACCCCCGGCTTATATTCCCCCGCCAGTATTCGGCTGCGCAGTGCATCCACCACCCGATCTGTCACGGAAACCCGTTTTTCTTTTTCCATCCTGTCCCTCCGGAATACACAATTCCTGTATGCTTCCATACTGTATGGATACATTATACCACCCCCCGGTGAAATCCTCAAGAGACTATACACATAATTCATTTGGGAAATTGTCTGTTCTTACTGCTTCAGGGCTTTGAAAGCCTCCTTGATATCTGCCAAACCGTTTGTGATAGTAGGTGTCCAGGAAGCCAGCGAAGAGGCCATTTCCTGCTGGTTATTCCCGATCTTTTCCCGCAGATATCCGATGGGTACACCACCGGTAAAGCCAAGGAAATGGGTGAACAGTACAGAAGGTTCAATGGCTACATTGTCATAAATCAGGTGCAGCATTTCCACAGATTCTTCATTCTGCAGGTACTTTTTGGACAAAGCGGTTTCATAGTAAGCGTTATATACGGTATAATAGCTTTCGGACGCAAGCACTTCCATAAAAGCGCCGACCATCGGCTGTCTGTCCGGTGCTACGGTAGTAGTTACCGCCAGAGAGGTATACTGATCCTGCACATAGGTTTTGTATTCCTGTGCTTCGTCCAGCTTGGGCATGGGGATGATGGTGAACTCGTCTTCCATATCCCGCAGGAAGAATTCAATCCCGTAGAAATGGGAGGTAGCCATGGCCGCTCTGCCTTCCGAAAACATATTCTGGATGTGAGGCTCCCGCACACCGTCTATGCCAAGAGGAATCACATAAGAACCGTCGGAATGATAGTACAGATTCTGGATCGCTTCCAGCGCAGCCACATACCGCTCCACATCGGGTGCACAGGAGTAGTAATTTTCATCATCCCGGCCAAAAAGGCTTACGCCGCAGTTTGTCCAATAGGTATCGCTGTTGGTTCTGCCGCCGCCCACAAAGCCATAGCTGTCATTTTCATCCTTCACGCCATCCCCATTGATGTCCACGTACAGGCCGGAGGTCAGTTCCGCCTGCTTGTCCAGCGTCCATTTGCCTTCCCGCACCAGTGTGATGGGATCTTCCAGATTATTGTTCTCAAAAACAGCGTTATTGAAAACAGTAACATACATATACCGGTACAGGGTGATGGAAGGCGTCCCGGTGCAGACATACAGAGAGTCTCCCACCGTCAGAGCTTCTCTTGCCCCCTGAGACCAGTAGGGTTTATCCAGATTCAGGTTTTCCAGTTCCGTCAGATCCAGCAGAACATTGCCGGCTGCGGTATACACACAGGAAACGGTGGGGGAACACATCATATCGTAGGAAGAATCCCCGGCAGTTACGGCGGCTTCAATGGTGTCGTCCACCCCGTCGATTTGATCACTGTTGATCAGCCGGATATCCATCTTCATATTCAGCCGGTTTTCCACAGCCAGATTCCGGTTGTACACCGCATCGTTGACCACTTCCCCGCTCAGCTCTTCCGCATGGAATTCCCCTACCACATCATCGTGGTTCCAGACAGCAATGCTGACACCTTCGCCGTTAAAGTCCATCTCCGGCAGGTCATCCCGGTACGGATCGTCCTGTTCGGTCTGGGCGGCAGTTTCCGTCTCGGTGTTCTGCTGTTCTTCGGTTTCCGCCACAGGTGTTTTTCCGCATCCGGCCAGCATAGCCATAACCAGCATCATCAGCAATACTTTCTTTTTCATAAATGCCTCCTTGATTTTTAATGCCACACATTCCATACACAAATTGTCTGACATTCAGCGTTTTTTTCATTATAACCGCTTTTCCCCGCCATGTCAAGTGTTTTTGGGAAACTGCCAGCCTGTTTCCCTTACTTTTTTTATAAAACAGACCGATTTTTCCTGTATACTATTGACAAAAGAGAAAAAACTGTGCTATTATATTGTCAGACAAACCAAGGAAAGGATTCTGCCCCTCTGCGGGCAAAGGCATCTTGTTATGAAACTGCTCACAAAAGAATTCATTTACGAAACCAACACACCGGAATGTCATGCATCTACACTGGTGAAAAAGGGAGACCGGGTCACGGCAGCATGGTTCGGAGGTTCTACAGAAGGAAAAATAGACGTAAACATCTGGACAGTCGTGAAAGAAAACGGGCACTGGAGCAAACCGCTGTATACCTCTGCCAGAGAAGAACTTCCCCACTGGAATCCGGTCCTCTTTGATAATGGCAAGGAACTGCTTCTGTACTATAAATCCGGTTGTCTGGGAGATGATTATGACTGGCAGACCATGCTTTGCCGCAGCCGTGACGGCGGGTACACATGGACGGCACCGGTGCTGATGGTGGAAGGAGACTGCGGCGGACGTGGCCCTGTGAAGAACAAGCCGATTCTTTTGAAAAACGGTGCAGTCATAGCCGGTGCATCCAGTGAAGACGGGCCGTGGCGTGCCTTTACGGATCTGTCCCGGGACGGCGGCTATACCTGGGAAAGAAGCGACTATATTCCCCTGCCGGAAGGTGTGCAAGTGATTCAGCCCTCTCTCTGGGAGGATGAAAACGGCGTA
>JAFQGY010000144.1 GCA_017415325.1 Clostridia bacterium
ACCCCGGGCAGGGCGGCAATCAGTCCGTAGGCCGTTTTCAGCCGGGTGAGAGCTGTATTCCGTTCCGCTTCCGTCATGCGCATGACAGACAGCTCGGCATTGGTGTGCTCCCCTTCCGGTTCTCCGCCCAGGGAGGTCAGGATCCGGATGGTGTCATGGGTGCCAAGAAAGTTCATCTGGTTTTCCGACGCCCATTTGGGGTATCGCCTGTAGAGGGTTTCCGTCCCCTTCCGCAGGGCCTCTGCATCTCCCCGGAGTACATACCGGATCACGGCATCCCGGAGAGGATAATTCATCACTCCGTCCAGCTGCCGGCCCAGCAGATACTGTCTTCGCTCGCCATAACTGACCTTATCGGACGCATCTTCCCAGACCTCACCGATAATGGCCGCATCCGGGTTCTGTTCCCGCACCGCTGTCCGCAGCTTTTCCAGAAATTCCCCCGTCAGCTCATCCGCCACATCCAGACGCCAGCCGTACACCCCGGCCTGCATCCATTTGGGAATAACCTGTTCATAAATAAACTTCTGGTATGCCGGATTGCCGCTGTCCACTCGGGGTAGGATCTTTACGCCCCACCAGCACTCGTAGTCGTCCGGGAACTTCCTGAACCGGTACCAGTGGGCATAGGGGGATTTTTCGGACTGGTATGCTCCAACGCCGGGATAGTTTCCTTCCTTATTAAAATACACACTGTCCGAGCCGGTATGGTTGAACACTCCGTCCAGAATCACCCGGATCCCGTATTCCTTCGCCTCCCGGCAGAGATGTTCCAGCGCTTCGTCCCCGCCGAACATGGGATCCACAGAAAGATAATCACTGGTATCATATTTGTGGTTGGAAGCGGCTGTGAACACGGGGGAGAGATAGATGGTTCCGGTACCGAGGGAAGCGATATAGTCCAGCTTATCCGCCACACCCCACAGGTCTCCGCCGAAAAATACATTGTTTGTCACTTCCGCCCCGGGATATGGCCCATACTGCGGAATCCCGTTCTCCCAGTCCGGATCCAGTTCGGTACCCGGTTTCTGGCTTTTTTCCGCCGCTCCTGTTTTGGCAAAGCGATCCACAAAAATGTGGTACAGAATCCCGTCTCCAAAGCTTTCCGGCGGCAGATAGGAGGCATCATACACCAGCAGCTGCCGTTCCCCCTGTCCGTCCGTCAGCGCAATCAGCTCTGTGGGCTTTTCCCCGCCGTACAGCAGTGTTTTCTTTTCCGTCAGAATCCGGTAGTGGTAGTACAGCAGTCCGCCCTCATCCATGGAAGTATCCTGACATAGTTTTTCCATGGACAGTGCCAGATGCCATACCTGTGCCGTTTCCCTCTCCAGCGGATATTCCCGCCAGACGGAGGTTTCCCTTCCCCATCCGTCCCCGTGGATCACCATGGTAATGGACAGAATGGGTGCGGCAGACTCCGTTTCCAGGGTGAACAGGATGTGCTCTGCCATGGAAAATGCCCCGAACATCCGCAGATCCCGTCCGCCGCCGGATTTGGTTTCAATGATCGATTTCATGTCGTTATGCTGTCATGCAGATTATTTTACAGGTGCAGTGTTCCAGATATTGTCCGCATATTCCCGGATGCTTCTGTCGGCTGCAAAGAACCCGGCACCGGCAATATTGCACAGGGACTTTCTGGTCCAGGTTTCTTCGTCACGGTAGGTGTTTATAAGCCGGTTGTACACATTCATGTAGGACTCAAAGTCTGCCAGACACATATACGGGTCAGACACACCGTGGCCGTACAGGAAATAGCTTACCATATTCGTGAAGTTATTCCCGGCAAAGCCGCCTCTGAGACGGTCAATGGTATTGCGGAGTCTTTCGTTGGTGTCGTAGTACAGACGGGAGTTGTAGCCCTGCCGCCACAGATGATCCACTTCATCGGCATTGAGACCGAAGATGAAGATATTGTCATCCCCCACAGCGTCCTTCATTTCCACATTGGCGCCGTCCAGTGTACCGATGGTCAGGGCACCGTTGATCATGAACTTCATGCATCCGGTACCGCTGGCTTCTTTCCCGGCCAGAGAGATCTGTTCGCTGATATCGGAGGCGGGCATGAGGACTTCTGCCGTGCTGACATTGTAGTCTTCCAGATACAGCACCTGCAGCAGTTCGCTTACCTTCTTATCCCTGCGGATTTCTTCTCCCAGACTCCAGATCAGCTTGATGATGTCCTTGGCCATATAGTAGCCGGGAGCCGCCTTGCCGCCGAAGATAAAGGTGCTGGGCAGATAGTTTCCATTGGGATTTTCCCGGATTTCGTTGTACAGGGTAATGATCTTGAGCACATTCAGCAGCTGTCTCTTGTATTCATGCATCCGCTTTACCTGCACGTCGAAAACGGAATTCACGTCCAGTGCGATGCCGGTTTTGTTGAAGACATACTTGGACAGGGTCAGCTTGTTGTCTGCCTTGATGTCCCGGAGTCTCTGATGAATGGCGGTATCGTTTTCGTACTTTTTGAATTCCGCCAGGGTTTCCGGGTTCTTCCGGTAGTCGGTGCCGATGGTTTCATCCAGCAGGGCGGACAGACCGGGGTTGGAGTAGCACAGCCACCGGCGATGGGCAATCCCGTTGGTTACATTGGTAAACTTGTAGGGCATTGCCTTGTAGTAGTCGTGGAATACCGTCTTCTTCAGAATGTCGGAATGGAGCGCAGACACGCCGTTGACCGTATGGGACGCCGCCACGCTGAGGTTGGCCATGCGTACCTGAGAATACCCGATCACAGCCATCCGGGAGATTCTGTCCCAGTCGCCGGGATACATGTTCCACAGATCGGCGCACAGACGGCGGTTGATTTCTTCGATAATCATATAGATCCGGGGCAGCTTCAGACGGAACAGGTAGATATTCCACTTTTCCAGTGCTTCCGGCAGAACGGTGTGGTTGGTGTAGGATACCACCTTGGTGACTACATTCCATGCGCCTTCCCAGGAGTAGGAGTACACGTCCATCAGAATCCGCATCAGTTCCGGTACCACCAGAGCCGGGTGG
>JAFQGY010000145.1 GCA_017415325.1 Clostridia bacterium
ATATCAACACCCCGGGGGTGTATCAGGCAGATTATTACGTGAAGGATGAAGATGGCAGAGAAGGACATTCTATCCTGATCATTGTCGTTGAGGAGGAACAGTAAATGGATAATAATGAAAATAAGCTGTCCTTCACAATCGAGTGGCATTGCATCCTGAAGGATCTGATGAAAAACATCCTGCTTATTATTCTTGCAGGACTGATAGGTCTGATGGGAACCTATATCTGGGCGCATAAGGTCTATGTTCCGGAGTATACCAGCAAATGCACTCTGATTGTCAGCGCCCGTTCGGGTTCGTATACAACATACAACAATCTGACCGCTTCCAAAGAAATGGCGGCAGTTCTGTCCAAGGTATTGTGTCAGCCCACTGTGAAGGAGTTTACGGCAAAATATCTTGGCAATGAAGAGTTTACCGGATCCATTCAGGCGGAAGTGTGGGAAAACACCAATATTGTATATGTCAGCGTAACTGCAGGTACTCCGGCTCTTGCCTATCAGCAGCTCAGCGGTGCTCTGGCAGTATATCCGGCTGTTTCGGAAACCATTTTCAATAATGGTGTAGTGGATATCATGCAGTATCCTGCAATTCCCAAGGCACCATCCAATGCGATTTCCTATATACATAATGCAGTGTTGGTTGCATGCATATGTGCAGTACTGATGGCATTGGTGATCATTCTGCTTTCCGTATTACGGGATACTGTCAAAGATGAGGTTTCCTACCACGAAAAAATCGGACAGAAGCTTATAGGAAGCGTACACCATGAAGCAAAGAATCTTTCTCTGAAAGAATTGTTTCAGAAAAAGAAAATATCTCTTCTGGTATCATCACCATCCGCCAGTTTTTCGTTTATCGAGAATTTTCAGAAAATCGCTACAAAACTGGAATATATGCAGCGTAATCAGAATATGAAAGTATTTATGGTTACAAGTGTGGCGGAAAATGAAGGGAAATCCACCATTGTATCCAATATAGCTCTTTCTCTGGCGGAACGTGGGTATAAAGTGCTGCTTATGGATATGGATTTCCGGAAGCCGGCTCTGCATAAGATCTTTGAACTGCAGATTGCACCGGAAACGGAATTGGGAGCCTTGTTATCCGGAAAAGTTTCCATGAAAGAATATCGTTTTCTGCAGTATCAGAAGAGCAGCATGTATATGGCATTGAATGCCCGGAAATATCCTGACTGTACAGAATGGCTGTCTTCGGAAATGCCGGAACAGATAATTTCCATATTCCGGAAAACGTTCGATTTTGTCATTATTGATACCCCTCCGATGTATGCTGCGGCAGATGTGGATACCATTACATCTCTGGCAGATGGAACACTGATGGTTGTACGTACAGATGTATCCATGACGGCAGATATCAATGACTCCATTCTCACCATACAGGAGAACAAAGGGAAATGTATCGGATGCATTCTGAACGATGTATATCCTGAATTCACCTTATTCGGGCAGACGGGGGCGGATGAAACCGGATATTACAGAAAATATTCCGATTATCGGTATGGCCGATATGGTAAGTATGGCAAATACGGAAAATACGGGAATTATATTCAGAATTATAATAAAGAGTAGAAAGGAGGCGGTATTATGGATACAGCAAAAATCAACCCGGAAAACAGAGGGAGCGAACCGGAACCGTTTTTTTCGATACGTTTCGGTGATGTCTGGCGCGGTGTTGTAAAATTCTGGTGGGTTTGTCTGGTTCTTGGTATCCTGTTTGCAGGGATTCTGTTTTATCACAGTTATATCCGGTTTACACCTGTTTATCAGTGTGAAGCTTCTTTTACAGTAAATACCAGAGAATATATGGATCTTACCGGTGGTGTATCTTCTACTGCGTATTATTATAACCGTGTAACTGCCGATATGCTGTCTACTACTTTTCCCAATATACTGCAAAGTGATATTCTGCAGGAACTGATTTGCCGGGAACTGGGGACTGCAGCAATGCCGGGAACTATTACCGCATCCGCTCTTTCGGGAACCAACCTGTTTACCTTGACGGCAAAAGCAGCAGATGCACAGGTAGCTTATGATCTTCTGATGGCAGTCATTGAGAACTATCCCAGGGTTGCGGAATATGTAATCGGTGATACAGAACTGAATATGCTTTCTCCGCCGCAGGTACCTGCAGAACCGATTAACCAGTACGCTTATCGGGCACAGGTTGCAAAAGGGTTTATGGCAGGATTGCTGGTGGGATGTGCATGGATTCTGCTGTATGCAACACAGCGCAGTACCATACGTTCCCGGAAAGATATTCGCCAGCTGCTCCGGCAGAACTGCGTGGGAACCCTGCCGTATGTGGTTTTCAAAAAGCATAGAAAGGAAATCAATCGTACTGTGTTCTTTGAGAATCAGTTTATCGGAAACGGGTTTCTGGAATCTCTCAGAGGACTGCGCAGTTCTGTACTGCATGGTCTGCAGGAAAACGAAAAAATCATTATGATCACCAGTACCGCACCGGGAGAAGGAAAAACAACGGTAACGGTCAATCTGGCGGCATCCATTGCTGCCATGCATAAAAATGTTCTGCTGATTGATGCAGATTTACGGAATCCCAGTGTGAAGGCAAGGTTGGAAGATTCCGTGGAAGGCGGTTTTATACCTGTAACAGAAGCGGAAGTCTATATTCCCAAGCATGCTGTACTGGAAAAATTACCTGGACGGTCATTGTCTCTGATTACATTTGAAGGTGATAAAAAATTATGGAGTACACTGAATCATAACTGGCTGCAGAAATGGTTGAATCAATTCCGGAATCAGTTTGATTATATCATCATTGACACCCCCCCCTGCGGCATCATCACAGATCCGGCAATTCTGGCGGATGTAGCAGATGTGATTCTCTATGTTGTGGATCAGGATGCGGTGCGTATCAGCAGGATCAAGAATGCTATTGAAAGCATCAGTGGAAAGAAAGCCCGGTTTATGGGATGTATTCTGAACGGTGCTGCATCCGGTATCGGCGGTTACGGTGAAAATTATGGGTACAGCAGATATTTCCATAAGTATGGCAGATATGGCGGTCATTATGGTTATGGAAAGTATTCATCCGACCAGAATGCATAAAAGAACTGAGACAGTATAAAATATAGCAGAAAGAGGTGGAATAACAAATAATGGATTGGAAAAACCTGCGGAAAGTAGGACTTATTACAATAGATGTTGTCTGTTATATTGTATCATGCCTGTTCTTTATTTTTCTGTTGAATTCCGGAGCACCGTTTTTTCTGACAGTCTTTGAACGGATCCTCCATAGTGCAGTACTGATTGGCTGTGTGTTTTTAAGCCGTGTGCTTCTGCAGACATATGTCAATATCTGGCGGTATGCCCATGCCAATGAGTATTTCCGGTTGATTGCAGCCGATTTGCTTGGCGGGATTTTATATTTGCTTTTCCGCGCACTTTCACCATCGAAAATCGAGTTCATTCGTGCGGTTTCCATTATTGCGGTAGCTTGTCTCGCATCTCTGGCTGCCAGATTTCTGTATCAGATTCTGCGGGCCTATCTGCATATGCGGGAAACAGAAACAGCAGGAGCGGAAAACATCAATATTGCAATCGTTGGTGCAGGGAGACTTGGAACTTCGCTTGTAAATGATCTGATGAACAGTCGGGGGATCGTTTACAATGCAATGGAAAACAAACGCCGCAGATACAATCCCGTGTGTTTTTTCGATAACGATTCCCAGAAAATCGGCAGTCTGATTGACGGACTGAAAGTTCTGTCAGAAGGACGGGATACTGTAATGAAT
>JAFQGY010000015.1 GCA_017415325.1 Clostridia bacterium
ATAATGACCGGCGCCACATATAAATTCTGTTTTGCAGCTCTTTTATATCAAGCAGTTTCCTTTGCAAATACATCACTATTAATACGGCTGTCGTAGCTTACTGCCACCAACTGATTGCCGCCCTGGGTCTTTACCCAGTTAGCCAGACCCTGGGTCGCCTGACGAACTACGTAGATGTTCATGCGGTTAGAGCCGGCACCCAAAACGCCTCTCAAACCAGCGGTACCAAACTTCAGAGCAACAGCAAAACGCTCCTTAATCTCATCATCGTTGTCTGCGATGGCCTGCAGCTCTGCGGTTAATGCAGCATCTTCTAACTCAGCTTCCAACCAACGCTTGTAATCATCTCTGTACATGCTTACCACATTCTATAATATTATATGGGAAAACCGGCAGAAAATCAAGACCCTGCGGGAAGATTTATGGGTTTTGAAAACGATTTGGAGAAATTACCGCCCACGCCCTTGTCTGTCCCCGGTACAGTACCACATCATGCCCAACATCCCGCAGGATACCGCCATCCATAAAGTACTGCTGTTCTGCAGAACCACCGCAGAAGCCGGCTGACCCATGAAAATTCCGGGTACCAGCCATCCGTATCCCAGTGCCGCAATACCGCATATTGTCCCTGCTGCCAGTTTGTATACTGCATAGGGTTTCAGCGAAATGCCGCTTCCGGAGAGCATATGCGCCGTCTGCGCCAGAACCGATATGCCGCCGAATCCTGCCGCAAATCCGGTGCAGAACAGTCCGCGCATTCCGCCGGTTTCCGCAGCCAGACGGGTGCCTGTGGAAAACTCCAGAACTGCCGCCCCGAAAGCAGCGGTTCCGCCGGGAAATGGCAGGATTTCCACAAGAAGGGAAAAGAATACAATATATCCCCCAATGGAAACAAGCTGAACGGCACTGCCGCCCACCGCCTCGCAGAAGCAGCGGGAAAACGGTATCTCCTCCCGCTCTGCAGGAACGGATACCATTTCATCCGACACCGTTCTGCCGAGAAGGATCCCGCCGGAGATGCCGCAAAGCACCTGCATCCCCAGCAGAAATCCGCCGAACCGGATATCCTTCCAGCAGGCCTCCCCTGCCACATACAGCAGAAATGCCGGACTGGCTCCGCTGGAAACTGCACAGAGTACCGCTCCCTGTCTCCTGCCCAGCCGTCCCTGTCTGACCATTTCCGCCGCCATTTTCGCCCCAATGGGATACCCGCACAGGTGCCCCAGCAGAAATACCGGCAATCCCCCTTTTCCCATGCCGAACAGTTTTCCGGCAGGGATCAGGGTATCCGGCGGCTCCGGCAGTCCATAGGTACAGAAAAAATGGGACAGCACCATATAGGGAAACAGCACCGGAACCAGCCGGGTACAAAAGGATTCCGATGCCCGGCTCACGGCAGATGCGGCAGTATCCGGCTGCAGCAGAAGCGCAAGGAATAAAACGGCAGTCCCCAGTGCCGGCAGTATCTTCCGAACCCGTGCGGTATTTCTTTCAGACATGGAAAGCCTCCTTCCCGCATACCATACAAACAGACGATATCCATATGTATGAAAACGGAGGTGACAAGTTGCCAAAGACACAGCGAAAAAACAGATTCCGGCTGTCGGAAATGATTGCCGGTCTGACCGGATTTCCGGCTGAGAGCCTGACGGACATTCCGGTTCTGCTCTGTAAAGGAACACAGGAAATACAGGTGGAAGGATGCCGGTCGATTCTGGAATACAGCGGAGAGAGAATCCGGATGCACATGGGAAGAGAAACGCTGCTGGTGGAAGGGGAAGAACTGCACATGGCGGATTTCCACAGAAATTGTCTGAGCATCCGCGGAAGGATTGCCGGGATCCGATGGGAGGTATAGGGGATGCTGGACTGGTTATGGTATTTTCTGTCCGGATGGTCGGAAATTACGGTGGATGCCGCCTGCCGGGGTGTGCTGATCAATCTGTTATGGCAGCTGGAAATTCCGTTCTGGCGGGAAAAAAGTGGAGGGAATGCAGTACGGGTGCGGATCCGGCGGAAGGATCTGGAGTGCTTTACCATGCGGGCGGAGGCGGAGGGACTGTGTTTTTGCATATCCGGAAATGGGGGACTGCCGGTTATTCTGACGTTCTGCCGTCGGAGGCCCGGACTGGCAGTTGGAGGCGTGTTTCTGCTGGCATGGTGTCTGTACTCCCAGAATCTGATCTGGCATCTGACCATCAACGGATGTGAGACCATGGAAGAAAGGGAAGTGGAGGCCATTCTGACGGAAGCGGGATGCGGGGTGGGGGAATATTATCCAGCCATTGATTTCGATGCTCTCCACGCTTCCCTGAAGGCGCAGAATCCTGACATCGCATGGATTTCCGTATACATGAACGGTACCACGGCGGAAGTACAGCTCAGAGAAACCAGACACCCGGCAGACCTGTCCCATCCGGAGAACACCTATGCCAATGTTGTGGCGGCAGAAGCGGGGGAGATTGTCAGTGTACGGGTATATGAAGGACAGGCGGCCGTGGCGGAAGGGGACGTGGTGACTGCGGGAGAACTGCTGATATCCGGTATTGTTCCCATGAAAGAGGAGGGGCAGAACCGTCCGGAATATGCAGCCGGAGAAGTACTTGCCGTGGTAGCCTGTCCGATTTCGGTGGAAGTTTCCCTGAACCGGGAGAAAACCGTATTTACAGGCCGGGAAACTGTAAAAAAAAGTGTAAAAATTTTCAAAAATACCATAAATCTTTTCGGAAACACTGGAATTCCGTATGCCACTTATGATACAATAGATATGATGGAAGAAGTGTGCCTGTTTGACCGCTTTTCCGTACCGGTGACCATCTTTTCCACTGTCATCCGGGAGACGGAAACGATCCGGGAAACCATCACGCCGGAGGAAGCTGTGGCGGAAGCCATGATCCGGCTGCGGAAGGAAATGGATGAAGCCATCGGAACGGGTGAGATGCTGAGCCGTACCGTGACCACAGAGCTTTCCGAAGACGGCACATACCGTATCGACTGCCTGCTGTACCTGCTGCGGGATATTGCCGCAACCGAAGAATTTACCGTGACCCCGGCAGTACAGTGACCACTCCGCAGGCTGTGCGATATTTCCTCAGGAAAAGAATTATTTACGCATTTACGGAGTATACAATGCAGAAAACCATAGAAATCACAAACAGTGAAATCACCGCCCGGCTCTTCGGAAGTTATGATAAGAATGCTGCACGGGTGGAGGAAGCCTTCGGTGTACGCATCAGCAACCGGCAGTCTGTGAATGAAATCGGCGACACCATCCTCATCGACGGGGAAGAAGGAGCCGTACGGCAGGCTGCGGACTGTCTGAACTATCTCAAGCGCATCGCATCCCTGGGCAACGACATCACCGACCAGAATGTGGATTATATCATCGGCATGGTGAAGGACGGAAAACTGGAAGAACTGGCTGCTTTTGACGAGGACTGCTTCCTGGTGACTGTCAAGGGCAAGCCCATCAAGGCAAAAACCATCGGTCAGAAGCGCTACGTGGATGCCATCCGGAAGAATACCGTGGTGCTGGGCATCGGGCCTGCCGGTACGGGGAAAACCTATCTGGCGGTGGCCATGGCCGTGAAAGCCCTGAAGAACCATGAAGTCAGCCGTATCATCCTCACAAGACCGGCGGTGGAAGCGGGAGAACGGCTGGGGTTCCTGCCCGGTGACCTGCAGAGCAAGATTGACCCCTACCTGCGTCCCCTGTACGATGCCCTGTACGAAATGCTGGGGCCGGAAAACTGTGCCAGACTCATGGAAAAGATGACCATCGAAATTGCCCCGCTGGCCTACATGAGAGGGCGGACGCTGGACGATGCCTTTATCATTCTGGACGAAGCGCAGAACACCACACCGGAGCAGATGAAAATGTTCTTAACCCGTCTCGGCAACGGTTCCCATATTGTCGTCACCGGGGACCTGACCCAGACAGACCTGCCCTTCGGGGTGAAAAGCGGTCTTGCCGCAGCGGTGCACATTCTGGAAGGCATCGAGGACATCGCCGTGCATCAGTTTACCGAACGGGATGTGGTGCGTCACAGACTGGTACAGAAGATCATCCTGGCTTACGACAAGTATGAGCGGGAACGGAGCGTGAAGGCTGCCGAGCGGAAGGAAAGAGAAAAGAAACAGTTCCGACCTGCCGGAAAAACGGAACGGAAATAAGGAAACGGGGACAATATGAGAATTCACATCGACTGGTCCGACAATCAGACAAAGTTCAGAACCGGCTGGCTCCTGCGGTACCGGCTGAAAAAGGCAGTCCGTGCGGCGCTGGTGTATGAAAACTTCACCCAGGATGTGCGGGTGTCCATCACCTTTACCGACAACGAAGGGATCCGGGCGCTGAACCGGGAATACCGTGAAAAAGACAGTGCCACCGATGTGCTGTCCTTCCCCATGTACACCATGGAAGACGGTGACTGCCCGGAGGCGGATATGGCGGCAGAACTGGGAGACATTGTGCTGTCCCTGGAACGGGCAGACGAACAGGCAAAGGAATTCGGCCACAGCTTCCAGAGAGAAACGGCATTCCTGACGGTGCATTCCGTACTGCATCTGCTGGGATACGACCACGAACGGAGCGAAGAAGAAGAAAAAGATATGTTCCGCCGGCAGGAAGAAATCATGATCCGACTGGGCCTGCCCCGGAACTGAGCGGAATACAGAGAAACGGAAGTAGAGAATATGGAAAACATGACAACCAAAACCGCATTTATAGCCATTGTAGGCAGACCCAACGTAGGGAAATCCACCCTGATGAACCACCTGCTGGGGGAAAAGATTGCCATTGTATCCTCCAAGCCCCAGACCACCCGGAACCGGATCATGGGGGTTTTGACGGTGGAGGAAAAGCAGTTTGTATTCTTCGATACCCCCGGTGTGCATAAGTCCAAGAACAAGCTGGGCGACTACATGATGAAGTCCGTCCGTTCCTCCGTGGGGGCAGCGGATGCTGTGATTCTCATCGCCGACGCAGGTCATCCGGCAGGGGACATCGAAAAACAGCTGATCGAGCAGATCAAAAAAAGTGAGCTTCCCTCCATGCTGGTGCTGAACAAGATCGACCTGATAGGCCGGGAAAAGCTGGCGGAGACCATCGCAGGGTAT
>JAFQGY010000146.1 GCA_017415325.1 Clostridia bacterium
AACTGCTGCAGAACTTCATCAAGACCAAGCGTGAAGAATGCCGTCAGATGGCTGCGATCCCCCATCCCGCCGAATTCGACAAGTATTACAACCTGTAATTTACCTGAAAAACCATAATAAACAGAGAAATACCGGATGATTCTGAGTCACCCGGTATTTTTTGTTATCTGTAGATGTACGCACCGACAACTTTGGAAGTGGTTTCGGAATCGAACCGGATCCAGCCGTCCACCATGGCACGGTCAAAGATATATTCACGTCCAATATATCCTACATTGTCCATAATGCTGCGGATGGATTCTCCGATGCTGCGGAGGTTCTTCTGATCTGCTTCCTCAAGCCGGCCGAAAACTCTGTCGGTCAGTCCGGTTTCAAAAATCACAACAGTCAACGCATATCCGGTTTCTGTCTTCACTGCATAGCCATATTCCACCAGCTTGTCCGCATATTCGGGGTTGGGCTCTTCTCCGACAGCGACAGCAAGCATGGCGTTGCTTTCTTCGTAAGTGAGAAACTGCGGCGTATGATCCCACCAGCCGTAGAATTTGTACTGCCCGTTATTAACATTTTCATTGAATCCGCCGTGCATACCGATTCCTTTTGGTCTGATAAAGTCGGCAGTTTCATATCCGGTCAGTTCCCATCTGCCGTTGTTGGGTCTGTCGGGGACTTTTGTTCCGTCATAATCAGAATAGTCCCAGATATACTGATCGATGGCATTGCACAGCAGGGTCCATTTCACATCTTCCCAGCTCTGACAGCTTTCGTAATACCGGATTCCTTTCTTTTCACAGGCGGCATTCCATGTATCAATCAGATTCTCAAACAGTTTCGCCAGCTCCTGCTGTACCGCCATGATCCGGTTATGCCGGCTGAGCTGTTCTTCCCGGCTGATAATCCTGAAATTTGTGACGTACTTGTTTCCCTCTTTCCGCAGAAGCTGTTCACGCACCAGAAATTCCAGTTCATCCTCCATGTACGGCAGTGCGATGCCCAGCTCCAGTGCCAGCTCCTCTGCTGTTTCGGGATTCTCGTACACCTCAAGAAAAATATTCTGATACATCAGATGTGTGACGATACTCCACGGCTGACCGTTATCTCCCTCCTTTCCGTTCATGGAATAATAAACATTCTCCGGATTATAGCTTCTTTTTCCAAATTCTCTCGCCATAGTCATTCCTTCCCGCAGCTTCTTTCTGCTGCTGATGAGTTTTGTTTTTACGGTTCCGGGAGGGATACCGAATTCCCGTGCGATCATGGACACACTTTTGTCTTCCAGATAATGCGCCACAAGAATGCTGCGGTAATCGGACCGGATAAAGGCAAGCTCACGCCGCATCAGCATCATGTCTTCCTGTAAGACAAGTGCATTTTCCAGGTTTTCTTCATCGGCAAGCAGTTCCGTTATGGCATCAATATCCGCCGCATCGGATTCTGCGGAGTACCAGCGTTTTTTCGCCCATCGTCCGTATACATTGGCAGCAATCTTCCACACCCAACCGCTGAAACTGACCG
>JAFQGY010000147.1 GCA_017415325.1 Clostridia bacterium
GGCTCCCCTTGTGGGGCTTGACAAGGTACCCGGCCAAAAGGGTCTGCTGACGGTACTGCCCATTCTGGTGGAAGGAACCTGCTGTGCTCCGGCCAGAGCGGTGATTGTGGAGGAATAATCATGATCTCCGACAACGATTATCTTTCCCTGAAACAGTGGCTGGAAGAAACCCGGGATGTGCCGCTGGAAGCCATGGATGCTTTTTTCAATGCCCGGATCGGCGATTATGAGGAGCATATGTCCCAGTGGGCTGCCCATTACCGCTGGATGGCAGAGCTGATTCCGGATAGCACAAAGACCCTTCTGGACATCGGCTGCGGTACCGGACTGGAACTGGACACGATTTTCGCCCGTCTGCCGGATCTGCAGGTCACCGGGATCGACATGGCGGAAGAAATGCTCTCGAAGCTGCGTGAAAAGCACGGAAACCGGAACCTAACCCTGATCCGGGACGATTATTTCCGGCACCCCTTCGGAGAATCGGTGTATGACGGGGTGATTTCCTTTGAAACCCTGCACCACTTCCCGGCAGAGACAAAGACCCGGCTGCTTGAAAAAATCTGCCGTGCACTGAAACCGGGCGGATTCTATCTGGAATGCGATTACATAGCGTCCTCTCAGGCAATTGAGGATCTGGTTTTCACAGAAGCTGCCCGCCGCAGAGAACGGGACAGGATTCCTCCGGATACATTCGTACACTTTGATACCCCGCTGACCCTGGAACACGAAATGGATGCCATGCGTGATGCCGGCTTTTCCACCGTGGAACTGGTCGGTTTTCTCCCGGACGACAACCACACAGCCATGATCCGGGGCATAAAATAAATAAGAAGTAAGAAATCAGAAATAAGAAGTACAAAATACGGCTTACGGAACGGAAAGCATCACACATATTTCCGTCCTGTAAGCCGTATCGTATTCCCGGAGTATTTCTTACTTCTTATTTCTTACCTCTTACTTTTCTCACAGTTCCGCTTTCTGCAGATCCGCAAGGCAGTTCCGGCAGATGCGCTTGTCCTTGTACAGCACCACATCGTCCGCATCCCCGCAGAACAGGCAGGAAGGTTCGTACTTTTTCAGAATCACTCTGTCCTTTTCCACGAAGATTTCCACGCCGTCTCCCGGTTCCAGTTCCAGCCGTCTTCTGGTTTCGATCGGCAGTACGATCCGTCCCAGTTCGTCAACTTTCCGCACAATACCCAAAGATTTCATACTCTCTCCTCCATTTTATCCTTTTTTTCTCCGGAGCCCCTCTGCCCGGTTGTCCGGAATTGGTAATTTTCTGTTTTTGCTGCCTTATTTTACCATATCTTGTCGGATTTGTCAATAGCGCATTTTGGCTTCTTTTGTCGAATCCTCCGCAAAGGGAAGAAAAACGGAAATCCATGGAATCGCTGTATAAAACCGGTTTTCTGTGCCGACAATACAGCATCGGAATACGGAATCAAAAGGATGAATATCATGGTACGAGGCTGTCAGAAACGGATTTACTATATCAAGGATCCCCGCAGTTCCCTTTTTGCGGAGGCCTATTTTGTGCTGAAAAACCGGGAAGGTTCCGCGCCCGGAGAGGGGGAACTGGCAGCGGAAGCCCAGCGGATTGTGTCGGATTTTGACCGGAACATTTTTCCGCATCCGCATAAATCCCATCATACTGCCGCCGGACGGAATCTGGGAGCCTTTGTCATCGGTGCTGCCTCCTCTTCCGCCGTCATCGGTGGAATTGCACTGCTGCTGGCATTGGCATAAGCCCCCTTCTGCCGGAAGTTTTTTGGAAAATATCTCCTCTGCACAGGGAATATTTACATTCTCATCTTGATTCCGGCGGGCATGCGTTGTATAATAATATAGGTTCATTTGCGCATGGCACGGATTCAGCGTAATTTCCGTGACAATACAGCCGTGATGGTTCGCCCTATTACATCCGGCAGCGTGTTTCCATACCTGCATCAGCTCTGCCTTCCCGGAACAGCCGGTCCGCCGCCTTCGGATCATCGGGTTCCGCATCAAGGCATTTTTCTCCATGCTCTGCCGTTTTTTGTGTCGGACAATCTGCCGGCAGACTTGCAGAAGCGAACCGGAAGCTGTGCGCATGAATTCTCTTTCACTGGTATAAATATGATTGTGTAAGAATGGAAAGAAAGGAATTTTTATGGCAAGAAAACAAAACAACCACTCCGCAAGCAAAGTGAAAGTCATGATGCTGGGCGGCCTGAATGAGATCGGTAAGAATCTGGCCGTCATTGAATACGAAGAAGATATGATCATCATCGACTGCGGTCTGGCGTTCCCGGACGAAGACATGCTGGGCGTGGATCTGGTGATTCCGGATTATACGTATCTGGAAAAGAATGCCGACCGGATCCGGGGTATTCTGCTGACCCACGGGCATGAAGACCATATCGGCGGTCTGCCCTATCTGCTGAAGACACTGGATGTGCCGGTGTACGGTACCCGTCTGACCCTTGGGATACTGGAAAACAAGCTGGCAGAACATCGTCTGCTGGGCGAACGGGAACTGGTCACCGTGGAAGCGGGTACCATGCTGCGGCTGGGCGTGTTCAAGTGCGAATTCATCCGGGCCAATCACTCCATCGCCGACGCCTGCATGATCGCCATCCGTACCCCCGAGGGAACCATCCTCCACACCGGGGACTTCAAGCTGGATGTTTCACCCATCGGCGGGGAAATGATGGACCTGACCCGGATCGGCGAATACGGCAGAGAAGGGATCCTGCTGCTGATGTGCGAATCCACCAATGTGGATCATCCGGGCTTTACCCCTTCCGAAAGAAAAGTCGGCTTCTCTCTGGATCACATCTTCATGACCAACACCGACAAGCGCATTATCATCGCAACCTTCTCCTCCAACGTACACCGGGTACAGCAGATCATCAATTCCAGCGCCAAGTTCGGCCGGAAAGTGGCTGTCACCGGGCGGAGCATGCTGAACGTGGTAGGCGCTGCGGTGCGGCTGGGATATATGGATGTGCCTCAGGGTGTGCTCATTGACATTGCGGACATCGGCCGGTATCCCCAGGAACAGATCACCATCGTCACCACCGGCAGCCAGGGCGAACCCATGTCGGCACTGTACCGGATGGCCTTTGCGGATCACTCCCAGGTGGAGCTGACTCCGAAGGATCTGGTGGTACTGTCTTCCCACGCCATCCCCGGCAACGAAAAGCTGGTGGGCAAGATCATCAACGAAATGTACAAGAAAGGCGTCAACGTATACCACGACGAAGCGGTTGTGCATGTATCCGGTCACGCCTGTCAGGAAGAACTGAAGCTGATCCACGCCCTGACCAAACCGAAATTCTTCATGCCCATCCACGGGGAATACCACCATCTGATGCAGCACAAGGAACTGGCGGAATACATGGGCATGGATCCGGCCAACATTTTCATCTGCGACATCGGGCAGGTGCTGGAATTGGATCGTGACTCCTGCAAAAAGAACGGTACCGTTCCCTCCGGCCGTATGCTGGTGGACGGCTACGGTGTGGGAGATGTGGGCAACATTGTACTCCGGGACCGCCGTCATCTGGCGCAGGACGGTCTGATTGTGGTGGTTGCTACGGTAGACACAGACGAAGCCACCATCATCTCCGGGCCGGACATCATCTCCCGCGGGTTTGTCTATGTGAGAGAATCCGAAGAGCTGATGGATGAAGTCCGGGAAATCGTCCGGAAGGTCCTGAACGACACGCTGACCTCCGGCGCAACCGAATGGAACCAGATGAAGACCAGCGTGAAGGATGCGCTGTCCAAGTATCTGTACAACAAGACCAAGCGCAAACCCATGATTCTGCCGGTGATCATGAACGTGTGAAACAGGTAAGAAGTAAGAGATCAGAAATAAGAAATACAAAGGAAATATGAAAGGAAGTTTATCATGGTAAAACATATCATTCTCTGGAAACTCAAGTCCGAATTCACAGCCGAACAGAAGGCAGAAGCCAAGGCGGAATGCAAGCGGCGGCTGGAAAACCTGAACGGGAAGATTCCCGGCATGCTGTCTCTGGCCGTGATCATTGACGGCTGCGACTCCTCCAATGCCGACATGATGCTGGACAGTGCCTTTGAAACCGAAGAAGCTCTGGCCGGGTATCAGGTGAATCCGCTCCATCAGGAAGCCGCAGGGTATGTGCGCAGCGTGGTAGAAAACCGTCTGTGCCTGGATTTCCATGCGTAAGGCAGGAAAGGCGGAACTGCTCTCTCCCGCAGGGAACGCCGAAAAAATGGAAGCGGCTGTCCGGTATGGTGCCGATGCGGTATATCTGGCCGGAAAACGGTTCGGGATGCGGGCAGCCTCTGACAACTTCACCCCGGAAGAGCTGGGCTGGGCGGTACAGTACTGCCACCGGAGAGGTGTGAAGCTGTATGTGACAGTCAACGTCATGCCCCATACGGAGGAATACGAGTCTCTCGATGGATATCTGCAGTATCTGGCCCAGATTGGGGTGGATGCGGTGATCGTGTCCGACATCGGCGTGGTCATGCGGATCCGGGAGCTGTGTCCCTCTCTGGAGATTCACATTTCCACCCAAGCAAGTGCTGTATCTGCACAGGCATGCAACGCATGGTATCAGCTTGGTGCCAAACGGGTGGTGCTGGCAAGAGAACTGACCCTGGAGGATATCCGCAATATCCGGAAAAATATCCCGGATGACATGGAACTGGAAACCTTTGTCCACGGTGCCATGTGCATCGCCTACAGCGGCAGATGTCTGCTGTCCAACTATTTCACGGGACGGGACGCCAACCACGGTGCCTGTGCCCAGTCCTGCCGCTGGTGCTATTCCCCTTCGGAAATGAAGGTGAAGTCCATGGAACTGGCGGAAGCAAACCGGCCGGAAACCCCTGTTGCCGTAGTGGCGGAGGAAGAGCCGAACGGGGAAACCTTCTTCATGTCCTCCCGGGATATGTGCATGATCGAACACATTCCGGATCTGGAAGAAGCGGGAATTTCCAGCTACAAAATCGAAGGCCGGGTCAAGAGTGCCTACTACACTGCCGTGGTTACCAATGCGTACCGGATGGCTCTGGATGCGTACCGGGCAGATCCGGCGGGGTACACTATGGATCCACTGTGGAAGCGTGAACTGGAAAGCGTCAGCCACCGGGAATACGACACAGGCTTCTTCTTTACCCCCCCTGCAGAAAACGCCAACACCGTGACCCAGCTGGGATACATCCGGGAAAAGGCGTATCTGGCCACCGCACTGGAAACGGTGGATGTGCCCGGGGAAGACGGACTGTATGACGTGACCTTTATCCAGCGGAACAAGCTGGTGGGGAACGATCCTGTGGAAATCATCTCTCCCGGCAGGGTGGGCAGAGCCTTTGACGCCCTCTGTCTGCGGAATGAAGCGGAAGAACCCATCGAATCTGCGCCCCATCCGGGGATGATCTTCCGGCTGAAAGTACCCTTCCCTGTGCTGGAGGGAGACATCATCCGGCAGGGATAAACGACAGGAGAAATCGTTTTGCTGTTTATTGAAATCTTAAAAGCCTTCTTTCTGGGGGTTGTGCAGGGGATTACCGAATGGCTCCCCATCTCCAGCACCGGGCACATGATTCTGTTCGACGAATTTGTGCATCTGAACGTGTCGGAAGCCTTTATGGAAATGTTCCGGGTGGTGATCCAGTTCGGTTCCATTCTGGCAGTGGTGGTGGTCTACTTTGACAAGCTGAACCCCTGGTCGAAAAACAAGGATGCCGGAGAACGGAAGTCCACCTGGTCTCTGCTGGGCAAAGTGGTGCTGGCGGTGATTCCGGCGGGGGTACTGGGCGTGCTCTTCGACGATCTGCTGGATACATACCTCTACAACTACATCACGGTAGCCGCCACACTGATTCTGTACGGGATTCTGTTCATCCTCATCGAAAGATGGCGGAAAAACCATCGGTACGCTGTGGAGTCCGTGGATGTGCTGCCCACCAAAAAGGCCTTTGCCATCGGCTGTTTTCAGGTACTCTCCCTGATCCCGGGCACATCCCGTTCCGGCAGTACCATTCTGGGCGCCATGCTGGTGGATGTATCCCGTCCGGCGGCTGCAGAATTTTCCTTTTTCCTTGCCATTCCGGTGATGCTGGGGGCCAGCGGACTGAAAATTCTGAAATATGTACTGGAAGTGGGTCTGGCGTTCACGGCGGTGGAATGGGTCACCATGATTGTGGGAATCCTGACAGCCTTTGCGGTGTCGCTGGTGGCCATCCGGTTCCTGACCGGTTTTGTACGGAAACACAGCTTTGCGGCCTTCGGCTGGTACCGGATCGTACTGGGTGCGCTGGTACTGCTGTATGCCGTGCTTGCAGGCTGAAAAAGATCCTGTGGAAAACTGTATATTTGCAAACACATCTCTCCGGAGGTGTGTTTTCTTGTTTATGGAGTTTCACCTGACAGATAACACACATGCTCTGCTTTCTCTGTTTCGGTGATTTTTGTATCTTTCCATCTATTGATTCTACTGCCGGTTTCGTGTATACTGGTATCACAAAGAAACTTCCGGAAGTGCATTTGAATCCAACCGACAGGAGAAAACCAAATATGACATTCTCTGAAAAACTCACGGAACTGCGGAAGAACGCAGGAGAAACACAGGATATGCTGGGGGAAGCCCTGGGCGTGTCCGGAAAAACCATATCCAAATGGGAATCCGCCGCCACGGAACCGGATCTGTCCATGCTGACCGCCATTGCGGATCACTACAAGGTATCCATGGATGCCCTGTTCGGCAGAGAGGAACCCATGACGGCCTTCGAGCATATGAAAAAGGAAATCCGGGATTCCAAGGACTGCACAGAATTTTTCCAGAAAGTCTGGCGGTTCAGCCGGGGACTGATTTTTACCATGAACGAAACCGGCGACGAACAGGAACATCCGCAGAATGCCGTCCCGGTGGATACCCTTGGTCCCGGGGGCAGCGAAGCCTTCCGTTCCAATTATGAAGGCCCCACCGCCGCACTGCTGAACTACTACACCGAGGACATCCGCATGGGTGTGCAGGTTTTCCGCAACCCCAACAGCTTTGCATGGATCCGGGACGACCGGGAAGCGCTGGCAAAACTGTTTACCCTGTTTGGAGATCCGGACACATTTTCTATACTGTACGTCCTGAACCGGGCGGACTTTTCAGAGGACTTCACCTCTGTGTATCTGGCAGAACATGCCGGGGTATCGGTGGAAAAGGCGGAATCCGTACTGGAAACGATGCTGACCATCACAGGGCTGACAGACACCTGCCATATCGGACGCTCCACTGTAGAGACACTGGAAGGAGAACGGGTGATATACAACTACATCGGGGACGGCGCACTGATGGGACTGCTGTCTCTGGGGAAGATCCTGCTGTCCGGCTGGGGCAACAACAACTGTATGTCCTGGAACGGTGTCTGCAAGCTGATCGGTGAGAAAGGAGAAAACGCATGAAACTGGGTGAAAATATCCGGATGTACCGGAACAAAGCGAATCTGACGCAGGAGCAGTTGGGGGAAAAGGTGGGTGTTTCCGCACAGGCAGTCAGCAAGTGGGAATCGGATTCCTCACTGCCGGATACTTCCCTTCTGCCCTCCATCGCCGACGCCCTGTCCACCACCATCGACGCTCTGTTCGGCTACAACCAGACCGACCGGCACTCCATGCTGGAAACCCTGTACCGCTATCAGGACAGTCAGCCGGATGACCATGCTTCCCGGGTGGAAAACACATGGACAATGCTGTTCCACAGCTTTATGGGTGCTTTGTGGGCCGGCAGCAGTACACCTGTGGATATTTCCACCTGGACCCAGAGTGTTCAGATAAACTGGGACGAATGCTTTGCACAGGGCTGGAACTATCCGGAATCTCCGCTGTTTGTGATGCTGAAAAAGCCGGAGGAAGGCTGGGATACGGTACTGCAGGACAACGAACGGATCCGGCAGCTGTTTACGGCGCTGGGAGACAAAGAGGTCTGGACGGCACTGCAGTGGCTGTTTACCAAGAAGTATGGCTACCGGTTCCTGTTCCCTGTCCTGTTGCGGGATACGGGACTGCCGGCGGAATCGGAGGAAAAAGTGAAAACGGCGCTGCTTCGTACACGTCTGCTCTGGGAAAAATCCATCACCATCGACGGGAAAGAGGAAAAGATGTATGAATATTACCCCCGTCACGGTATTCCTGCGCTTTGGGTGATGGCTTATAATTATCTGTACAGGGACACCGGGTACAACTGGCAGCAGAGCTATGTGCTGGATCCGTTTCTGAAAGATGAACAATAAGAGCATCTGTACGGCAACTTGACAGTTTTTTCCGGAAAACCTCGCTTTTTTGTAGGGATCATCTGCCAAATTCTGTTTATTTTTACAGGATTTTTTCAAAACTATTGCATATTTATTTCAATTATGGTATAATGATTCACATAATTACCGAAAGTGAGGTTTATACTTTTGAATTGGGAATTAATTGTACTGATCCTGTACTTTGTCGCCATGCTGGCCATTGGTATAGGATTCTTCATCCGCAACAAGAGCAGCTCCGATAAGGATTATTTCCTTGGCGGAAAAACCATGGGGCCCTGGGTCACTGCCATGAGTGCACAGGCATCCGATATGAGTGCATGGCTGTTGATGGGTCTGCCCGGAAGCATTCTGGCATTCGGTCTGGGACAGGCCTGGATCGGTATCGGGCTTGCCATCGGTACTGCCCTGAACTGGATTCTGATCGCACGTCGTCTGCGCCGCTTCTCTCAGGCCGCCGGTGACTCCATTACCCTGCCCCAGTATCTGTCCAACCGTTTCGTTACCAGGAGTAAATCTCTGCAGATCGCCTGTGCTGCAGTATTTCTGGTATGCTTCACCCTGTATGTGGCATCCGCATTCGTAGCCGGTGCAAACGTGTTTACTTCCCTGTTTGACATCGACAAAAGTCTGGCCATGCTGATCTTTGCCATCATCCTGATCCTGTACACCTTCCTGGGCGGGTTCAAGGCTGTATGCTGGACTGACTTTTTCCAGGGAATCCTGATGCTGGTGGCTGTACTTTCCGTGCCGATCATCATCGTGCTGACCTGCGATCTGGACACCGCCGCACTGGATCAGGTGATCACCTCCAACGATGGAACTGTGTATGCCTTTGGCAGCAGCGTGTTCGGTGCTCCCTTTACCGAAATCATCAGCGGTCTGGCATGGGGGCTCGGGTACTTCGGTATGCCCCACATTCTGGTACGCTTTATGGCCATTGAAAAGCCTTCCATGGTAAAGAAGTCCTCTATCGTGGCCATTGTATGGGTGGTTCTGGCACTGATCTCCGTGATCTTTATTGCCGTATTCGGCAGAATGCTCATCGGGGAAGAACTTCTGGCAAACGGTCAGCAGAGCATGGTATTCGTGGAACTGTCCCGCGACCTGTTCCCTGCCGCCATTTCCGGTATCCTGCTGTCTGCCATCATCGCCGCCTCCATGTCCACAGCCGACAGCCAGCTTCTGGTTGCATCCTCCTCCTTTACCTCCGACATCTACAAGCCGATTCTCCGCAAAAATGCTTCTGACAGAGAAGTGATGTGGGTAGGCCGTATCGTAGTACTGATCGTAGCGGTTATTGCATACTTCATCGCCAGCAGCAAGAGCGAAGGTGCTCAGGCCATCATGAATCTGGTAGAAAATGCATGGGCCGGATTCGGTTCTGCTTTCGGTTCCGTTGTAATCCTGTCCGTATTCTGGAGACGCTTCACCTACAAGGGTGCTCTGGCCGGTGTTATCGCCGGTGCTGTAACCGATATTCTGTGGCTGATTTTCCTGTCCGGCTCCACCGGTATTTATGAAATCATCCCCGGCTTCATCGTGAGCATGATCGCCTCTGTGGTTGTGACCCTGCTGGATAAAGAACCCGCTGCAGAAGTTACCGCCATCTTTGACGAAGCTACCTCTCCCATGGAAGACTGATTCCGGTTCCGGAATGATGTTTGGAAAATAAATAGATATACCAACAAACGGCTTACAGTTCCGGAAATCCCGGTTCTGCAAGCCGTTTTTGTATGTTCGGATATTCTGATTTACTTCTGCTCTCTTATTTCTGACTTCTTATTTGGAAAGCGCTTCTCCGATGGCACGGCGTACTTCGATGAAGTTTTCCGTGCTGGTGCTGTACTGGGTCAGGGACGGGGTTACCTTGGCGATCATTTCGTCCACCCATGCTCTGCCAAAGCGTTCTTCCGCCATTCTGAACAGGTCGAAATCCTCGATCCCGTCACGAATCAGTTCCAGACGGAGAGAACCGCAGCCGGTATCCAGACCCACCTTGTTGCCGTTGTACAGGAGAGAACCGTCGCCGTATACATCGGGGCTCAGATCCTTGACGGTCGCCATATCCACCCAGGGATCCACGGTGCCGGACCAGTAGTTTGCACCCCAGTACAGGAACCCATCCACATCATGGGCATACTGCTGCCAGAACAGAATCCGGTGCTGCACGCCTTTCTGGTCTACAAACAGATTGTTGTAGGGATCCCCCGGTTCCCAGCAGACGTACCACCACACCTTATCGCCCGCCGCTTTCCGTTCTGCCATACGTTCCCCGAAATTGGGATATTTCTGCATCTGGGCGGCGGAGTAGATGTTGGAGGTTACGTACATGTAGGACTTGGGGCACCAGAGGGTGGTTTTGCCGGTCATGAAGGTGATCTGGTCGGTGTTTGCATCATAATCGATGTTCCGGAAGAAGGGAGTGCAGATGTACACTTCCGGCGCCAGACGGTTCAGCCGTTCGCACAGCACTGCCAGATTGTCCAGCATCTCTTTGGATGTAGGTTCATCCAGAGGGTAGAAATACGCCTTGTCCAGCCACACTGGGTTGGAACACAGCTTTTCGTAGATCTTCACCAGCCGGGCGTCGTCTTCATCACAGGTCGGTACACGGAAGCCCGTCACCCGGGGATCGCTCATGTAGGCGTCGGCTCTGTCGTCCAGAATATCATAGGGCAGATCGTACGCGCTGACCTTGTATTCCAGCAGTTTGTTGTAGTAGTTCACATACAGCTCGTCCAGTGCTTCTCCGGACACACCGGGATGCATGATGGCAATATGGCTCTTGTACAGCCCCACTGCCGTTGCACAGGACAGGGTTTCCGGCAGGGCAAAATCCCACACATGCACATTGACGGTGTATTCCGCCCGGGTCTGGCCGTCAGCCTGCAGGGAGAAGCTGTACCGGTAATCCCCGGCATCCATTTCCGCACCGGCAGTGAACCGGAGATACAGAGAGGACGTTTTGTCTGCCAGCAGGGTCAGTTTTCCGGAGAAAGGAGAC
>JAFQGY010000148.1 GCA_017415325.1 Clostridia bacterium
GATCTGGTACTGCTTGGCGGAGATACAGCCGGTCCCGGGGTGATCCACATCGAAACCACCGAACAGCTCCGTTCTCTGCTGGAAGATCTTTCCGCACCCATGGAAAAGGCCGGGATCCCCTGGGCCCATGTCTTCGGCAACCACGACAACAACTACGGCGTACCCAATGCGGAGGCGGAAGTGGTGTACGAATCCTTCCCCCACTGCATTTCCAAGGCGGGGCCGGAAGAGATTGACGGGGTGGGCAACTATGTCCTGCCGGTGTATGATGCCGCCGGGGAAAAGATTCTGTTCAATCTGTTCGGGCTGGACTCCCATCAGGGCATGGCGGAGTTCCGGGAGCGGTTCGGTTTTCCGGAGGATATGCGGTTCCTGAACCCCACCGTAGGCACCGGATCCGGGTATGACACCGTCCATTTTAACCAGATCATGTGGTACTGGCAGGCAAGCGAACTGCTGGAAAAAGAGAATGGCGGAAAGATCCCTGCACTGATGTTCATGCACATTCCCACCCCGGAACACGCTCTTGTGTCCATGTACCGGGACGACTGCCGGTTTGTAGGAAACCAGCTGGAAGACGTAGCCTGCACCAAACTCAACGGCGGGCTGTTTTCCGCCTGTCTGCAGAGAGGGGATGTAAAGGGCATCTTCTGCGGACACGACCATGTGAACGACTTCACGGGAGAATACTGTGGCATCATGCTAGGATACGACGGCTTCCTGAGCTACCATGCCTGCCACAGAAACGAGATCCGGGGCGGACGGGTATTTGATCTTGCCGCAGACGGGACGTTTACCACAGAAATGCTGCGGATCCGGGATATTCTGGGGACAAAGGGGGATTCTGTCCGATGAAAAAACTGACAAAACTGCTGGTTCTGCCGTTTATACTGCTGTGTCTGGCCTCCTGTGATGCCGCAGATCCTGCTGAAACCACAGATATTCCGGAGACGGCGGAGACCGAAACCATCCCCGCAGAAACCGAAGCACCGGTCACAGAAACAGATCCTGCCGCAGACCACAGCTATGTCTTTGCCAATCCGGAAGATGCTGCGGTCTGGGCGGGTTCGCAGGCGGAAATCACCTATGAATTCGGCATGATGAAGCTGACGCCCACGGGACACGACCCCATTCTCTCCCGGACGTTCACAGAAGAAGAACAGTTTTCCGCCGCCGAATATCCCTATGTGGCCTATCGCTACAAGGCGGACTGTACTCTCGACAAGGGCGTATTCTTCGTAACGTCCACCAACCATCCGGAGTTCCACGATGACGGGCTGACCTTCTTTGATGTGAACACCGGCAACACCTGGACCAATGTCATCCAGCCCATGAGCCAGAATGCCTTCTGGGAAGATACCATCACGGCCTTCCGGATCGACCCCATCAACGGCGGTACACTGGACGAAGGTGCTGTGATCTGGATCGACCGGATCGGCTTTTTCCATACCTACAAGGAAGCACAGGCGTTTCTACAGTCTGCTGTGGATCCGGCGGAGAATCCCAGTTCTGTCACCATCCGGAAGGGGATGACCAAGGTATTTGCCCCCAAGGGAAGACTGCAGCCCGATTATGTGGCAGCGGACTATCTGCCTGCGGATCCTGCTGCACCGGGGGATGGAAATGTAGCATATGTGGACGTGGACGGCAGTAAACGGATTATTCCCATTTCCTATGAAAATTCAGTTGGCTTCCTGTCCTATATGGCGGAAATGCCCGGTACCTATGGCATGGAAACTGTAACATATCCGCAGAACTTCACCTTCCCGGATTTTGTCAATGAACAGGATGCAGTATTCTGTATCATAAGAGGTATTCTGGAAAACGAAGACTGCGCCGCCGAAACCATCACCCGCAGACAGTTTGCCGATGCCC
>JAFQGY010000149.1 GCA_017415325.1 Clostridia bacterium
CCTGAAGTCAATCTCCCCCCTCCCTTGTCCTCTGAGTCCCGTCCGGAAGGACACCCCTCGAACGTCTTCGAGAAAACAACACCGCTGTAAGCAAAACAAAAACCAACTTCAAACATCATAGAAAAACCACACCGCTGTAAGCAAAACAAAATAAACTCCCTCCACAAAACGCCATTCATGTAAAAAGTATATTATTGAAATTATTAAAAACCATGTTCAAAAGCGTATTCATCAAATATATCTCCGCCTTCATGCTCATCAATATCCTGAGCATCCTCCTGTCCACCACAATCATCACGACCCTGGCCAATTCCTACGACGAAAATAATAAAATCCGTACCGTCTCCGGCGTGGCGTATTCCATCACCGATTTCGTCATCGAGGATTACGTGACAAGCGGCCGGCTGAGCTTCAATGATTACCTCAACCAGTCCCTCCATGACATCAAACCCATCCTCGATATCATGGCCATCAATCTGGACGACATCGTGGTCTTCATCTCCGACGGGGCAGGGGATATCAAGCTGGCGGGGGGCTCCGAGCGCTCCAAAACCTATGCCGGGGATGACGGGATCCTCTCCGATGACGAGGAAATCTCCTATCCCCCCGAAATCGCAAAACAGCTGCAGGAGGGCGGTACCATCATCCGTACCGATACCCTGGACGGATTCTTCACCGAAAACCATATCGTCTATATCCTCCCCATCACCTCTCTGGACGGCAAGGTCGTGGGCTCCGTCATGACCTCCACCGTGGCTTCCGGCATGGATGAGCTGATGAACGCCATGGTCAAAACCATCATTATGTCGTCCCTCTGGCTCATGCTGGCCGCTCTCATCGCCATTTATATCATCAGCGAACGGCTCGTCTCCCCCATCCGCGCCATGTCCCGTGCCGCCAAGGAGTTCGCCGCAGGGCATTTTGATGTCCGGGTTCCCGTGGTGGGCAGCGACGAGGTGGCGGAACTGGCGGAAGCCTTCAACAATATGGCCTCCTCTCTGGAACACAGCGAAGAAATGCGCCGGATGTTCCTTGCCAACGTCTCCCATGACCTGCGCACCCCCATGACCACCATCTCCGGCTTCATCGACGGCATCCTGGACGGCGCCATCCCCCCGGAAAAGCATGAACACTATCTGGGTGTCATCGCCACCGAAGTCCGCCGCCTGTCCCGTCTTGTTTCCAGCCTGCTGGACATCACCAGAATCCAGGCCGGGGAGCGGAAGTTCAATATGGAACCCTTCGACATCTGTGAGCAGGCAAGGGAAATCATCATCTCCTCGGAACAGCGTCTGGAAGACAAAAAACTGGACGTGGTCTTCGACGCCGATGCGGATAACCTGTATGTTGCGGCAGACCGGGACGCCATCCACCAGATCCTGTACAACATCTGCGACAACGCCATCAAGTTCTCCAGGGAAGGCGGCAGATACGAAATCGGCATCCACGAAACCGGCGGGAAAATCACCGTCAGCGTCTACAACGAAGGCAGCGGCATCCCGGAAGAAGACCTGCCCTATGTGTTCGACCGGTTCTACAAGAGCGACAAGAGCCGCGGTCTGGACAAGACAGGTGTAGGACTGGGCCTGTACATCGCCCGGACGATCATCGAAGCCCACAAGGAAAAAATCTGGGTGGAAAGCGAATACGGCAAATGGTGCCGGTTCTCGTTTACCCTGACAAAAACCCTGCCGGCGGAGGAAAGATAAGAAATAAGAAGTAAGTAAACAATGATTAACTTGTTTCTGTAAAAACGAAAATATCGTAGGGCGGGATGCCCTCATCCCGCCGACATACATTTTGGTATTCTACCATTTTTTGCAGCAAAACGAGAATTTTTAAGAACAAAATTGCACGTTTACCGTACAGAAATACACCATCTGCAAAATAACAGACGGCGGGATGAAGGCATCCCGCCCTACCGTTCGTTTAACCGACAGCGGTATAGAGTTAATCATCGTTTACGTAAGAAATAAGAGATAAAAACGGCAGAGCGCAGCAGGAAGATGGAATACTTCTTACTTCTGACCTCTCACTTCTTACTTACACTGTGAGGTACACCAACATGATAGAATACACCGCCACCTGCCTGTTCGGGTTGGAAGGACTGCTGGGGGAGGAAATTGACGCCCTCGGCTATACACGTACGCAAACCATGGACGGACGGATCAGCTTTGCGGGGGATCCTATGGCATGTGCCAGGGCCAACATCTCCCTGCGGTATGCGGAACGGCTCTACGTGAAGCTGGGCTCGTACCATGCCGAAACCTTCACGGAGCTGTTCGACGGAGCAAAAGCGCTCCCCTGGGAGGACTGGATCGGCAGCGAAGACCAGTTCCCGGTGTCCGGACATGCCATCAAATCCAAGCTGTTCTCCGTGCCCGACTGCCAGAAGATCCTGAAAAAAGCCATTTCCGTCCGGCTGGGGAACCACTACGGTCTGACCCGGATGCCGGAAACGGGCCTTGTCTACAAGATCGAATTCTTCCTGTTCAAGGACGAAGCCTCCCTGATGATCGACCTGTCCGGGGTACCGCTGCACAAACGGGGATACCGCCCGGAAACCGTTGCCGCCCCGCTCCGGGAAACCCTTGCCGCCGCCATCGTGAAGCTGGCCAGACCCCGGGAGGACGTGCTGTTCTGGGATCCCTTCTGCGGTTCCGGCACCATCGCCATCGAAGCGGCCATGCTGATGAAGAACATCGCCCCCGGGGTGAACCGCCGTTTTGCCGCCGAAGCCTACCCCCACTTCCCGAAAGCCCTGTGGGAGGAAGCCAGAGAAGCCGCCATGGACGGGGAAAGAGAAACGGATTTCTCCGCCATCGCCACGGACATCGACCCGGCCTGCGTGAAGATTGCAAAGGAAGCGGCGGAGCGTGCCGGTGTGGAGGACTGCATCAGCATCTACCAGATGGACGCCAGAGACTTTACCGACCCCGGCTGCCGCGGCACCATCGTCACCAATCCCCCCTACGGCGAGCGGCTCATGACCCCCGAAGAAGCGGAAGCCCTGTACCGGGACATGGGAACGGCCTTTGCCTGCGTGCCGAACTGGCAGATCTACGTCCTCACCGCCCACGAACGCGTCCCCCAGTTCTACGGCAGACGCGCCGATAAGATCCGCAAGCTGTACAACGGGATGCTGCCGTGCTATTATTATCAGTTCTTCAAACCGACGAGAAAAGATAAGAAGTAAGAGGTAAGAAGTAAGAATTCAGAATGAAGAATTACGACGTGTTACCTGGACGCTGATGAACTCTATACCGCTGTCGGTTGATAAACGGTAGAATACCAAACTGTACGGCGGCGTATGCATTGACGGAAAACAGAATATCCATCCAAAAAGGAGTACAGACACCGTGTCATGCACTCCTTTTTCTTTATTCCAGCATCATTTTGTAGGTGTCGCTGAGCTCATACTCCGTCAGGGAGATGGTGAACAGGCCGGATGTGTGATCCTGTTCAAACCACGGGTCGTCCTGCTGGATCATTTTCAGCCTTGCCCGCAGAATCGGGGAATCCGGGTCGTTCAGGGCGTACACGTGCAGGGAAATATGGTATTCCTGTCCGGTGAAGCTCATCTGTTTCTGCAGTTCTGCGGATGTATAGTCCCCCCACACCGCTGTTTTGTCCGGGAAATTCACATGAGATCCCCGTCCGGCAAAAATAGGCAGCACCGATACATATCCGTCGTTTGTGACCTGCACACCAAAGCCGCTTGTCCGGGGTTCATGGGGATTGCCGCTGTCCCATGGGCCGGAATCCTTTTGCCCCACCGACAGCTCCAGCAGATGATCCTCTGCCGTGACGCCCACCACATAGCCCTCACAGAGGAACCGCAGTCCGATGTTGCAGTCCGTCCCGCCGCCTACCTGGATGGTGTAGGTCTCGCCCTGCTGCAGTGTGGTCAGAGTTTCGCTGTCCGTTTCCGGGTCGGTCACAAAAGCCTGTACCTGCAGCCGGGGGATGCCGTCCTGCACCGGTTCCGTTTCTGCTTCCGCCGCCGCCTCCCGCTCCGGCACGGAAATCTCCCGGACACTCCCGGTTTCCGCACAGCCAGTACACAGCAGAAGCCAGACAAGTAGCAGTGACAATCCTTTTTGCATCATGAAGCACACCTGCCTTTCGTTATTCTATGAATTTAGTATACCATACTGTGCGTCTGTTGTCAA
>JAFQGY010000150.1 GCA_017415325.1 Clostridia bacterium
CGGACACTCCATCCCACAACCCATGCCGATGCCGCTGCGGTGCTGGCAGGTTACGGAATCGACACTGCCTGGGACAACCGGGTTGTCATCCTCTTAACCGAACATAGAAAAACAGCCTTGTGGGTCAATATTCCTTCAAGGCTGTATGTATGTTGACTGCATCTGATGGTTTACGATAATCTGTCCCAGATATTTCGGCTTATCCGGGAAACGTTCGGCGAGAATCTTCCCTGTCCGGATGTCTTCCGGAGAAGGAGCAACCGGGTGAACTCCGTGGGTATGTCCAATGAAAAAGCTGTATGCGCCATCCATCTGTTTCCGGATTTCTTCTGAGAACAGATTGACTTTGTGCAGTGCTCCCTCGGTCAGACGGATGGAACGGATATGATATTTGCTCCGGTTCAGCAGTACCACATATGCGGTATCCGTACTGGCCTGCCAAAGGAGAAAGGTCATGTAATACACCATCTGTTCCGGACAGACGAAACGGTTCTTTTCACAGAAACGCCGTTCCATATCCGCCATCAGTTCCTCATCAGAGAAGATTGGCTTCGCCATACTCAGGCGTCACTTCCTTTTTCCCGCTCCATACGGCAGAATTCCGCATCCTTCCGGAACAGTTCGGAAAGTACCGTCACACTCTGATCCATCTTTTCCTTTTCGTCTCCATTGAAATACTGCATTACCCGCAGTACCTCATGGATCAGCTCCCCGATCATGGTTTCCAGATAGGCTCTGCCCTGGTCGGTGATAGAGATGTACACCTGTCTGCGGTTTTCCCGGTTGTGGGTCCGGATCACGTATTCCTTATCCTCCAGATCGTTCACCAGTTTGGTCAGCTGCTGCTTGGTGATGCCCATTTCATCCGCAAACCGGGTCATGGTGATGGGCTGGTTCTGGTATTTCCGCAGAGCGTACAGCATGGAAAAACCATGGGAATTGGCTCTGTATTCATTGGTTTCGATTTCGTGACGGCGGATCAGAGCATAATAATCCACCATGAAATTCAGAAAATCCTTTGCAATCTTAAAATCAGATGTATCCATCATATCCGATAAACCTCACTCTATATCCGAAAGCTGTCTGTCAGCGTGCTACTCTGTATTTTCTATAGTATACCATATTTTCAGACTTATGTCAACAAAAAAACTGTTCTGTTTCAAAAGTGTGCCTCCTGTCCCGGAACAGTTTTTTGTATTTCAATCCTTATCAGTCAAAAACAATGGTTTTGCCGGTTCTGGCAGATTCATATACAGCGTTTACAATCCGCACGCTCTTCATGGCTTCCAGAGGCAGAATCGCGGGATCTCTGTCGTCTCTCACGGCACAGATCATATCTTCCACCATGTACCGGTGTCCCACCAGAATGGAAGGATCCGCCTGGGTGATGGGGCCGTTGCCCTTGCCGTAGGTTTCCAGCATCCATGCTTCTTCCTCCTCCACATCGAAAGCATCGATTCCCATGGCTTGTGCAAAATCCTCGTCGAATTCTTTCATTTTCCAGGTTTTCAGCACATCCTGATCCGCTTCGATGGAACCGCCGGTGCCGTACAGCTGGATGTCTGTGGAGATGCCGGGATAGGCACAGGTGGTACTTACAAAGGTGGCTGCCGCGCCGTTTTTGAACCTGATCAGAGAGGCTGTCATGTCTTCCGTGTCGATTTCATGGTCATAGATCCCGATATGGGAGGTCACGGATTCCACATCTCCCATGAGCCACTGCATCAGGTCCACGGTATGCACAGCCTGGTTCATCAGAGAACCGCCGCCGTCCACTTCCCATGTACCGTGCCAGCCTTCATAATATGCCTGGGTGCGGTACCATTTTACAGCAAAGGTACCAAGGAACACTTTCCCGATTCTGCCGGATTCCACAGCGGCCTTGATGGGGAACATGTCCCGGTTAAAACGGTTCTGGTGAATGACACCGGCTTTCTTTCCCGTCCGGATCCGTGCTTCTTCGATCTTCATGGCATCTTCCACATGGATGTCAATGGGTTTTTCCACAAGCACACGTTTTCCGGCTTCCATGGCTTTTACCGCAAATTCGGCGTGCATGGAGGAGGGAAGACAGATGCTGATGATGTCCACATCCGGATCGGCAATCAGGTCATTGAAATCTGTATACATTTTCAGCCCCGGGCATCTGGCGGCAACCTTTTCCATTTTTTCCGGAATCAGGTCGCACACAGCCACGAGGTCAGCATATTCAGAAGCAATTGCGCCGTCACAGTGGCCCATACCTACACCAAGGCCCACAACGGCATATCCAATTTTCTTTTCCATAGGGTTTCTCCTGTCTGTTCGGGTAATAGGATTCATGTGTATTATAGCAATCTTTCTCCCCAATTGCAAGGAAAAGTACTGATTTCACGGAAATTTTTTTATCGGTTCCGAATTCCGGTGCAGAAAATTCAAAAATTCCGCTATATTCCGCGATGAAAATATGGTATACTATAGCCAGTAAAGAATTATCGTTTCAGGAGGAACATTGGAATGAAAAAAACTTGTGTACTGTTGGCCGCACTGCTGACTCTGTCCCTTCTTATGACAGCCTGCGGCGGATCCACGGAAGAAACAGCTGCTGAGCCGGAAACCGAAGCGGAAACCATACTGGAAGAAAATATCGAAACCGAAGAAACCGAAGCGGAAACCAAGGAAGAGACCAAAAAGGAAATGACCTCCTTCACCGATTTTCAGAAACTGACGGTGGATGAGAGCAAATCTGTATACGATAAGAATCTGGGCGCTTTTGTGGTACAGTACACGGATGAAAATGTACGGTATCTGGCAGATGATGTCTGTTCCATCGGGATTTCGGGAGACGGAGAAGCCTCTTCCATGGCAGGTACCATTGACATGACTGCCCACCCGGAATTCGAGAACGGAGACTACTATACCGGCATCGTGGTCAATCACACGGAAGAATTATATGACGGTACATATAAAGTTACCATTACCTTCGGCATGTACATAGTCTCCTTCCCCTGCACCATCGGTTGATTTTCCGATTGCATAATAAAACCGTATTGTGTCTTCCGATACAGTACGGTTTTTATCTTCTGTTCATTCCAGCGGCGCTTCTAGCTGCCGTTTCCGGTTTGGCCAGCAGCCGTACTGCATCGTAGATCCCGCCCATCCGGATCAGCTCCACCCCGTCCGGCAGGTCTTTTTTCAGTACTGTCCGCTTGGGTACCGCAATCTTGGTAAAACCCAGCCGGGAAGATTCTTCCACCCGCTGTTCAATCCCGGACACGGCACGGAATTCTCCGGACAGACCCAACTCTCCCATGGCAATCACATCCGGCGGCACCGGGATATCCCGCATGGAAGAAATCAGTGCCAGCGCAATGGCCGCATCCGCCGCCGGATCGTCAATCCGCAGGCCGCCGATGACATTCAGAAACACGTCACAGGAAGAGAACCGCAGACCCAGCCGCTTTTCCAGCACTGCCAGCAGCAGATACATCCGGTTATAGTCGATTCCATCCGCAGTCCGGCGGGGAGAATTGGAGTTTGTGGGAGTTACCAGCGCCTGGATTTCCGCAATGAGGGGACGGGTGCCTTCCAGTGTACAGACGGCACAGGATCCGGATATGCCCACAGGCCGCCCTTCCAGCAGCATGGCAGAAGGATTTTCCACCTCTTCCAGCCCTTTATCGGTCATCTCAAAGACACCGATTTCGTTGGTGCTGCCGTAGCGGTTCTTGATAGCCCGGATGATCCGGTGGGACTGCCGCCGTTCTCCCTCAAAGGAAAGCACCGCATCCACCATATGTTCCAGAACCTTAGGCCCGGCAATGCCGCCTTCCTTGTTCACATGCCCTACGATAATCACAGCAGCTCCATCGGTCTTAGCCTTGCCGATCAGCACCGATGCACATTCCCGCACCTGGGTCACACTGCCCTGCATGGAGGAGGAAAGGTCGGAGTACATGGTCTGGATGGAGTCCACGATCACCACATCCGGCTTTATTTTTTCGTATTCCGCCACAACAGCGTGGATATTCACTTCTGTCAGGATAAACAGCTTTTCTCCGTCAGCTCCCAGTCGTTCGGAACGGAGCTTCAGCTGTCCCTTGGATTCTTCTCCGGATACATACAGAATGGTGGAAGTGTCTCCCAGACGGCCGCAGAGCTGCATCAGAAGGGTGGACTTCCCGATCCCCGGTTCCCCGGCCAGCAGTACCACCGATCCCGTCACCAGTCCACCGCCCAGCACACGGTTCAGTTCTCCGATACCTGTGTCCAGACGCATGTAATCCGGGGTGGTGATGTCCCGGAATCGCATGGCTTTTTCTCTTTCTCCCTCCGGCGTCATGGTGCGTCGTCTGGCATCTGCAGTCCTGGAGGCAGGTTCGGAGATCTGGGTATAGGTTTCTTCTGTGAAGCTGTTCCAGGCATTGCAGGAGGGACACCGGCCCATCCATTTCGCACTCTGGTAATCGCATTCACTGCAGACATATACTTTTTTCGGCTGTTTCATATAGACTCCTGTCCCGGATCATCCCGGGTATTTTTTCGTTATGATGTACATATGGCTTCTGCGCCCTCTGCCAGTGCTGCCGTCAATACGGATGCAAGCTGCAGCTGATAGTGTTTCTCCTGCAGTTTTTCCCGTTCCTCCGGATTGGATAGAAAACCGCATTCCACAAGCACGGCAGGCAGTCGGATCCGATGCAGCAGGTAGATGGAGGATGTGGCTTTTTTGATTTCCCGTGTGTTTCCGGCATCCAGAAAAGTCCGGGCATAACTCTGCAGCAGCGCAGCATAGGAACTGCTTTCCGCTGCATTGGGGGAATAGTACACTTGCAGACCGCTGCAGGATACATCCGGAAACTTGTTCATATGGATGCTGCAGAACAGCGCACAGCCGGATTCTTCCGCAAAACGCAGCCGGTTCCGCAGATCATAGGTTTTCTTTTTGCCGCCGTATTCTTCCAGATCGCCGTACCGGTCATACAGCATGGTGTCATCCGTACGGGTCAGGACAGTGGGATACCCCAGAAGATCCGCAATCTCTCCCATCCGCAGGGCAATCTCCAGATTCAGATTCTTTTCCGGGGTTCCGTCTTCCGCCACAGCTCCCCCGTCTTCTCCGCCATGTCCGGGATCCAGCACAAATACAGCGGTTTCCGTCCGTACAGATGCGGGGACAGTCTGTTTCAGCGGCAGAACACCGGAAAATATCCCCAGTCCTGCAGAGGCACCCAGCATCAGGCATCCTGCCAGCAGATACAGACTTACCTGCCGCAGATTGCTTTTCATAAATAACATACCTGTCACACTCCTTTTTATTTTCATTTTATGCAGCAGTGCGTCCGGATATGTTCTCCTGAAATGCGACAAAACCCGCCGGTCGGCCATTGCAGCGGACAGACGGGTATGGGACTCAGGATTTCGGTTTGGTTTCGTTTTTCTTTTCCTTGGGGGGATTCAGCTCGAAAATGGCGAAAATCCGGCGGTTGCACAGACCCAGATAGTATCCCAGGGTACAGATAAACAGGGAAGGCAGAATCACCAGCAGAAATGCGATGGGATTGTTGGGAGAGAAGGTCTGGATCAGACCGATGTACATACCGTGCCAGAGACGGCCGATGGCGTTGAAAATCCCGTACATGTTCCCTGCCCATTCCATCTCAAACATGCCGCCTTTTTTGCCGAAAATATAGCCGATGCAGATCAGAACCGCAAAGAGGATGTTGGGAATGTTGGCAAGCAAACCCATTTTCAGACCGTTCAGAGGCTGCCATTTGGCTCTGCCGCCGTCCACCCGGATCCGTTCATGGCCGCCTTTTTCCCAGATCACCATATACTGCAGGATCAGATAAAAACAGATAGCAAAAAGGCTGGCAAACAGTTTCAGAGTGTCATTGGATGCTGCAGCTGCTGTGATCATCAGCCCCATTACCGCTGCACCGAACTGGTTCAGGATCAGCTTGGTAACGGTCTTTCCGTTTTCAGTCCAGAATTCACGCATAATACTTAATAGAAAGTCCTTTCCGTATGAGAGGTACCCGCCTGCAAAATTTTCCTGCAGACCGGACAAACAGTTTATATGGTATATTGTATTGTTATTTTGTTACAAAAGCAAGTCATTTCCGCAAAATCACCGAAAATTTACAATCTATCCATGAAAAATGACATAATGGAAACGCCGTATCAAAACCTTTCCTATAAAATTTCCCGAAAAAGCTACCACTGGACACCATTTTATGATATAATGAACGCAAGAGATACTATGACAAAGAAGGATATATATTTTGGCAAGACCGAAAAAAGATTACAGAGAAGGGCTGCCCGCTCTGGTAAAGGATTTTGCGACCTACAAGCTCACCATCCAGGGCTGCAGTGAAAAAACCGTCCGGGAATACCTGCTGGATCTGCGGACATTCCTGCGGTATATGACAGCTGTGCGGGAAGGACTGCCCACGGAAGGCGAAGAATTTGCTGAAATCGATATTTCCCATCTGGATACAGCATTTTTTGCCTCTGTGACCACCGGAGAGATTTATGATTTTCTGGGATACACCAAAAAGGACAGGGAAAACGAAAGCAAGGCCATGGCCAGAAAGCTCTCTGCCATCAAATCCTTTTACAAATACCTGACCGTAAAGCAGAAGCTGTTTGACAACAATCCCGCCATCACCATTGAAACGCCCAAACAGAAGAAGCAGCTGCCAAAGCATCTTTCCCTGACCGAAAGTGTGGATCTGCTGGAAGCGGTGGAAGGGGATACGGATTCCAGATCCCGACAGAGGGACTTTGCCATTCTGACCCTGTTTCTCAACTGCGGCATGCGTCTTTCGGAGCTGGCGGGGATCAGTCTGCCGGATCTGGACACGGAACTGCGCTCGCTCCGGGTCATGGGGAAAGGGGCCAAGGAACGGATCATTTATCTGAATGACGCCTGCCGGGAAGCGCTGAACGACTATCTGCCCATCCGGCTTGCCACGCCCACCAAAGGGGACAATGCCCTGTTTCTGTCCAACCGGAACCAGCGGATCAGTGTGAAAACCGTTCAGTGGATGGTTTACAAATACCTGAAATCTGCCGGGCTGGAATACAAGCACTACTCGACCCACAAACTGCGGCATACGGCGGCCACCCTGATGTATCAGACCGGGCAGGTGGATATCCGGGTACTGAAGGACATACTGGGGCATGAACAGCTGAACACCACCCAGATCTACACCCATGTGGCCAATGCGGATATGGAAGCGGCCATGGCAAAGAATCCCCTTGCTTCCCACAAAAATTCGATCAAGGAAAACACATCCGAAACGGATTCCGAAAACGACTAAATCAAACGGAGGAACCATATGAGAGACTACATTCTGCATCTGAACGGATTCGCCCAGACCTGGGACGACGGCACACCGCTGGGAAACGGTTCTCAGGGGATGCTGCTCTGGGGCGGCCCTTCCATGGAAAAGATCACCTTGAATGAAGAAACCATCTGGGCGGGCGGTCCCATGGATACCCGTCAGGACGACTACCGGGCTATGATCGACCACTGCCGGGAGCTGTATCTGTCCGGACGGGAATGGGAAATTGACCCCTACATTGACTCGCTGGGAAAGGATCTGTTCTACCGGATCAAGTCCTATGAATATGCCGGGAACCTGTTCGCACAGCTGGGCGGTTTTGACGGATGCACCGTTACCAGGTACCGCAGAAGTCTGGATCTGATAAACGGCGTTGCCACCATTTCCTTCCTGAAAAACGGTGTGCGGTACACAAGAGAAGCATTCTCTTCCCATGTATCCGGACTGCAGTGCGTGCGGTTCACGGCAGACGAATTATTTGATCTGGGTCTGGAATACGCCAGAGAATGTACGGACAGGCTAGAATACAAGGAAGGCTGGGTTGTGGCACATTGCCATACCGCCAAAGGGGACAACCGGTTCCGTGTCTGCGTGAAGGTGGAAACCGATGGGAAACAGGCCGCTTCGGAAGAAGGTCTGCAGATCACCGGCGCATCCTCTGTTGTGCTGTATATCGGGATTTACACAAACTTCCGGCATGACTGTCTGGAATCCGCTTCTGCTGCCGGGATGATGAAAGCGGCAAAGGGATGGGATGCGCTGCTGGCGGAACACATTGCGGATTTCTCTGCCATCATGCAGCGGTCTGACATCGACTTTACCCCTTCCGCCAAAGAGGATCTGTCCGGCGGTTCCGTTGCCAACCGGCTGCAGGCACTGAAGGACAATGAAACTGCCGCCGATCCCCAGCTGATTTCCCTGTATTATCAGTTCGGCAAGTATCTGCTGGTATCCTCCAGCCGGGAAGATTCTCTGCCTGCCAACCTGCAGGGCGTCTGGTGCGAAGGGATGAGTTCCCCCTGGAATGCGGACTACCACACCAACATCAACCTGCAGATGAACTACTGGCATGCGGAAGAGGCGGGACTGACGGAATCCGTAAAGTCTCTGTTTGACTATATGAATGACTATCTGCTGCCAGGCGGAAAACGGGTCGCTTCGGAGAACTATCATGCCCGGGGGATGGTGGTGCATCATCTGAGCGATATCTACGGTTTTGCGGCAGCGGCTGACGGCCCGTGGGGTATGTGGCCTCTGGGCGGTGCGTGGCTTGCCTTCCATATGTGGGAACATTATCTCTACACAGAAGACACAGCATTCCTGAAAAATGTGGCATACGAATACATCCGGGAAAATGCGCTGTTCTTTATGGACATGCTCTTTGAGGACGGGCATGGCGGACTGCTCTCCGGGCCTTCCACCTCTCCCGAAAACCGCTTCAGCGTCACCGACACCCAGGGAGAGAAGCATGCGGCATACATCACCATGTCTCCCACCATGGATACGGAAATCATCGGCGGTCTGCTGCGGTTCTACGGTGAAACGGAAGAAATTCTGGGAATCCATCCGGAAGACGGTGCCCTGGCAGTGAAAATGGCTGAAAAACTGCCGCCGCTGTCGGTGGGCAAGCATGGACAGCTGATGGAATGGCACAAGGATTACGAGGAAGTGGAACCTGGCCACAGACATATCTCCCATGCCTTCGGGCTGTATCCGTCCGCCCAGATCACCAGAGCCACACCGGAACTGTACAAGGCCATCCGGGTTACCATGGACAGACGGCTTGCATCCGGCGGCGGGCATACGGGATGGAGCCGTGCATGGCTGATCAGCCTGTTCTCCCGTCTGCGGGATGGGGAAAACACCTATAAGAATATCCGTGCCCTGTTCACCAAATCCACCCTGCCCAACCTGTTCGATACCCATCCGCCGTTCCAGATTGACGGGAACTTCGGCGGTGCTGCCGGGATCGGGGAAATGGTGCTCCAGAGCCATGAAGGCTTTATCTCCCTTCTGCCTGCTCTGCCGGAAGAACTTCCCTGCGGCTCCTTCACCGGACTTCGTGCCAGAGGCGGCTTTACGGTAGATGCTGTCTGGGAAAACGGTACCGTGTTATCCTTTACGGCAGCTTCTGCGAAGAATAAGGCTGTGGATGTGGAAATTCCTGTACCGGACGGAACGGAATATGCAGACACGGACGGCAGAATATATGTTGTATCCGGCGGAAAGATTACCCTGTGCGGCAATGCTTCCCTGACACGGGTACAGTAAAGCGAAAATACTTTGCGGGATCTCTGTACGGTTGTATGGAGATCCCTTTTTCTTTGGATTTCTTGCCGTACCGGATTGACTTTTTCCGGAATCGGCAGTATAATATATTTATAAATCTTCCAAAAAAATATTTCAGCACACAGAAAGGGATACATATGAACAAGAGACTGCTCCCTCTGCTTCTGGCTGCCCTGCTTCTGACCCCTGCCATGGCTGCCTGCGGAGAAACGACAACCGAAACCACTACGGAAACTTCCGAAACCAAAGCAGAAACCGCTGCCGTACCGGAAGAAGAACTCTCCGACTACGAAAAGCGCCAGCGGATTCCCGATGATCTGCCGGAAAACGACTTCGGCGGACAGGCCTTCCGGGTTCTGGCTACCGCGCCTACCATAGAAGCATACGATGCCGTTACATTTGAAATCATTGCAGATGAACTCACCGGAGACGCCTGCAACGACGCTGTCTACAACCGCAATATTGACATCGGTGAACGGTTCAACATGACTTTCACCATGACGGAAGAAAAAGAATCCTGGACCGTCTGCAAGAATTCCGTCCTGGCAGGCACCGATGATTATGATCTGGCAGGGTTCTACAATTATATGTCCTACCAGCTCATCAATGCAAAGGCCCTTCTGAACTGGATGGAAATTCCCCATGTGAATCTGGAAAAGCCCTGGCACAACGCTCTCTCCAACGCCAATGCCACCATCAACAACACCCTGTACGCCATCTGCTCCGACCTGGCCATCACTTCCATGACCTATACATACGCCATCTATTTCAACCAGCGGATTCTGAACGACCACGGATATGCCGCTGAGGATATGTATGACATGGTCAGAAACGGCAGCTGGACCATTGATAAAATGGATGAAATCGTTACCACCATGTATGTGGACGTAAACGGTGACGGGAAAGCGGATACAGGTGACAACTACGGTTTCGGCTACAATATGGTAAACCCCACCGACGTATGGGAAGCCGCCTTTGACCTGCAGCTCTGTTCCGTACAGCCCGACAACTCCATCGAAGTCAACTTCATGTCCGACAAGACCATGTCCGTACTGGAAAAACTGATTGCTTTCCATTACGAAAACCCCGGCTACATCAAACTGACTGCTACACAGTATGAAGAAGAAGAGTACTTCCTGAACGGTCAGCTGGCCATGGCGCCCCTCCGTTTTGCCGCCGCCTACTCCGACCTGCGGGAAATGGACGATGCATATTCCATGCTGCCCTGGCCCAAGTGGGACGAAGCACAGAAGGCTTATTACACCAACGCCGATGACAAGTTCACTGCCTTCGGTGTGCCGCTGACCGCATTTGGCAATGTGGAATTTGTTGGTACCATCTTTGAAGCTCTCTGTGCGGAAAGCTACAAGAAGGTTTATCCTGCCTACTACGACATCGCTCTGAAGGGGAAATATTCCACAGACGCCGGGACTGCCGAAATGGTTGACCTGATCATGGCCGGACGGAACTTCGACTTCTCCTTCCAGTTCGGCGAATCCCACTTCCAGCGTCTGCCCTATCTGATCCGTGACCTGATCGTTGCCCAGAGCACCAATCTGGCCTCCAAATGGGATTCCATCGAGGGTAAGATGTGGACTGCCATCGAAAAGGATCTGCTGCCGCTGTACGGAATCGAATAAACTTATCATATTCACCAAAAGACCGGGGTCACTGTGGCTCCGGTTTTCCTTTTGCACATCTTGATTTTTACCGACAGACATGATATACTAATGCTATAAAGTGATAAAAAATACATACATATATGGAGAAGCAATATGAAAGCAATCGTTACCGTAGTGGGCTATGACACCGTGGGGATCCTTGCCAAGGTCAGCGCTGTCTGTGCCGAAAACAACGCCAACATCATCGACGTAACCCAGTCCGTACTGAAGGACATATTCACCATGGTCATGCTGATTGACATCTCTGATCTGACAGACGACTTTGCCGCTCTGCAGCAGGCTCTGTTCACCCTAGGAGACAAGATCGGCATGAAGATTCACGTGATGCACGAAGATATCTTCAATTCCATGCACCACATCTGAGCGGACAGAACATTACGGATATAAAGGTACTGACATATGACCAACACAAAAGATATACTTGAAACCATACGGATGATTGAGGATGAAAACCTGGACATCCGTACCATCACCATGGGCCTTTCCCTGCTGGACTGTGCCGACGCCGACATTGATGTTTCCTGCCGGAAGATTTATGAAAAAATGACCCGGAAAGCGGAACGTCTGGTACCTGTGGGCGAAGAAATCGAACGCACTTATGGGATTCCGATCATCAACAAGCGGATTTCCGTCACACCCATCGCTCTTCTGGCAGCGGTTTCCGGCGGCGACCCGGTAAAGTATGCAAAAACACTGGAAAAGGTATCCCGAACCGTCGGTGTCAACTTCATCGGCGGGTTCAGTGCTCTGGTGCACAAGGGCTTTGCCGCAGGAGATCGTGAACTGATTGCGGCTATCCCCGAAGCGCTGGCTGTCACCGAACATGTCTGCTCCTCCGTCAATGTAGGTTCCACCAAAGCCGGGATCAACATGGATGCTGTGAAACTCATGGGCGAAGCAGTGAAGAAGGCGGCGGAACTGACCAAAGACCGGAACTGCATCGGCCCTGCCAAGCTGGTGGTGTTCTGCAACGCACCGGAAGACAATCCCTTTATGGCAGGTGCATTCCACGGTATCGGCGAACCGGACTGCGTCATTCATGTAGGGGTTTCCGGCCCCGGTGTGGTGCGTTCTGCTCTGACCAAGTATCCCGACGCCAATCTGTCTGAAATCGCGGATGTCATCAAGAAGACTGCCTTCAAGATCACCCGTATGGGACAGCTGGTAGGTACTGTAGCATCCGAAAAGCTGGGTGTTCCTTTCGGCATTGTTGACCTTTCCCTGGCTCCTACACCGGCTGTGGGAGACTCTGTGGCGCACATTCTGGAAGAAATGGGTCTGGAAATCTGCGGTACCCATGGGACAACGGCGGCTCTGGCACTGCTGAACGATGCGGTGAAAAAGGGCGGCGTCATGGCCTCTTCCCATGTGGGCGGTCTGTCCGGTGCATTCATTCCGGTATCCGAAGATGCAGGGATGATCCATGCCGCACGAACCGGCGACCTGACCATCGAAAAGCTGGAAGCCATGACAGCGGTATGCTCTGTGGGGCTGGATATGATTATCATTCCCGGCGAAACCTCTCCCGCCACCATTTCCGCCATCATTGCGGACGAAGCGGCCATCGGGATGGTCAACAGCAAGACCACCGCTGTACGTGTGATTCCGGCTATCGGCAAGCAGATCGGCGAAGAACTGGAATTCGGCGGTCTTCTGGGCAGCGGGCCCATCATGCCTCTGCACAATGACAAGTCCAGCCAGAAATTCATTGACCGCGGCGGACGGATCCCGGCTCCCATGCAGTCTCTGAAAAACTGAATACAGCATTCTAATGCGTCTGTATATTCCATACTGACAAAACGAAAACCCGGCAGCTTTTGCAACTGTCGGGTCTTTTTGTTTCTGTGGGAATATTACTGATCGCCGCCCAGGTATCTCTGGTACCGTTTTTCCAGTTCTTCCATGGACATTTCGTCCCGGCGCAGGAGGATGCGGAATTTGTAAGTCAGCGTTGCGTTTTCTTCGATGGTCAGGCCGCCCTTGAAATGGAGGTTGTTGGCAGCAAACAGACCATAGTCACGGACATGCCATGTGGTGGGATACCGTTCGTTGTCCTTGTGATCATAGGCAGTGATGCCGTAGAAATTGTCTTCGATCTTCCCGGCATAGTCGCACCATTCCGCTTCCTTGCTCCAGCATTCGGATTCACCGTGTCCCCCTCTGGAATTGGTGATCACGCCGCTTCCCTTGTCTGCCCGCAGTTCATCCCGCATACGGATCCCCAGAGGGCCTGCTTCCTTGGTGGGGCCGAATTCCACCTTGCCGCAGTCGGCAGTGAAGGTGATTTCCATATCCAGCATCCGGCAGCCCTGGGACTGGTTGTACATGGTATAGCGGGTGGTCTCGTGCAGCAGAGGCTTGCCGTCGTGATCTGTCCACAGGTTAGTAGCAGTAAAGGAGGTCAGCGCATTGCCGCTTATCACATTTTCAATCTTTTCGTTGCGGATGATCCCGCAGTCAGCCGGTTCGTTCCACAGGTCCACACCGTTTACATCGCCCACAGCCACGAAAATGGAACGGTGATGGGGGTGTTCCTTGGCAGTGAAGTCCAGACGGGTGAACATATTGCCGTCGTCATCGGTGAGGGGGCCAAAGTAGGGCTTGTACAGGGCAGTGTCCCAGCAGTACCCGGCAACCGCTTTGTCTCCGATGTTGATGGTCAGGCGGCTTTCGGCCTCTTCCATCTGGCAGTTGATGGTGCTCATCTTACCGTATACGGGAGACAGAGTCAACTCTTCGCCTTCTGCTGCGGTTACAATGGTGCACACCGTGCCGCAGGGCAGAATCTGGGCAGGAAAATACCGTCCGTCAGCAGTGGAAAAACCGCACAGGGGGGATTCTCCGGCAGGGATCTCAGCAGTCAGGAAAACCGGTTCCTCCTGCAGAGCAGTCAAAGCTTTATACAGTACAGCCATGGTCAATTCTCCTCTCTCGGAAACAGCTCACGCATATACGCCAGAATTTCCGGTACATTTTTCTTGAAATCGGTATAGCCGCATTCCGCAGATACGCCGCCGGTATAGCCGGATTTGATCAGGGATGCAGCGAATCTTCTGTTAAAGTTGATGTCTCCTGTGGTGGGCTGACCGGGACAGGTGCGGTCCGGTGCTTCCGCCATATGACAGTGCAGGATCCGTCCGCCGCAGTTTTCCACAGCTTCCGCCGGGGTGCCTTCTTCCGCCATGTGGAATGCGTCCGCCAGCAGCTTTACGCCGGGACGGTTCAGCAGTTTTACTTCCTCATCGGAAACCGGTACTGTACGGTATACATTGGTTTCTCTGGCCCGCAGAGGTTCGATCACCAGCGTTACGCCTTTCTGTTCGCCGTAATCCGCAAAAGCGTTCATGAGTCTGCGCAGGTTGGCATAGCCGGTGGCTTCATCCATAGTATCCGGAATGGAACGTGCCGCTCCGCTTCCGAACACGGCATACCGGATCCCGAAGCGGGACAGTACGTCGATGAGACGCTTGACATACGCTGCAATGGCCTCCCAGTTGTCGCCGGGATCCGCCAGTTTATACTGGGGGGAGAAAATGCTGTTGACAGCCAGCAGGCCCAGCGGATTCTTTTTGTCTTCCGCTTCCAGCCAGTCCAGTTCTTCCTCCGACAGCCCGGCCAGCATCATGCCGCCGCATTCGGTATAATCAAAGCCGCATTCCAGCACATACCGGCACTTGGCCGCCAGCTGTTCTGCCGCAGACTGCGGAACTTCCGCAACCCCTTCCGGCATGAAGGATCCGCCGGGGATACAGCATCCGAGTTTTACCATATGTCTATCTTCCTTTCTTTCTGTCTAAAGCAGCTTCTCAGATATAGGAACGGTCCATGCCCACTGCTTTCAGGAATTCTCTGGCAATGATGGCACTGCCCACAGGACCGGGATGTACTCTGTCCCAGGCAATATAGGAGGAGTGCCGGTACATCAGATATTCGTCAAAAGCCTGCTGCACGTTTACATATA
>JAFQGY010000151.1 GCA_017415325.1 Clostridia bacterium
GGCCGCACGGTTCCTGACCCAGTGCCGGGAAAAGGTGGCCGCTTCCCTGGGGGTGCGCAGACTGGGGGCGGACAGGCTCATCTTTACCGCCAGCGGCACCGAAGCCAACTGCCTTGCCATGCTGGGGATGGCTGCTGCCAAAAAAAGAAAACCGGTCAACGGCTCTCTGGGCACCATTCTCCTCTCCGACGGGGAGCATCCTTCCATGGAAATGCCCGCCAGACGGCTGGAAGAGAACGGCTACACCGTCATCCGCATTCCCACAACCGGCGGCGTGCTGGATCTGACCGCACTGGAAGCGGCTCTGGCGGAAGCACCCTCTCCTGTGGTGTTTGCCGGGTTCATGCTGGTAAACAACGAAACCGGGGCAGTGTATGACGTAAAAAGTGCGTTCCGGCTGGTGAAGGCGAAATTCCCGGAGGCGCTGTGCCACTGTGATGCGGTGCAGGGGTACATGAAGGTACGCTTTTCTCCCCTGACGCTGGGCTGCGACACCCTGACCGTCAGTGCTCACAAGATCCACGGCACCAGAGGGGCGGGGGCACTGTACATGAAGGCGGATGTGGAGAAGAAAAAGCAGATCGTCCCGGTCAACCCCGGCGGCGGACAGGAATCCGGTTACCGCAGCGGTACGGAGAATCTCTTTGCCCTGGGTGCCTTTGCCTGGGCGGCGGAGGAAGAATATGCCCGTTTCAGCGAAAACCGGGAAAAGGAAGCGGCTCTGCGGACTTTGCTGGAGGAATGTCTGGCGCCTGTGTATGCGGCGGGAGCCATCCCCCACATTCCGGAAACCCATGTACCCGGGATCCTGAACCTTTCCCTGCCCGGCATCCGCAGCGAGATCATGCTCAACGCCCTGTCCGGCCACGGCATCTGTGTCTCCGCCGGATCGGCATGCTCGGCCCATTCCAAAAAGGAAAGCGCAGCACTGAAGGCGTTCGGTGCCGATGCAAAGGAAATGGACACCGCCATCCGCATCAGCTTCGGGCATACCAACACCGAAGAGGAAGTGCGGGAGCTGTGCCGGGTGCTGGAAGAAGAAATGGGAAAACTGGCGAAAGTGAGATGAAAAGTGAGATAAGAAGTAAGAGATAAGAAATAAGAAATACGTGAACGTGCTGTTGCGTGAACAGATGTGAGGTATTCCTGTAGGGGCGATTCATCCACTTACTATGTAAGTGTGATCGTCCCGAACGGGTAATTTGGTATTCCTGATTTCTGTAAGCTGCGGTACGCTGAAAACTGTGGATTGCATAGTCTGTATTGTGAAAATACCCAACTGTGCAGCCCCTTTCTTACTTCTGACTTCTTACATCTTATCTGAGAAACTGCAGGATATAATAACAAGATGAAAAAACGAGACAACCTCCTGCGGTATGTGGCCGTGGGGATACTATTCTGTGTGGTGTGCGTGGTGTATGTGGGATGGCTGATCTATCTGCAGGTGGCCGGACAGGACTACTACACCATGACGCAGCCTGTTGTGCATGTGACCCGGACGGTGCCCATTCAGGCGATCCGGGGAGAAATCTACGACAAAAACGGGGTGCCGCTGGTAACCAACCGGTATTCCTATGACCTGCAGCTGGAATACAGCTCCTTCCCGAAGAGCGAATCGGAGAAAAACGCCATGGTGCTGGGACTGCTGGAAGCGGCGGTGCGGCATGACTGTACGGCGATGGAAACCGGTTCCCTGCCCATTGCGGTGAGCGGCACATCGGACGGGCTGATGGTGTCCTTCCGGGGGGACTTCTTTGCCTACAGCGGTGCCCGGTACCGGCGGTTTGCGTCCCTGATCGAGGGGCTGCACGTGGACTGGGGGCACGAAGAGGATGCTCTGCCCGCCTCTCCCCTGGTGGCCGCCATGTCTGCCATGCCCTATTCCGGCACCGATCCGGAAACGGCGGAAGCGTCGGCGGACAGAATGGCGGATTTTCCTCCCGTGAACCGGTGTGTGCAGGCTCTGCTGGAACGGTACGGGCTGATTACCTATGAAAACCGGTCGGACACCGTGGGGAAACTGACCCATTCCGTGGAAGACACCATTACCCTGCTGTGCCGCCGGCTGGATATGGAGCTTGCGGACTTCAGTACGGCAGCCCCCTATACGCTGTTTGAAAATGTTTCCCTGTCCATGGTGGCCCATGCGGAAGAATCCTGGCACAGAGGGATCCGGATCCACATCGATGCCGCAAGACAGTACGAATTTCCCGGGTATGCCTCCCATATTCTGGGATCCATCGGGAAGATCGACGGCAGCGAGCTGGAATACTATACCGAACAGGGCTACGCCATGGACGCCATTGTGGGAAAAAGCGGCGCGGAATCGGCCTTTGAGCTGTATCTCCGGGGGATCGACGGGGTGCTGACCATTACGGAAGACACCTCCGGGAATATCATCAGTACGGAAGTGACCACCCCGCCCATTGCCGGACATAATGTGTATCTGACGCTGGACATCGGGATGCAGATGGCGGCGGAGATTGCACTGGCGGAAAACGTGCAGCAGATCCGGGATGAAGCGGATCCGGATAATCCCCTGTCCGGGGAAGATGCATCTGCCGGGGCGCTGGTGGCGGTGGAAGTGGAAACGGGAGCGGTGCGGGCCATTGCGTCCTATCCCACCTACAATCTGGCCACCTTCGGCAAGGACATTGTCATTCTGCGGGATGACGAAACCAAGCCCATGCTGAACCGGGCTATCCAGAGTGCCTATGCGCCGGGTTCCACCTTCAAGGTAGGGGTGGCGGTGGCGGCGCTGGAAAACGAGATCATCGAAAAAGACACCATCATCGATGCACAGGGTACCTATACGGTGTACGACGACTATCAGCCCAGCTGCTGGGTTGTGGCATACGGAGGCGCCCACGGGAAGATTTCGGTGGTGGAAGCCATTCAGGAGTCCTGCAACTACTTCTTCTTTGAAGTGGGGCGGCTGCTGACCATTGACAAGATCAACGACCGGATGGCTACCTTCGGACTGGGGTAGGCTACGGGGATTGAACTGTACGAAAAGAAGGGGATTCTGGCAGGTCCCGACTACCGTGACGAAAACGGCCTTGGCAAATGGAGTCCCGGGGATACCCTGCAGGCGGCCATCGGCCAGTCGGACAACCTGTTCACCCCCCTGCAGATCTGCATGTACACCTCCACCCTGCTGAACAAGGGCGTGCGGTACAGTGCGCACCTGCTGGACAGGGTATCGGAATACGAAGGGGAGGTACTGCTGGAGTCCACCCCTGTGGTGCTGGAAAACGAACCCATTTCCGATGAGATCTACGAAATCGTGTTGGAAGGGATGAAAAACGTAATGGACAACGGTTCCGCCGCCCGTATTTTCGCAGGCTACCCCGTTACGGTAGGGGGGAAAACCGGTACCGCCCAGGTATACTCCACCAAGTCCGACAACGCCATCATGACCGCCTTTGCCCCCTACGAAAACCCGAAAATCGCCGTAACCTGCGTGATCGAACAGGGCTATTCCGGTACAAAAGCGGGGTATTCCATCAAGGACGTGTTTGACTATTATTTTGGTTTGAACTGAAACTGCATAAATAGATAAGAAGTAAGAAGTAAGAGATAAGAAGTACGCAGACGATGATATGTGTTCTGTCTGCAATATGGTTCAGACTATTTCTTACTTCTGACTTCTTACTTCTTACTTTTCTCTGGGAGGGGTCATTATGCCCGATATTACAAAAATACACGCCATCCTGCGGGAGATCTATCCCGATGCGCTCTGTTCCCTGACCTGGGACGGGGATCCCTGGCGGCTGCTGGTGATGGGGATGCTGTCAGCCCAGTGTACGGACGAGCGGGTGAATAAGGTCTGCCCGGCACTGTTCGGGCGGTTTCCCACGGTGGCGGATATGGCTGCGGCGGATCCTGCGGAGGTGGCGGAATACATACGCTCCTGCGGCTTCTGGCGGGTGAAGTCCGAGAATCTGGTGGCCTCGGCAAGACGGGTCGTGTCGGTGTTCGGCGGAGAGATTCCCACGGCCATGGAAGACCTGCTGTCGCTGCCCGGTGTGGGACGGAAAATCGGCAATCTGGTCAGAGGGGACGCCTTCGGTCTGCCCGGGATTGTAGCGGATACCCACTGCATCCGGATAAACGGCCGGCTGGGATTCTACCCGGAAACCCTGAAGGATCCTGCCAAGGTGGAAAAGATTCTGGACGGGATTGTGCCGAAAGAGGAGCAGAGTGACTACTGTCACAGAATGGTGCTCTTCGGGAGAGAATACTGCGACGCCAGAAAACCCCGCTGCGGCGAATGCCCGGTGAGAGAAGAATGCGGGAGAAGTAAGAGGTAAGTAAACACTGATTAACTCCATACCGCTGTCGGTTGACAAACGGTAGGGCGGGATGCCCTCATCCCGCCGACAAAAGTCATGCAAGAGGCGAGTTTCTGTCCGGTAACCATACGATTATGTTCTTAAACTTCCTGTATTGCTGTGTTGTCTGGTAGAATACCAAACTTCACGGCGGCGGGATGAGGGCATCCCGCCCTACAGTATTTTCATTTTTTTGAAAAACAAGTTAATCATTGTTTACATCAGAACTCAGAAATCAGAGATACTGCTGAGGAATGCCGGATTCCGGATTTCCCTGGGGCGGGATCTCTATTTTTTTGCCGAAATTTATAGACAACCACGGATGGGTGTGGTATAATGTGACAGACAATACTGTATAGATACAGAAGGAAGTTTCCTTTATGAAAAAGTTACGAATCGGGATCATCGGGTGCGGGTGGATCGCCAACCGGCATATCGATGCGTACCGGAATATGGAAGATGTGGAAATTGTGGCGGCGGCGGACATTGTGCCGGGGAAAGCAAGAGAATTCCTGGACAGATTCGGCTTCCCGAAGGCAGATGCATACGAAACCCATGAGGCACTGTGCGAACGAGACGACATCGACGCCGTGTCCGTGTGTACCTACAACAGCCAGCACGCCGCACCCACCATCTGTGCCCTGCACCACGGCAAGGATGTTCTGCTGGAAAAGCCCATGTGCGTCACCATGGAAGAAGCCAGAGCCATCCGGCAGGCCGAAGCGGAAACAGGACACTTCGTTACCGTGGGATTCCAGCCAAGATACGGCGCCAATTTCCGCAAGATCAAGGAAGTCATCGACTCCGGCGTGCTGGGGCAGATCTACTATGTAGTGGTGGGCGGCGGCAGAGTTATGGGCATTCCCGGCCACACCTACGTGCAGAAGGACAAGGCCGTCATCGGTGCGGTAGGGGACATCGGCTGCTACGGGCTGGATCTGGTGATGTACGCCATGGGATACCCGAAGCCCCAAACCGTCTCCGCCAGACTCTTCGCCCACTTCGGGGAAACCCCGTCCAAATACTGGGATAAAACTGAAATCGGGAAATTCACCGTGGACGACGACTTCGCCACCGCCATGATCCGTTGTGAAGGGGACGTGGTCATCGACTACCGGGCGTCCTGGGCCATGCATATGGATACCACCGGGGACACCATGTTCTTCGGTACCGAAGCAGGGCTGAAGGTCAAGGCTCCCGTGGGCTGCTGCTGGGACTCCGAAGCCGGGGATCTGATCCTGATCAAAGACGACGAAAACGGAAACCAGACCCAGACCGTCATCCCTGTGGAAGGCACGGAAGAGGACGAGCTCATGTTCCCGAAAAAGGTGCGGGCCTTCGTGGACGCCTGCCTGGGCGATAAAGTCCCCCCCATCCCCACCAGTCAGATCATCTACAACCAGGCCATCATCGACGGCATCATCCGCTCGAACCGGTGCGGA
>JAFQGY010000016.1 GCA_017415325.1 Clostridia bacterium
CAGGCCGGATCGGCTGCCAGAGAACCGTCGGGGGAGATTTCATAGGCACAGGCGTACCGCAGATCCCCTGTTTCCCCGGGAATGGAGCCAACGCCGCCTTCCGTGATCCCGGTGACACAGACAAGCCCCTTCACCTGATCTTCAGGATGCTCCTGCAGAACCTTGTGGCCTGCCGCACCGCTGGGATAGGCAAGCTCGTCATAGATCCATACCTTGAATCCTCTGGCAAAGCAGGTATCAATAAAATACCGCAGTGCATCCCATGCACCATCGGTTTCCGGCGTGCCCTCGCCCAGATACCCGTCCAGCCGCCGGATTCTGTATGCTTCGTCACTTTCGTTTTCCATCCGTTCCGGCACACAGTCCACATTGACGCAGAACCCGCCCAGTCCGTTTTCCTCTGCGGCATCCAGATAGGCGGTTACCGCTTCCGGTGTTTTCGGATAATGACAGTGGATGATCTGCACCGGCCGGTAGGTATTGACCGGACAGGCAAGTTTTTCTCTCAGAATCTGAATCGTATTTCCCATATCGTTTCCTTTCTGTCCGGATTACGCCAGATCTCCCAGATTGTCCATCACCGCTTTTTCCAGATGTCTGGCTGTCAGCGCACCGGAGCCGCCTGCCGTGGTCATGTTGGAACAGTACACCGCACAGAGCTGCCGGACAGGGTCGCACCAGAAGTGGGTGCCATATGCGCCGGACCAGCCGTATGCCCCGGTACGCAGAGGATGCTGGGAGCCGTTGTCCGCCAGAATCACCCGCATGGAAAGCCCCCAGGAATAGGTGGCGTCCGTACCGGGTACCAGAGGACGAAGCTGCATGGTACGCATCTGCTGTACTGTGGAATCCTGCAGGATCCGTACATCCCCGGAGATGCCGTCGCAGAGCAGCATATGTGCAAAACGGGTGTAGTCATTGAGGCAGGACACAAGCCCCGCACCGCCGGAATGGTAGGTCACCGGACAGCTTCCGAATACATGTCCGTGCATATCCACCGGACGGATTACGCCCTTTTCCACGGTCTCGTGCATCTGTACGATCCGGCTCCACTGGTCTTCATTGGGCAGGAAGCAGGTGTCCGTCATTCCCAGCGGCAGAAACAGCTTCTCTTTTGCAAAATCCGCATAAGCCATCCCGGAGGTCAGCTCCACCAGATGGGCCAGAACGTCAAAGCCAACCAGTCCGCTGTAGGAGAAGCGGGTGCCCGGATCAAATTCCAGCAGGGAATGGCCCCAGTCGTCGATTTTGCTGCCCAGTGTGGACCCCTCCGCAAACCCGGCGTCCCGGCAGAATTTCCCGAACCAGGGGCCGGAACCAAGCCCGGAGGAATGGGTCAGCAGATCTTTTACGGTAATGGGTGCGGCGGGATGGGTACCGGTGAGATTTCCGTCTGCATCTGTTTCAGCCACTTCCATGTTCTGCAGGGCAGGGAGATATTTCTCCACCGGATCCTCCAAAGAGAGCTTCCCGTCTTCGATCTGCTTCATCACGCAGACTGCCGTCACCGGTTTTGTCATGGACGCCATCCGGAAGAGATGCCTGTCTTCCAGCGGCACCTTCCCGTCTGCGTCAGCAAATCCGTGATTGCCTTTATATACGGTTTTATCCTTACAGATCACCTGAATGGCGGCACAGGAGACCAGACCGTCCTCCAGATCTGTTTTTGTCATTTGCTCAATGGCTTCCGTCAGCCCGGCAGAGAGGCCCACCACGGCAGGGGAGGCACAGGGATACAGTTCTTTCATGGAAAATTCCTCCGAAAAAGTTTGTTTTCTGGGAAAAGTATAGCATATCCGGGCGGAAATTGCAAGGGAATGGCGAAAATACAGAAAATGCGTACAAAAAATGGTCATAAAAAATTAAAATCGTTAAAAATGAATTGACATTTTAGACGTTTTTGTGTATAATACATAAGAAGACATTTTATGCTCTGACGGGTCTCCGTACAGGCTAATGACAGTAAAGAAAGGAAAAATGCATATGCAAAGAGAAAAATTTGCGTCCCGGCTGGGATTTATCCTGATCTCCGCCGGATGTGCCATCGGGCTGGGCAACGTATACCGTTTCCCCATCATCACCGGGGCATATGGCGGCGGTCTGTTTGTTCTGATTTATCTGGCGTTCCTGATTCTTCTGGGAATCCCTGTAATGACTATGGAACTGGCAAACGGCCGTGCCAGCCAAAGAAGTATTGCGACCTCCTATGACGTTCTGGACAAGAAAGGCCAGAAATGGCACTGGATGAAGTACGCCGCCATCGCAGGGAACTACCTGCTGATGATGTTCTACACCGTAATTGCCGGCTGGCTGGTGATTTATTTCTGCAAGTACGTATCCGGCAGCATTATGGAATTCAAAACGGCGGAAGAACTGGGCGCGCTGTTCGGGGGCGGTGTGATCGGCAATGTGGGGCTGCAGCTGATTGCTACGTATTTTGTAATCATTGCCTGCTTCCTGGTGTGTTCTCTTGGACTCCAGAAGGGCGTGGAACGCATTACAAAAGTGATGATGGTTGCGCTGCTTCTGCTGATGATCGTTCTGGCCGGCTACTGCTGCACACTGGACGGTGCTGCGGAAGGTCTGAAGTTCTACCTGATTCCCAATGCGGATAACATCAAGGATGCCGGACTTCTGACGGTAATCTCTGCTGCCATGGGCCAGGCATTCTTTACCCTGAGCCTTGGGATTGGTTCCGTTGCCATTTTCGGAAGCTACATTTCCAAGGATCGCTCTCTGCTGGGTGAATCCATTATCATCACCGGGCTGGATACCTTCGTGGCTCTGTGCTCTGGGCTTATCGTATTCCCCGCCTGCTTCACCTTCAACAACGGTGTTACCGCAGATGCCAGCACAGTAGGTGCATCCTTCCTGTTCACCACTCTGTCCAGCATCTTCAACAATATGCCCGGCGGCCGTATCATCGGGATCCTGTTCTTCCTGTTCATGATCTTTGCAGCCGTATCCACGGTCATTGCCGTATTTGAAAACATTGTTTCCTTCTGGCTGGAACTGACCAAGCTGAACCGCAGAACCATCTCCATCATCAATATCGTGATGCTGCTGATCCTGTGTCTGCCTGCTCTGCTGGGGAACAACGTGCTGTCCTTTATCAGCCTGGGCGGCAAGGCCATGATGGATATCGAAGACTATACCGTATCCAACATTCTGCTTCCCGTGGGCAGCCTGGTGTACGTTCTGTTCTGTACTACCAGATATGGCTGGGGCTGGGACAACTACATGAAAGAAGTCAACACCGGCAACGGTCTGAAGATTCCGGCATGGTTCAAGGTATATATGAAATTCATCCTGCCTCTGATCATCATTGCCGTGCTGATTATGTCCATATTCTAAAAAACAAATCCTCCTGTCAGACCGATGGGAGGATTTTTACTGCCCAAAAGAACTGGAACGACTGTGTGAGCTGCAGACGTATCGGTTCAAACGCAAAAGGGATGAAATGAAGAAACAGGGGACCGGTTTTTTGTGGAACCAGATCCCCTGTTTGGATTTATGAAGATTTTTCGGTGGAACCCCCGCTGCAGGTACACTGACCGGATTTTTTACCGGCAGCACACTGCTTGGCATAGGGACAACCCACACAGGCGGCACCGCGTTTCTTTTCCCGGATGAGATAGAACACGATTGCCGAAACGATCAAAAGCAGGATAAGGATCAGCAGAATATCAATCATATAGTGTTAGTTCCTCAGAGAAGATTCAGCTTTCAGTTTTCTGTTGGTGTTGTTGATGATCGCAAGAACCGCAGCAGCCATAACGAGTACAGCAACCAGGCCGGCGACAGCGGCACCGACGTTCAGTACATCACCGGAAACGATGGTACCAATCGTGTACACGAAATACGCTACTGTATACCCGACAGCCAGCTGAAGACCGATGCCGCCCCACAGCCATTTGGCACTCTTCATTTCAGCGTTCATGGCACCGATGGCAGCGAAACACGGCGGGCTGTACAGGTTGAACATCAGATACGCCAGTGCAGCCGATTTCGTGATGGCCATGATCCCGGCCGCTTCTGCTCCGGCACCTTCCATCAGTGCCAGTTCATCCATATTCACGAGATTTTCCAGTCCAACGAAGCAGACCGCAAGGGTACCCACAACGTTTTCCTTGGCGATAAAGCCGGTAATCGCTGCGGCAGCCATCTGCCAGGACAGTACACCGATGATAGGAAGGAGAAGATATGCAAAGGGTCTTGCGATGGAAGCCAGAATAGAGGCGTCAGCGGTCTGGGCTACCTGGAAGGACCATGTAAAGGTCTGCATCAGCTGTACCGCCATGTTGCACAGAAGAATAATCGTAGCGGCCTTCACAATGTACGACCAGCCGCGGCTGCACATGGACTTGAACGCACCCCAGAGAGAGGGGAACTTGTATTCAGGCAGTTCAATGATGAAGAAAGACTTTTTGGCTCTGTGCCCGGTGATCAGGTTTACAAGCAGCGCACCCAGGAAAATCAGAACGATCCCGGACAGGTACATCACAGTGCTCACCCAGCCGGCGTCATCGAAGAAAGCACCGGCGAACAGCGCAATCACAGGAATCTTGGCACCGCAGGGCATAAAGGATGCCAGCATGGCAGTAGCTCTTCTTTCCCGTTCATTGCGGATGGTACGGGAAGCCATGATACCGGGAACCGCACAGCCGATGGTGATGACAAAGGGAATCAAGGACTTACCGGAAAGACCAACCTTCTTGAAGATGGGGTCCAGCACCACAGCCACGCGGGACATATATCCACAGTCTTCCAGCAGAGCGATCAGGAAGTACATTACCATAACCAGTGGCAGGAACCCAACCACGGCAACCACACCGCCGATCACACCGTCCACAAGGATAGCAGAGAGCAGGGGAGAAGCACCTTCCAGCAGTCCGCCTACCCAACCCTGGAAAGCTTCCAGCCAGCCAACCAGCAGGTCTGCAATGGGCGCACCCACCCAAACCTGAGAAATCTGGAACACCAGGAACATCACAACCGCAAAGATCGGAATTCCCAGCCACTTGTTGGTCAGAACCGCATCAATCCTGTCACCGATGTTTTTGTCTTTGGTAAGAACTTTACGCTTCTCAACCGTTTTGACAATTCCGTTCACAAACTCAAACCGTTTCCGGTCGGCAGCTACTACGGCAGCTTTGTCGGTAAGATCAATGTCTTCCTGGTGATATGGTGCACTCTGTGTTCTATTCGCAGAAGAGACAGCAGCTTCCACAACGGCTTTAAGGCCATTGGCAGATGTAGCAGTTGTGGCAATAACAGGGCATCCCAGCTTTGCCGACAGAATATCTGCATCAATCGTATTTCCTTTTTTGTCGTTGATATCGCTTTTGTTCAAGGCAATAACCATTGGGATACCCAGTTCCAGCAGCTGCGTTGTGAAAAACAGACTGCGGCTCAGGTTGGTTGCATCCACTATATTGATAATGGCATCGGGATTCTCGTTTTTGACATAGGAACTGGTGACGCTTTCCTCTGATGTAAAAGGGGACATGGAGTATGCACCGGGCAGGTCAACTGCGATGAGCTGTTCTTCGCCGGTGTAATATGTCTTCCTGATAGGATGTTCCTTCTTGTCCACAGTAACCCCGGCCCAGTTGCCGACCTTTTCATTCCGGCCGGTGAGCGCGTTGTACATGGTGGTTTTACCGGAGTTGGGATTGCCGGCCAACGCAATTCTCATAATGTTTCCTCCTGAAATATAAGTATCCTTGGCAGTTCACAAAGATGTACCGGTTGATGGTTAGAAACAGCTAACTGCTTTCCGAAGAAATACACATCAGTACGATATACATACCGGAAAAGGTGTATCTGTATTCCATATCAGATCATTTCATCCGTTTATAGGGTATCGGAATACAGATTATATGATGCTGAAATATGGTTGTTAGCGGATGCTAACTTGTAGACTTTAAGGAAAGTTAGCCTCACCTAACCGACAGATAGTATATCATGTTGAAATGGATTTGTCAATATCTTCCGACAAAATTTTTCAAATTTTTTGATTTCTGAGAAGTGAATCCGGTTCCGATCCGCAAGACATCCGGGAGATCATGCGGTATGTTTCTTTGTACTCCGCAGGGAAAGATGAGGAAGGACTTGATTTTTAACGGTATTTGATATATAATAAACAAAACTCTATATTTTTTATTGGAAAGAAAGGGTACATGTATGCAGTGGATCAAACGACACAAGGTATTTGTGATTGTGCTTGCAATAATACTTCTTATATTGGGAACGGCTTTTGGGTATGTGTGGAGCAAATTGAATCTTATTCAGTTTGATGCGGGAACATACACAGAGGTGGAAACGCAAAGTACGGAAACAAAGGAAACCATTGCGGATACAGAAGCAGCAGGAGAGACAGAACCGGCTGAGACAGAAATCAAAGAGGAAGAGACGGAGGATATGATTCTCATTGATGAAGAAGCCTCAGGACTGGAATTTGTGGAAACCGACCCTGTGCTGCCGCAGACACCTGTGGAAGAGAAAAAGGACAAAAAAAGCGATATAATCAATATCATGCTGCTGGGCACAGATGAAAGAAGCAAGGAAGGCTTCAGTGTGGAGGCACGCAGTGACAGCATGATTCTGGCATCTATCAATAAGGAAACAAAGGAAATCAAGCTGGTAAGTCTGGAACGTGGTATGGGTGTTCCTGTTCTGGAAGGCGAATACAAAGGACAGTACGACTGGCTTACGCATATGTTCCGGTACGGCGGAGCGAATCTGGTTCTGAAGACAGTCCGCACCTGTTTCAATGTGGATGTGGATCGTTATATCCGTGTGAATTTCAATACTGTAATTGCCGGGATTGATGCAATCGGTGGCGTTGATGTGGAAATGTCGCAGGCGGAAGTGGACTATTTCAATGCAGCATATTACAACTACATCAAGGAAAACAATATGCCTGCATTTCAGGTGGGCATGAACCATCTGGATGGTACGCTCTCCATGTACTATGCCCGTTTGCGGGAAATTGACAGTGACTGGACCCGTGTGCAGCGTCAGCGGAAACTTGTTCTTGCCGGAATGGAAAAAATCAAATCTGCCGGTCTGAAGGGTCTGGACACACTGGCAAACGATGTACTGCCGCTGGTGCAGACAAACCTGACAAAACTGGAACTGGCAGAACTGATGCTGCTTGCCCCAGGCTTACTGGGCGCTGAAGTGGAGCAGATGACGATACCTGTAAAGGATACATACGGCCTTATGAAAGGTATGGGCGGCAGAACACTGTATGCAGTGGATTTTGAAACAAACGCAAAAGTACTGCATGACTATCTGTATGGAAGCGATTCCTGAAAACAATGCTTACAAGCATATAAAAATGGGGCTGAACCTACATTCAACCCCATAATGGCGCAGGGTGTGGGATTCGAACCCACGTGCCTGACGGCAAACGGTTTTCAAGTTTTTTAGAGGGGGCCCGAAATGTCCCTGACCGTCCCCGAAATGCACCGATTTTCCGCAAAAATAAGCCGTTTTCTGCGAGATAATGCACTTTTTACGGAAAATTGCGAGAAAACTGCGAGAAAAATACCCCGAATTTCAAAGACCTTCTGCACCGTCTTCCCGAACCGCTGTCGGTAAAAACACAGAATAGGAAGACAAAAAATGGCACAGAATGAACTGAAAAAAGAGCTTCAGCGGATGATGCAGAAGTGTCCGCAATGCCTGACTCCCCGCAAGATTTACCGATACACACCCCTGTCCGAAAACCGGGTTTACGAATTGATCCGCACCGGTGAGCTGCCGGCCTTCATCTATCAGGGAACCTATGTGGTAAACAAGGATGACGTGATCGAGTACCTGCTGAATCACAGCGATGATGACAGCAGCAGATACAAGGCGAAGTCAAAGGAGGGCGGACATGGAGCGTGAACGCAGACGGAAGATGCTGGATAGGATGCTGACAAAATGCCCGGACCGCATGAAGCCAACGGAGGTACCGCAGTGGTTCCTGCTCGGAAAGAATACAGTCTATCAGCAGATCGTGGACGACAAACTCCGATCCCACCGGATGACTTACGGCTACGTTATCCTGAAAGAGGACTTCATTGAATATCTGTCTAGGTCAGATTATTTTTCATGGTAATTTCTCCATAATAGAAAATGTTTGCTGAAATGAAAAAATGAGTGATATTCGGTCTTTCGATCTGGCATCACTCATTTTTCGTTGTTGTTTACCAACCCCGTCTGACAGTTGCCGTAAAATAGTAATTTTTTAGGATTACTGTTTTACGGCCACTCTGCTAAGGTGTGGCTTTAGATGTAACTACAAGATTATACCTGCTCCGCCGCTTCCTTTTCCTGCTGACGCATCAGAGCGGCATACCGCAGAAGCTGTTTGAGAGAATTGATCCCCAGCTTGCTGTAAATATTCTTGTTGTGGGAATACACCGTACTTTCTTTGACTGAGAGGAGCTGCGCGATTTCCTTGACAGTCAGCCCGTCCAGATAATAGCTGAAGATTTTCCGTTCTGTAGAGGTGAGTGTCTCAATCCCTTCCAGAAAGTGTACGTAGGCATCGGGATCGATTTCCGTCTGACGGGAATAGGCAAGACGCTCCAGTTCGATCTGTGCTTTTTCAAATTCCGTCCGGGTATGCTCACGTTCCTGCTTGGTCTCGGTTAGGGTGGATTCTACTTCATCGAGTTTTCGCTTTGTTTCTTCGTATTCCAACTGAATTTTGCGGTATTCCCGGCGCAAGGCTTCTTTTTCCCCTTCCGCTGCCTGTTTTTCTTCGGTCAGTGCGGAGAGCGATTCATCATGTTCACGGTCTTTCTGGGCAAGAAATTCAAAAAGGTCGGCGATTTCGGGAATATCAATGAAAGCCGCTATCTCGTTTTCCATTTTCAGCTGATCCAGACTCTGCAGAATGGGGGAGAGGAATTTCCGGCTGAAATAGTAACAGCAGCTGACCGCCGCAAGAAGCAGAAGAAGCGTGAGCGTAACGTTTTTGATGTTCTCCGTCCGCATATCCATGTCGAAATCGGACTTTCTCATCATGACGCTCAGCATATACTCCGGGGTGTTGGGGGAGAGGGGGATCTTCCGGCTGACCCCAAGATAGGGGATTTCATCCCCTTGGGCGGAATTTCCCTATCAGCTGGATCTGCAGCTGGGGGACGGCGGCTTCGCTCTGAC
>JAFQGY010000152.1 GCA_017415325.1 Clostridia bacterium
TACTGCAAAATCCCCGTCGAAACCTTTACGTCCCCATAAACCGGATGCACTTGTCACCCGGGTGTTTTACAGTATTATTTTGAAAAATATTCCTTTGCGGACATTCCGTCGATGGTCAGCCCGGTGAGGTCACAGCCTTCCAGTTTCACATTCTGCAGTTTACAGCATCTGAGCACTGCTTCCGCAAAGCTGACTTGTGTGAATTCTGCCTTTTCCATGCTTACACAAATATCTTCCGCATCCCTTGCACCGAACCGTGTGCCTGCCATATTTACGCCTGCATAGGATGCATTCTGCAGATTGATGTCGGTGAACCTTGTGCCGGACATATTGATATTGTTGAACCGGGCACCGTGCAGTGACACATCGTCAAAGGCGGCGTCCATGAGATTCAAATCAAAGAAAACCGCTCCTCTGTAATTGCCGGTACGCAGAGCGAAAGGTTCCGGTTCTGTCCCGGATGATTCTGCCGCAGTAAAATCCCCCACCATGGTGCATACCGTTTCCAGAGGTTTCCGTTCTCTCTGGGGCGGGATATTTTCTGTCCGGCCGATCACGGCAATGGCAACCGGTTCTCTTCCCTCCGGTATGTCCAGCACCTTCCGGCAGGATTCCGGATCAAATGCTCCCAACCAGCAGCCGGACCATCCCAGATCTGCCGCTTTCAGCAGAATCATGGTCATGGCGGCAGCCGTATCCTGCAGGGCAAACATCTTTCCGCGCTCCCCGAAACGCTCCGTCAGCTTTCCGTCTTCCGTACAGATCACAAAGGCGGCACCGGCTCTGAGAATCCAATCGCCGCGGTATACATCGGGCACCAGCTTCCGGATGTTCGCCTGATCCAGTGCATAAAAATGCCACGACTGAAAATTGCATGCATTGGGGGCTTTGGAGGCAGCATACAGCAGTTCATTTGCCAGATCCCCTGACAGCGGCGTTCCGTCAAATACCCGTGTACTGCGTCTCTGTTCGATCAGTCTGGTGAATTCCACAGGTCAGTCCTCCCGTCTGCGATCCATCTTGGCATACCGGGCAATTTCTCTCCCGGCTTCCGCTTTGGCATCGGATTCCCGTTTGTCCCACAGCTTCTTCCCTTTGCAGAGACCCACTTCCATTTTCACATGTGCGCCGGAGAAATACAGCGACAGGGGGATCAGCGTATAGCTGTCTCTCTGGGTGTACTGCTGCAGCTTGAGGATTTCCTTCTTGTGCATCAGCAGCTTTTTCTCCCGCATGGGATCTCTGTTGAAAATATTCCCCTTTTCGTAAGGACTGATCCGCACACCGATGGCCAGCAGCTCCCCGTTTTCCACCTTGCAGTAGGAATCTTTCAGGTTCACCTGCCCTGCCCGGATGCTTTTCACTTCCGTCCCATAGAGCGCAATCCCCGCTTCGTAGGTTTCGTCCACAAAATAATCGTGTCTGGCCTTCCGGTTTACGGCGATGACTTTATGACCCTTTTTTTCCTGTGCCATATGCTGCTCCTCCTATGAGACTGTCCTTACAGATGTGTGCAGAAAGGATAGGTATAGTATACACCATTTCCCCGGAAATTGCAAGAGGCGGGGGAACAAATGTCCATGGGAAATTCGGAAATTTTTTATGAACGGATCACAGCCCTGTGGCAGTACGTTCGATAATCATATCCTGCCATTTTGGGGTCAGCGTCACGAATCTGGCGTTCCAGCCGGACACACGCACCGACAGCGTCTTGTATGCTTCGGGATTCTTCCGGGCTTCTTTCAGCACTTCTGCATCAATGACATCCACCTGCATAAAGTACCCGCCCAGTTCCACAAAACCGGTCAGCAGGGCTTCCAGAGCCGCCAGTCCGTTTTCCCCCTGCACAGCGGTAGGATGGAGCTTGATGTCCAGTGCGGCGCCGTTGACCTGTTTCTGCAGATCGGCCCGGCAGTAGGACTTGATAATGGCGGTAGCGCCTTCCAGATCCGTTCCCGGCGTGGGAGAGCAGTTGCCTGCCAGAATGGTGTTTTTCTTCATACCGAAGGGAGAGGCCGTACGCTGTCCCAGCCAGTCGATCTGCCGCCCGAAGGTGGATACGCCGGGGACATACTTTATGGGTGTTTCCGCAGCATGGGCCAGTACCATTTCCGCAAAACCATCCAGCACAGCCGCTGTTACCGCATCCGCTTCCGGATTGTCGTTGCCATAATAGACATAGCGGTTCATCATGGTCTGCCGCAGGGTCTCCTGCCCTTCCCAGTCCGCTTCCAGAATGTCCAGCAGTTCTGGCAGGGTCACCAGATGGTCTTCATACACTGCCTTACGGATGGCATACAGGCTGTTCCCGGCATCCGGTGCGCCGCCGATGTGGGGAGCTCTGACCACATACCGGCACCCGCCATGGTAGTATCCTCTGCCGTTTTCAATGCATCCGTCCTCAAACAGGGAAATCACGTGTGCCGGGCCGCCATACCGTTCCCACTGCCAGTTTCCGTCTTCATCCCGCAGCAGCATGGAATCCCGGACACCGGCAAAGTTTCCGTCCACATGCTGCCGGAGCCGTTCCATAAATGCGCTGAAAATACCGTCCCAGCTGTCGTATTGCTTATGTTCACCGCCCACGCCCAGCACATCCCGCATCAGCATGGTATAGCTGTCAAAGGGCATATAGATGAAGTCGGTTTTCCCGGGGATCTGTACTTCCCAGCAGCCGTCGTTGGCAAAATTCCGGGCTTCCACAGGATCGTATCCCACGGATTCCAGCGCACGGAGAATCAGAGGCTCGTTATAGACGGCAATAACCCCGCTGCCGTACCGGATCACTTCCGCTACCCTGCGGATCAGCTTCGGGTCACTCTTTTCATGCAGCCGCACCGTGATGGGAAAATCTCCGATGGGCAGCTCTTCCACAATGTCCAGAACCAGATAGGTCACATCCCCCGTCACGTCCGCACCGGCTTCATTGGTTCCTGCCAGAACAATATTCTGATAATGCTGTGCGTCACCGGTTCCCACAGGGGTATCCTTCCGGATCCATTCACAGCCCTTGATAAAGAAGTGCGCCAGAATTTCTCTTGCTTCCTCCAGCGTGATCTTCCCTGCCGCCAGATCGGCCTGCAGATAGGGTTCCAGCATTTCGTCGATCCTGCCGATCCCGGGCCAGTTGCCGCACAGCCGCACAAAGGCAAAGGTGAACCACAGACTCTGCACCGCTTCCCGGAAGGATGTGGGCACACCGAAGGGTACCTGCAGCAGCATATCGGCGATTTCCGGGTTCTGTTCCCGTTCCGCCGCCAGATACCGGGCATGCCAGATCCGGAAGGAACGGATCACACGCAGCATATATTTCCGGTACGGATAGGGGCATTCCCGCTCGATCTTTTCCCGCAGGCCCTCTATGCCGATTTTCAGCACTGCGGCGAAATCCAGCGTCAGGTGGCTCACCGAACCAAACACACAGTTCCCTTGCCAGGTGGCCGGAACCTGATGCCGGATGGCCATACCCAGTGTGGCGGCCCCGCAGATTTTTTCCCCTTCCACCAGCCGCAGAGGAGCCTGCCGGACAATGGCGTCGATGCAGAGAGAATATTTTTCATCGGCATCCAGTTCTTCAAATCCGTGTATCGCATCCACCGGGACACCCATTACGGCACAGGTATCATCCCCATATTCTCCATGGAGAGAGCGCCATGCAAAATCCCGTGTTCCTTCCGAAAGCCGTACAGGCCGTTTCAGTCCCGTTCCGCAGAAAAATTCCATATCATTCGTCCTTTCTGATAGGCTGTTTCTATCCGCATATATCTCTTTTTGGGTATTATATCATGTCCGCAGCGGGCTTGCAATAGAATTTCTGTACTTTTTTCCACAAAAACATGCAGAATCTACTTGGAAAACCGCAAAAAATGTGGTACAATAGGGAAAAGATTCATTCTTATCCATCGGAGGCATTATGAAAGATTCCATCCTGCAATACACACTGGACGTGCTGAAAGATCTTCTGGCGGCAGACAGCCCTACCGGATTTACCAGACAGGCGTCCGATTATACCATGGAAGCACTCCGGGCTCTTGGTTATACGCCGACACTGACCCGGAAAGGCGGTGTGCTCTGCTGTCTCAATGCGGACACGGCACCTGCAGAAAACGGGCTGCTGCTTTCTGCCCATATCGACACCCTCGGCGCCATGGTGGCCCAGATCAAGGGCAACGGCAGACTGAAGGTTCGCAACGTAGGCGGGCTGAACCCCAACAATGTGGAAACCGAATTTGTGACCGTTTACACCCGTGACGGCCGGAAATACGAAGGCACCCTGCAGCTCTGCAATGCATCCGTACATGTCAACGGCGGCTACACCGGCACACAGCGTACATGGGATTCTCTGGAAGTACTGCTGGACGAAAACGTGTCCTCCGCCGATCAGGTGAAAAAGCTGGGGATTGAAAACGGCTGTTTTGTCTGCGTGAATCCCCGTACCGTAATCACGGAATCCGGGTACATCAAGAGCCGGTATCTGGACGACAAGCTCAGCGCCGCCATTCTGCTGGGATATGCCAGATATATCAAGGAAGAAAACGTACAGCTGTCCCGTCGAGTGTACATGCACTTTACCGTTTATGAAGAAGTGGGTCACGGTGCATCCGGTACCCTCCCGGAAGGGGTTACGGAGATTCTGGGCGTGGACATGGGCTGTGTCGGTGACGGACTGGACTGCACCGAAAAGCAGGTTTCCATCTGTGCGGCAGATTCTTCCGGACCGTATGACTACGATCTCACCACTGCTCTTGTCAACCTGGCGAAGGAAAACAATATCTCCTATGCGGTTGACCTGTACCCCCATTACAGCTCCGACTGCTCCGCCGCTATGAGAACATTTGATGTCCGGGGCGCTCTGATCGGTGCCGGGGTATATGCCTCCCACGGGTACGAACGCTCTCATGTGGACGGGGTGAAGAATACATTCGATCTGATCAAAGCATATGTTGGCTGACAGGCCATAATACGGAGGTAACTTATGAACAACACCATCAAAATCGCCGACCACGGCAACACCAAAATGGTAGCCCACAGAGGTGTCAGCGGTCTGGAAACCGAAAACACTGCCGCTGCATTCATCGCCGCAGGCAACCGTACGTACTGGGGTGTGGAAACCGACATCTACCGCACAAACGACGGCAATTACATCTGCAACCACGACGGCCGCTCCGGCAGAATCTGCGAAGTGGATCTGGTAATAGAACAGTCTTCTCTGGCGGAACTGCGCGCTCTGACCCTGAAGGACAAGGACGGCAAATCCGACCGTGGGGAACTGAAGCTGTGTCTGCCCAGTGAATACCGGAAAATCTGCGAACACTACGGCAAGGTATGTGTTCCGGAACTGAAAAGCGCCTTTACCCTGGAAGAAATCAAGGACATCCTCGCCGTTTTTGACGGGTATCTGGACAACACCTGCTTCATCTCCTTCAACTACCACAACCTGGAACTGGTGAAGGAAGTCCGTCCCGAACAGAAGTGTCAGTTCCTGACCGGCGAAGTGGACGATGCGCTGATCGCCAAGCTGGCCGCTGCCGGGATGGATCTGGATATCTGCCATCCCGGTCTTACCGCCGAAAAGATCGCTGCCTGCCATGCCGCCGGAATCGTGGTCAACTGCTGGACGGTGGACAACCCGGACGACGCCGCAAGACTGATCTCCTGGGGTGTAGACCAGATCACTTCCAACATCCTGGAATAAGTTCTGAATAAACGAAACGAGAGACCTGCACACAGTTCCGCAAATACGGATTGTGTACCGGTCTCTCTTTTTTGCTTATTGCAGCCACCTGTCCAGAAAAGCGTATCCTTCTTCCAGAGCATCGGCAGGCGGACGGTGCCCTTTGGCATGGTGGACAATCTTCAGCCGTTCCGGACAGCTTTCGTATCCCGGTGCGGCCTGCATCATTTCCCAGCTGGTCATGTCGTCATACTGACCCGCCAGCAGGCACATGGGTTTGGCACCGGAACATCCCAGAAGAGCACTGTGATCCAGCCCCGCTTTCTGCAGCTTGTCCACTGTATCTCCCCAGTACCAGATATCCCGCCAGTTGGTCTGTTCCCAGCGGATACCGAAATCACTTGCCAGAATCACCTTGATCCGGTCATCCAGACAGCCGGCGTAAAAGGCCATCTTTCCGCCCAGCGAATGCCCGGCAATCCCCAGACGGTCTGCATCCACACGGGGATCGGCGGCGAGAATGTCCGTCAGCAGCATGGTATCCGCAGTCAGCTTGCCTATACCTGTCCAGCATGGGTGGTCTTTCCGGAGTGCTTCTGCGGCGTCCTTCCAACGGGAGAAATCCGCTCTTGCCTTGTCGGAGGGAATGTATGTCAGATGATATGCATCGGCAGAAATCACCGCATAGCCACGGCGTGCCAGATGGAGCATCATGGCAATCCCGGCGTATCCGGGCAGTGCTTCTCCGGTAAAGGGATCCATCCCCAGCATGGCTTCCGGGTAATAGAACGGGATCACCACACCGGGGCAGGGTTTCTCTGTATTCTCCGGAAACAGCATCATCACCCGCTGACAGGTATCTGAGCCGTTTCTCTGCAGATACAGTTCTCCCCGGTATCCCTCAAGCGTAAATGTTTTCTGCACCGGAGAAAGATTCGGCTCAAAGGAATCGGATGGTTTTCCGATCCAGTCCAGCCAGATCTGTTTTGTCATAGTGTTTCTCTGTTCCCTATTCCGGTTATTATTTCGCCAGAAGCTGCTGCATCACAGGCCATGCTTCGTTTGCATAGAAGCGGTGTCCTTCGTATCCCACGATGAGGGCGCAGTTGTCTTCCGCACCGGCACCCTTGTACAGGTTCTTGATAATGTCAAAGGTTTCGTTCACGCCGTGGAGGGGGAAGATATTGTCATCCTTGCCGCAGACTACCACCAGCTTCTTGGGGGCAATCATAATGGCCAGGTCACCCATATCAAAGTACTTGGCGATGCCGGGAACATAGTTGCAGGGGCAATGATGTACGGCCACGATGGAATCCCGGTAGGTACATACGGCGCAGGAGGGCATGAAACCGTCGAAGCGGTGTTCCAGACAGGCGGTATAGTAGGTTGCCGTGCCGCCGCCGGAGTTGCCCATAAGCACGGAGCCTTTCAGGGTGATGATGTCTGCAAAGTTGGTTTCGATGGCGTCCAGAACACGCATGACGTCCCATACCCGCTCACCAATGACGGTACGGCCCAGCAGCAAGGCGGTCAGCACAGGTCTGGTGCAGTCAGGGCCTTTTTCGGTACCGCCGTTGAGACCGAAGGCACGCTGTTCGATGGCAAGGGCTGCAAAACCTTCCTTGACGGCACGGATGCAGAAATCTCTGTCCCCGCCGGAAATGGTGGCTTCATCTCCCGGATACTTGGGCTGTCCCAGAGAGATGTGCGCTCCCTTGGAATGTCCCTGCAGGCAGGCGCACAAAGGCAGCTTCCCCTCCGGCATTTCCATGGGCAGCATCAGGTCACAGTGGGTATAATATCCTTCTTCGGTCTGGATTGTGAAGTGGATCCGGCGGTTTCCGTTAACTACATCGTCTTCGGTAATCTCAAAGAGGGGTTCGCAGGGGGTCATCATGTCCATCCCCAGCAGTTCCCACAGTTTGGCGCGGCTTTCTTCCCGCAGTTTTTCAATGGAAGAGGTACCGTCCCAGCGGAGAGAGGGCTTCATTTCAGCGGCAAGGACTTTATGGTGTTCGAGAGGCAGAAAATTCTTCACAATGGAATCCTCCTGTAGAAAATTCAGTATGGTTTGGGTCGATTATACCACATCCGGCTGCAGGATGCAAGGTTTTTCGGAGATTCTTTTTGTGAATCTTGACAAAGATGGAGAAATGTGGTATCATACTATTGCTTAAATCGCTGTAGAAAGTTGAGAGTATATATATGTCTGACAATGTACGCATCCATTTTCTGGCGCAGAAGTGTGACAGCCGCCCCCGTACCCAGATGATGTCCTTTCTGATCGTGACAGAACACGGCAGGGTCATCGCCATCGACGGCGGCAACAAGCAGGATACGGAATATTTCCACGGTTACATCGAAGCTCTGCTGGGGCCGAAGCCGCACATTGATATGTGGTTTCTGACCCACCCGCACGACGACCACACCGATGTACTGTACGAAATGCTCCGCCGGTTTCCGGATGACTTTACAGTCGGCAAGCTGATTTACAACTTCCCGCCCTTCGATTTTCTGGATCAGTACGAAAAAAGCTGTGCCCATACGGTTTCCGAGCTGGAAGAGCTGATACCGGTGCTGGAAGCCAGAGGTACCGAAATCTGTGTGGCGCAGAAGGGAGAAATCTATGAGCTGGACGGCGTGACCTTCGAGATCCTGCGCACATACGATCTGGCATTTACCGGCAATGCGGACAACAACGCCTCCATGGTATTCCGGATGGATGCCTGCGGTCAGAGCGTGCTGTTCACGGGAGATCTGGGGATTGAAGGCGGGAACCAGGTGCTGGAAACGGTGCCTCCGGAAAAGCTCAGGGTAGACTTTGTGCAGATGGCCCACCATGGCCAGAACGGTACCGCCAGAAGCTTTTATGAGGCCTGCAGACCCAAAGCCTGTCTCTGGGCAACCCCGAAGTGGCTCTGGAACAACGATGCCGGCAAGGGGTACAACACCCATATGTGGCAGACCGTCATTGTGCGTGGCTGGATGGAAGAAATGGGCGTGAAGCACCACTTTGCAAACAAGGACGGCACACAGGTAATTCCCCTGCCCTATCCGCTGGACTGAAAGACCCGAAAAATTATTTTTACATACAAGGAGATACAATTATGTTAGCTACTCTTCCCCCTATGGGCTGGAACTCCTGGAACACCTTCGGCGGCGCCATCAACGAAAAGGTGGTCCGTGACACGGCAGATGCCATTGTGGATCTGGGACTGAAGGATGTGGGATACGAATATGTGGTCATCGACGACTGCTGGTCCCTCAGAGAAAGAAATGCGGAAGGCAAGCTGGTGGCGGATCCCGAAAAGTTCCCCTCCGGCATGAAAGCTCTGGCGGATTACGTTCACTCCAAGGGTCTGAAGTTCGGGATGTACTCCTGTGCCGGTACCCGCACCTGTGCAGGCTATCCCGGGAGCTTTGACTATGAATTCGTGGATGCCAAGACTTTTGCCGACTGGGGCGTGGACTTTCTGAAGTATGACTTCTGCTACAAGCCTAGACTGTCCGCCGGTCCTGTACTGTACAACCGGATGGGCA
>JAFQGY010000153.1 GCA_017415325.1 Clostridia bacterium
GGCAATCAGCATATCGGCGTTCCGGAACCAGGAAAGTCCTGCCTGTACAGCTTCCTGTACCTGTCCTGCGTGGGTAATGGCGGTGCCTTTGCGGAAGGTCCGCAGGCTGTCGAAATTACCGGAGCACATCCAGTCCATCAGATAGGCGCCGCCGGTTTCTCCGGTACAGTCGGTGCGTACCTGTTTGATCCGTACCTGTTTTCCGTCAGAGGCATGGATGTGGTGGCTCAGTCCCTCCTTGACGCCGCCCTGACCGTCGGCAATCAGCATATCGGCGTTCCGGAACCAGGAAAGTCCTGCCTGTACAGCTTCCTGTACCTGTCCTGCGTGGGTAATGGCGGTGCCTTTGCGGAAGGTGCAGACGGGAGCCGGATATACGGGAGCTACGGTTTCACCGGCCAGGAAGGAAATCACGGTGGTGACCACAGTCTGCCAGCGTGCTGCGGGAGCCAGTCTTGCCCGGTGGAAATTACACAGGCGGAACGCGCAGATCAGCAGATTGTCGGAAACATACCACAAAGCACGGCGGCCTGTATCCAGGGCATCGGGAGAAATATGGTCGTGGGCGCAGAGATAGTTGTGGTAGGTCAGGATGGGGGAACGGTTTTCCGGGCAGAAGTAGTAGGTAAGACAGTCGTTCCGGTGGCCGTCCAGTATATCGCCTGCCGCAAGACCGGAGGGGATGTCCGGGGTATCGTGTACTGCCAGACGATGGTGAATCATGGGTTCCGGATCACCTGCGTAGAAGCAGCCGAACGATACGCAGAATTCGCAGAACACCGGCTTTCCTTCCGCTGCCATGGCTTCTGCCTGGGTACGGAGAAAGGGCGGCAGGGTGTATCCGGTTTCGCCGCAGCCTCCCAGTATGGCAAGGGCGTCCCAGTCCTGCAGATGCACATTGGCACTATCGGCAAAGGAAACAAAAGCGGCGCCGGGACAGCTTTGCAGAATCAGATCGGAAAGATCGTTTGGTTTGTGGGACAGGATGAGAATCTTATGCATGACAGGACTCCTTGTTTTATTGTAATATGTGATACCCCGCAAAAGGGGAGGGGTTATATGTATTTCCTGCGGTATTCTGCCGGGGTGGCGGCGTAGCGTTTGGCGAATTCCCTGTAGAAACCGGCACTGGAACTGAAACCGACGGCTACGGCGATTTTGTCTATGGTCATGTCTGTTGTGACCAGCAGCCGTTCTGCGGTCTGAATCCGTTTGTCCATGATGACCTGCAGCAGGGTCTTGCCATATCGTTTCTGCACGATCCGGGTGAGCTGGCGGCTGCTGATATACAGCTGGTCTGCAATATCGTCGATGGTATAATTCTGCATATAGCAGGTTTCCAGCAGCTGGTCCAGCTTCAGCATCCGATGGATGTCCCGGAAACCGTGTACAGGTTCCTCATCCGGATCTTCACGGCTGTTTTCCTGTTCCGGGGGGACAGTTGTATTCCGGAGCAGCAGTTCTGCCAGCAGGAGGGCAGGGCGGAAGCCTTTTTCCGTTTCTGCAGTCTGCAGGATGCTTTGGACATCGGCGAAAAGGGTGGGATGCTGCCGGTATACCAGAATCTGCCTGCCGGATATGTAGGGCAGAAACTGTCTGTACAGATCCGTACAGTCACGGGTATTCTTCCGGATACACTGAAAGCTGATGGCATGTCCTGTGGTATCGGGGGCTGTACGATATTTGACATGGTACACACCGGGGGGCACGATGGCGGCATCTCCGCTGTGGAGGGTAAGATATCCGTTCTCTGTTTTCAGGACAATTTCTCCGGTGCCGCAGACAAACAGCTCGGAACAGACATGGCTGTGGGGAGTGGGCGGGGGGAGAGCGGCGTTTTTTTCCATTTCCCACGGCACATCAATCAGCATACGGACGATGGTGTTTTCCAGATGTACATGATACTCTTTGACTGATGTGATTTCCGGAACACCCGGCATTTTCCATCCACCTCCCCGGAGAATTTTTTTCATTATACCCCAGCGGACGAGGAATGTCAATATCCTTCTTTCAGATTCGGACATGTGCGAAAATAAATGTCAGAATATACAATTTACAACAGAGCAGTTTTGGATTATAATAAATTTGTACAGAAATTACAGGAGACGTATGATATGATGCACATCACAAGAGGCATGGTTCCTTTCTGGAGCGACGATATGATCGACCATCGGTTTACCACGGCGGAACTTTCCGTCAACAGACCGGTAAAAAGGGACAGTGTCATGACATTCGACCAGCCCTGGGACGGCAATGCCAACGACTTTTTCACCATTCTGAAGGACGATGGTTTCTACCGGATGTATTATGAAACCTGGTCTTTCTTTGATCCCACCTACACCGAAGGAATCAATGTATGCTACGCGGAAAGCCGGGACGGACTGCACTGGGAAAGACCCAACATGGGTATGTGCGAGTTCCGGGGCAGTAAGGATAACAACATTATCATGACCCGGATTCCGGACAATATTGTGGTGATGAAGGACGAAAATCCTGCCTGCCCGCCGGAACACCGATACAAGGCCATCATGTCCAGCACCGATGTTTCCGGGTATCTGTATTACAATCCCGATAAGCCGAAGCACGGGCTGATCTGCAAGGTATCGGCGGACGGGATTCACTTTACGGACTACAGTGTGATTTCCCAGGGGTATGCGTATGATTCTCAGAACTCCGTACACTGGAATCCCCATGCAGGGAAGTATTACTGCTACTTCCGGGAATTCCACAGCAAGCCGGAAATGCCGGGTTCCACGCTGAACGAAACCTTTGTCAGAGGGGTTCTGGTGTCCGAATCGGAAGACTTTATCCACTGGAGCGACCCTGTGCCGCTGAACTTTGGCGGCTGTGAAGACTATCCGCTGTACACCAACTGTGTGATGGCCTATCCCTATGACACCCGGTATTACATCGGATTCCCCACCCGGTATGTGGAACGGAAGGGGTGGACGGCCAACTATGACCGGCTCTGCGGGGCGGACAGAAGAAAAAAGCGGATGGAAATGGAACCCAGACTGGGGATTGCCGTGACGGACTGTGTGTTCATGAGTTCCCGGGACAATGTGAACTGGTATCGGTTTGACGAAGCCTGTCTGACTCCCGGGCCGGAAGAACCGCATAACTGGGTATACGGGGACTGTTATCCTGCTATTGGAGGACTTGTAGAAACGCCCAGTACCTTTCCGGACGAACCTAATGAACTCTCAATATATGTAGATAACAGACATTGGATGGAGGATGTGCCGGTAGAGTTGATCAGATATGTGTACAGAAGAGATGGATTTGCTTCTGTGAAAGCCGGATATGCACCGAAAATCCTGCGCACACCTGCCTTTACATTTGAAGGAGAAGAACTGACCATCAATTTCCGTACCTCTGCCAGAGGCGGTATTTTCCTGACTATTCTGGATGAAAAGGGTCTGCCCATTGACGGATACGGTTCCTGTGAAATCTTCGGGGATGCACTGGACAGAGTGGTGGATTTTGATAAGCCGCTTGCGGAACTGCAGGGGAAGACTGTGCGGTTCCAGTTTACCATGCGGGATGCGGAAATCTATGCTATGCGGCTGCAGTGATACAATATTAAGAAAGGAACAATGCTATGAAACGTACGATGACAATGGTGCTGGCACTGCTGCTTCTGCTATCGTCATGCGGCGGCGGGACTACGAAGGAAACCACGGCGGATACTGCGGCACAGACGGAAGCTGCTGTAACGGAAACCGAGCTGACAGACAATCTGCCGGAACGGGACTACGGCGGGGCGGATTATGTGATTCTGACGGCGGCGGAACAGTGGCAGGACACATATGCCGTGGAAGAAAGTACCGGAGATGTTCTGAAGGATGCGGTATATGAACGGAATATGGCTGTAGAGGAACGGTTCGGAGTGAACCTGCAGTATGAAGTGGTGAATGGTTTTACTGCAGGAATGTCTGTGGTTACAGATAAGCTGCGTGGTTCAGTACAGGCAGGAGATGCTGTGTATGATCTGATGGTAGCCAGTTCTGCTTATACTACTCCGTATATAACAGGGGGATTGCTGCAGAATCTTACAAAAATGGAATACCTGGATTTAGAAGCACCATGGTATTTCCATGAAAGCAATGACAGCTTCATTGTGGATGGAAAATTGTATGCTGTTGCCGGTACTTATGGCTTCAACACCATCAATGAATGTGGTGCGGTTTATTTCAATAAAGAAATGATGGATGAACTGGGGGAAGAATATCCCTATCAGATGGTGCTTGATGGCAAATGGACGTATGATGTCATGCTGACCTTAGCAGAAATAGCAGCATTTGATAAGAATGGTAATGGAAAGACGGACAAGGAAGACTGTTTCGGGATACTGAGTACAGACCACGAATCCATTACGTGGTTGGGGTTTGGAATGGGTTATCGGATTATTGTACCGGATGAAGAAGGGAATAAGTCATTCTGCGGTGCTACAGAAGCCATAGTAGATATAACCGATAGATTATCATTACTTATGAATAATAAGTCTGTGTATTATTCCGGAAATATCGACCCTACTGTAGATTTGATTCCTATGTTTACCGCTGGACAAAATCTGTTTTCTGTGTATATCTTGAAGTTATCATTTTATGAAGAAATGCGCGATGCGCCTGATTTCGGGATTCTGCCCACACCGAAACTGAATGAACAACAGGATATGTACTACAGTAAATGTTTTGTTGATGTGGCTGCATTTCCAATAATGCTTAAGGATGCCGAAATGAGTCAGATCGTACTGGAAGGTTTACAGAGTACTACCTATTTCGATGTTCTGCCTGTTTATTATGATGTAGCTCTGCAGAGAAAACTTACACGAGATGAAGACTCTGCCGCAATGATTGACCTGATCCGGGAAGGTACCATCTGTGATTTCGGCATGGCATTCTATCAGTCCTTATCATTTGATATCGCTTTTTTTGATAGTATCATTAAGTCAAAATCGTTTTCTACATGGTGGGCTGCCAATGAAAATGCTCTGAATGAAAAGCTGGATGCGCTTCTGGAAACCCTTGCCACACTGGATACGGAGGGATAAACCAATGGTACAGATGCCGGTGTTTTCGTACGCCCCTGTTGACATACACTCCCATTTCAACCACGGTTCTCCTTTCGATGAGGTGAACTCTGCCATTCCGGAGGAAATCCACAACCATCAGCTGGATTTTATCAAGGCCGGGTATGACCATATCGGTGTATCCCATGCGGGACTGTCCACCTATGCTGCTGTGGAGCATCCGGAATGTGTGGCGGAGGAAAACCGGTATCTGTATGATCTGGTACAGCGGACGGACTGGATGCGGCAGTGGGTGGTGATCGACCCCCGAATTCCGGAAACATACCGGCAAGCGAAAGGGATGCTTGCTTCTGACCGTGTGCTGGGGATCAAGATTCATCCGGATCTGCACGGGTACAGCATTCTGGAACATGGAGATGCACTGTTTTCCTTTGCGGCGGCACACAAAGCGGTGGTTCTGATGCATCCGCAGCATATCGAAAAAATGCCTTCCTTTGCCGACCGGTATCCGGAAATGCAGCTGATCATTGCCCATCTTGGCAGCACTGCCCATGTGGATGCTGTGGAGAGGGCACGGTACGGAAACATCTATGTGGATACCTCCGGCGGAGCAAGCAATCTGAATAATGTACTGGAATATGCGGTCAGCCGGGTGGGATCGGAGAAAATCCTGTTCGGAACGGATACGTATTCCTGTGCATTCCAGTTCGGGCGGATTGCGCTGTCGGCACTGTCTGAACAGGATAAGGAAAACATTCTGTACAGGAATGCCATGCGGCTGTTTCCGGCGGCATTCTGAGGCTGTATGGAATGGGGAAGATTTTGCTTACGGCGGGATAGAACTGACGCGGCAGAAACCTCTGCATACAAAAAGAATCGGGACTCCGAAGATGGAAAATCCCGATTCTTTTTTGATTCCGTGCAGTACATTATTTATGCTGCTGCAGCATCCAGTTCCAGTAAGCGAGATCAGAGTAGGTGGGATCCCAGGCGTTGTGGGCGGCTTCCGGGAAGATGGTCAGCTTGGCATTGCCGCCGCTGCGGTTTACGGCATTGACCATGTTGATGCTTTCCGTCACCTGTACGGTGGTATCCAGCGCACCGTGATAGGCATGGATCGGAATGGATTTCAGACGGGCTGCATTCCAGTACATACCGCCGCCGCAGACAGGGGTGAGGGCAGCGAACAGCTCCGGGCGTGTCATTGCCAGCTGCCATGCCGTATATCCGCCCATACTCCCACCGGTCAGATACAGACGGTTTTTGTCGGTGGTGGGGCCTTTGGCTACAAAATCCGTAAAAGCCAGAAGCTGCTCAAAAATTTCAAACCATGTATCGGCGTAACACTGGGGAGCGTAAATTCGCAGGGGGATGTCCAGCTTTTCGGCATTGGTGATGGCGGCGGCACCTTTCAGGATGGAGAGATCATTTCCCCGGGATCCGGCACCATGCAGGGAAAGCAGGGTCGGATAGGCGGCGTCCGGAGCGGTGCAGGATTCGTGTACCGCCAGGAGATACCGGAGACGGCCGAACTGTTTTTCTTCTATCTGATACATATACAGACTGCCTTTCCGGGAGAATTACAGTTCGATGGAATCCAGATCGCCCTGGATCAGCTTGATGAAGTCGGGGGACAGAATCTTTCTGTTGTCGTCGTCTACCAGGCTGAAGCGGTTGCCGTCGTAGGGGGTGCTCAGGTAGTTCCAGATGCTGTAGGGGATTTCGTATTTCTGACAGAAGGCAATTACGTCACGGAACCAGGCAATACGGTAGGGCAGGGGACAGTGACGGATGGTACCGAATTCGCCGTTGTACAGAATTTTGTCCGGATGGGACTGGATCCAGTCGGCGGCGGGCTGCAGCTGCTTCCAGAGCCATTCTCTGTCCATGCGTTCGATCTTTCCGTAGTCTCCCACGTCCCAGCCGAAGTATTCCCGGTATTCCCGGTATTTTTGGATGCTGCCGGGGTAGGGCATTTCCCGGTTATAGATATGCTGGGCTCCCTGCAGAAGACCTCTCTGGTGGGTGAATTCATGGGGAGAATAGAAATGGAAGGTATAGACAACCCTGTCGTCATCCCAGATGTGCAGCTTTTTCAGGCCGGAGACATTGTTGTATTCCACGCCGCCCATGACGATATACCGGTCTTTGTTCAGTTTCCGGAGTTCGGTTAGGGTTTCGTCGGCCAGGGAGTTCCATTCTACATAGTCGTTGGTAGGCAGCTCGTTCAGCAGTTCAAAGGCTACATGGTTCTGGTCGTGGAATCGTTTTTCCAGCATGACCCACAGGGCGGTGAAGCGTGCACGGCGTTCCGGGTTGATACAGAGATCGTGTTCGTCCGGGCAGTCGCAGTAGGCGCCGATGGCATGGTGCAGATTCAGCAGGACATGCAGACCGTATTCCCTGCACCAGCCGAAGAATTCTTCCATTTTATTGAGGATTTCTTCTCTGTACACATAAGGTTCGTCATATTTTTCCACAACGATCTGGTCGAAGGTGAAGCGGATATGGTCTGCGCCGAAGGAGGCGATATTGGCAACGTCGTCCTTTGTGATGTAGGTCATGAAATGTTCCATGTCGCCAGGGGAGATCCACATCCGTTTGGATACTTCGATGACTTTGAGACGCTTATAGTTGGTCATCCAGCCGCCGATGCCGACGCCGTGGGTGAAGCCTTCAAATGTTTTCATAATAACAGATCCTTTCTTGGGATAGAGGTCTTAATCATGGATTACTTCCGGGGACAGGAAGAGGCTGTTCAGCGTTTCCACAAGGGCAGGGGTGTTGTGCCATTCCAGAGGAGCGCCGTACAGGTAGTGTCTGGCCAGTTCGCCGGAAGAACACCATGTGGTCTGCAGATACCCTTCGATATGTCCTCTGTCGTGTTCCATGGCATATTCCAGAAATTTCCGGGAACTGTCCAGATTTTTCCAGGGGCTGATCATCATGCGGAAGCCGTGATCTGCGAAGATGTCCACGGAACGGTACCGGTCATGGGTTTCGTAATGCCAGTCGCAGCAGAGAAGATCCTTATGCACCAGATCAATGGCACCGTCGGTTCCGTTGGCGGAGGATTCGTAGGCATGGTATCCGGCCTCGGCAGAGTTCAGCAGACGGTCGGACCAGAGCATGGTTTCGGCACCGCGGGCGGCAAGGTGATCCCGGAGCATATTGATGTAGTCGGCAAAGAGGATGTGGGGCGGCTTGGCGCTGCATCTGGGGCACTGACCGATGTTGAAGGCTTCGTCGCAGCCGATATGCATTCCGTCTGCTGCAAAGGCGTCCAGCATTTCATCCATCAGATCAAACAGGATGGAGGGCAGCAGGGGATGGGTCAGGCAGAGGTGGCGGGCGTAGAAACCTGTATCCTGATCCGGCAGCTCGTCCAGCATGGGATAAGCACGGAGCAGACCGTCACGGTAGTCCAGTACACCTTCGGTGGCGTGGCCGTGGAGGATTCCGTCGCTGGGAGTGTTGTGCAGACCGGACTGGTGACCCAGCAGATTCATTTTGGGTACCAGACGGATTCCGCAGCGGCGGCAGGTGTTCAGCAGCAGTTGGACATCTTCATAGGAAAGCGGGTCGTAGCCCATACATTCAGGATGCTTCTGGAAACGGTAGCGGTACCGGGTCTGCAGAACCACCAGATTCACGCCGGAGGGGGCAAGGATCCGTTCGATAAAGTCTGCAACATCCTGTACTTCCTTTTTGTAGGGCTGGGGAGCGGTCAGGACGATGCCTTTGGTTTTCCATGGAATTTGCAGCATAACAGTTCTCCTTTCGTCAGCTGATGAGAATGATGGCGACAATGCCGATACACAGGGCGATGATCTGCCGCAGGTTCATTTTTTCCCGGAAGATCAGGTAAGCCCCGATGCCGGACAGCAGGGTCACGCTGCCGTTGAGTACCGGGAAGAATACGGCGCTGGGCAGTTTTCCCGCCAGAAACAGGTTGATCAGATTGGCAATCCCAAGGACTGCACCGATGAGCAGTGCCAGAAAGACAGAACGTTTTTCCAGGGAGACTGCGGTATCGGCAGAAAACTTCCGGCGGTTCAGAAGCCAGATTGCGGCGGAAGCCAGGGTACAGAGCAGGAAGGTCAGGAACAGGAAGGTATTCTGTTCGGTTTCCGCACCCTGGGAACGCTGGATCTTCTGCAGGATGCCGATAGTACCGGAGCAGAGGGAAGCGCAGAGGATGCAGACCAGCCAGAACACACGGAAGGTATTCTGTTTTCCGGGCAGCAGATACAGGTAGATGGCGCCCAGCATCACCAGAATGCCGATGCCCTGCAGCAGGTCAAAGGGTTCTTTCAGCCAGAGGATGCCGTAGATGGTGGGCAGGATGAAACCGCAGCTGTAGATAAAGGTGTTCAGCGAGACGGCACCCAGTTTCTGGGCGGTGATGTAGAAGTACTGGGAGGCCAGCGTAAAAACGAAAAAGGGCAGTACCAGAAGGACAGTGAAGAGGGAAAGCTGCAGTCCGCCGGTGAAAAGGGTGATGAGAAACTGGATCACACAGGCGGTGCCGAAGGAGAGGGTATTGACCAGCCAGAAACCTGTTTTGTTTCCGGTAACGTCCGATACACCGCGGTACAGGAGGGACTTGGAACAGGACAGGAGGATGGCGGCGGTCAGGAGAAATATGGCAGGCATGGGGACACTTCCTCTCTTCAGGACATTTCTTCAACGGCTGTCATAAAGTCGGAGATGTAGTCGGCAATTTTCTTTTCCTGGGCAGTACAGGTGGAAACGATGATGGAAGAATCCTTTTTGTCCCAGAGTGTCTGGAGAACGGTGGGAGCCAGCAGAGCATCGTACAGGATATTGGTACCGAAATCGAACACGGCACTGGCGTAGATGATGTCCAGCATGGCGGAGGATTCTTCATCACGGGCAGTCTTGGATTTCAGCGCCACTTCCTTGTACAGCGGCAGGATGTCATGGTATCCGGCAAAGCTCATGGCTTCCAGCAGAATGCCGATGCAGGTACCCGTGTCGGATTCCGGGAGTACGGTTTTGGGCAGTACCAGAACATGCCCGCCCCAGGATGCGGAGTAATACTTGTCCTGTTCCGGGGTCAGCTTGGGCATGGGCAGGATCCCCAGGTCGTCTTCCATGTCACGGAGCTTATAGATGTCATGGGGAACACCCTGGGTGAACAGCGCATGACCGGAGGAGAAGAAATCGGCGGGCTGGAAGCCGTGTACCGTTTTGTCTTCATTATAATAGAAGCCTTCCGTGGCGGTCATGGCATCCATCAGACGGGTAACCAGATTCAGGGTGGCTTCGCTGGTGTGCATGGTCAGTTCGGGAACCCCATTGGCATCCGGTGTGGTAAAATGCTGACCGGAAGCGCCGATGAAGGAGGCAAGGTAACCCTTGAAGCCGCGGCCCATATTCAGACCGTACTGGTCTTCCACAGTCCAGGCACCGTCACCGTTCAGATCCACGCCAACCTGTGATACATAGGAAAGCCAGGTGTCCAGGGTCCATTCGTTGTTTTCCACTTTTTCATACAGGCTGTCACCGGAGAAATGCTCGGCGAAAATCCGTTTGTTGAACACCATACATACGGCACGGCTGGCAACGGACAGAGAGACATTTCCGGCCAGAGCAACCTGTTTGCCGTTAAGGTCAAAAATAGAGGTGGCATTGGGGTTCCAGTGATCCTCGGTGTACCGGAGATGGGGGACACTGTTCCAGGCAGAGCAATAGGGCAGGGAGGTACCCAGATGGCTTTCCGCCAGAAAAACGCTCTGGTACTGGCCGTCTCCCGCATTGACAAAATTCTGCAGATGCTTGGGAACTTCCTGAAAATGGATTGTTTCTTCAGAGGTGATGGAACAGTTGAACCGTTCCTGGATGTCTGTCCGGCGGTTGTACAGGCCATCGTTTACCGTTTCGCCGTCCAGTTCCTCGGACAGGAAACGCATGTCTGCCCATGTCAGAGTTTCCTGAGAGGTATTCAGGAGGTGATAGGAAAACCCGTTCATGTCGGTTTCCGGCAGACCGTCGGTCAGTTCTGTTTCTGTTTCGGTTTCCGTTTCTGCATTGGCAGTATTTTCGGCAGGGGTGGTTTCTTTTGTCTCTTCATCTTCCCCGGAGCAGCCGATGGTCGGCAGGGTACACAGCAGAGCGAGCAGGAGACAGATCAATCTTTTTTTCATGGGAGCCTCACTTTCTTTTGCGGAATAGTTTATTCTTTTGTAGCTTACGATTCTTTTACCCGTTTGCCGCAGATGTGTTCCGGGGTAAGTTTCAGAAGCAGAGTTGCTTTTCCATACTGTTCGATTTCGTTTTGGATGTATGTCTCGTCCTGGGTGAACTTGCGGCTCAGGGCGGCGGATATGGAGGCGATTTTGGGAAGGTCATCGATGATTTCCATCCGGCCGAACACGATGACACTGCGGACATGGTAAGCCCAGTCGCCTTCTTCCCGGCAGCCCTGCTCACAGACACAGAAGGAGACTCTATCCGACTGCCGCAGTGCATCCAGACGGTGACCGGTTTTTCCGCAGTGGAAATAGATGCATCCGTCGTCCGGGTTATAGAAATGGTTCATTGGCATGGCGTAGGGATAACCGTCCCCGCCGTTTACTGCCAGAACACCGCGGGTTTCCCGGGTCAGCAGGGTGACGCATTCTTCGTGGGGGATCTGTTTGTTTTTACGGGTGAGTTCTCGGAACATGATGGGTTCTCCTTATGGGTGTTTTCCGCTATTGCAATTTGCGGTGCGGGCTGATATAATAAGGTAGATATCAAGTGAAATACATACCGGAGGAAGGGACCAGAGTATGCATGCAAGCAGATATGTCAGCACAAAGATCGGTACTATAGGAGACATGACCGCAACCAGCTGTCACGGCGGCGGCAAGACACATCCGGGGGCAGTCTGTCCTTTCGGGATGACGGCGTTCGGGCCGGATACGCTGGAAGGCGGCGACAACGGTTCCGGATACAGCTATCACCACACCACCATTGACGGGTTTTCCATCAACCATATGTCCGGTGTGGGCTGGTACGGGGATCTGGGGAATTTTCAGGTGATGCCCACCACAGGGCCGCTGAATCTGCTGTCCGGGACATACCGGGATGCCCTTACCACCCGGGAGGACAGAGGGTATGAATCCGATTTCCGGCATGAGACCGAGGTGACAGAAGCGGGGTATTATGCGGTCACACTGGATACATACGACATCCGGGCGGAAACCACGGTGTCGGTGCATACCGGGATGATCCGGATGACCTATCCTGATAATACCAACCGCCGGGTGCAGATCAATCTGGCCAGACGGATTGCCGGACGCTCTCCTCTGCAGGAACTGGAAATCATCGGCAGTCATGTTCTGGAAGGCCGGATCCACTGTCCGTCTACCCATGGTGGTTTCGGAAGAGGGGGCGGGCGTGTCAGCTACGATCTGTATCTCCATGCGGAATTTTCCGAACCATGGGAACACTTTGGTGTGTGGGACAAAAATGCGCCGGCTGCGGAAGGGATGGCGTCCTATAGCGGGGAAGAACTGTGGTTTTATGCGGACTTTTCTGCCGGGGATACGCCCATCTGTCTGAAAGTTGCGATCTCTTATATCAATCTGCAGGGGGCAAGGGACAATTTTGCGGCGGAAGCGGCCGGGATTTCCTTTGATGAAATGCATGCCAAAGCAGTGCGGGCATGGGATGAGGCACTTTCTGTGGTTTCTGTGGAGGATACCCGGCAGAATCCGGATCTGCTGACTGTATTTTATACCACCATGTACCATGCGCTGCTGGATCCGAGGATGTATTCGGATGTGAACGGGAATTATCTCTCAGCGGACGGGACGGTGCGGCATACGGGATCCTTTGCCAAGCGGACGGTGTTCAGCGGCTGGGATGTGTTCCGCAGTGAATTTCCGCTGCTGACCATCATCCGGCCCGATGTGGTGAACGACATGATCTGTTCGCTGATCGACATTGCGGAATATGAAAATGTGTCCTTCCCCAGATGGGAACTGCTGGGACATGATACCGGCTGTATGCTGGGAGATCCCGGGGTGATCGTGACGGTGGACGCATACCGGAAGGGGATCCGGCATTTTGATACGGACAAGGCGTACGAAATCTGCCTGAAAACTGCACTGGATCCGGCATCCGGGCGCACTGGCGGGAATGCGTACAACATGTACGGATATGTACCGGGGGATATTTCTGCGACCCTGGAAAATGTATTTGCGGATCACTGCATTGCTCTGTTTGCGGAAGAAATGGGAGATGCGGAGAATGCGGATGTGTTCCGGAAACGGGCGCAGAATTACCGGAATCTATTTTCCGCGGAAGTGGGCTGGATGCGCTGCAAGGATGCAAACGGACAGTGGGCTCTCTGGAAAGGGGAATACGATACGGACGGATGCACGGAAAGCAATATTTTCCAGCAGTCCTGGTTTGTCCCCCATGATCCGCAGGGCCTGATCGGGCTGATGGGGAAGGAGCAGTGTGTTGCCAATCTGGATCGGCTGATGGCGGAAAGTGACCTGTCGGCCATGTGGAATGAAGCATACAATCATCCCAATGAGCCCTGTCACCATCTGGTGCATTTCTTCAATGATCTGGGACAGCCGCACAAGACCCAGTACTGGGTGCGCAGAATCCAGCTGGAATCCTACAATACCACGGAATACGGTTTCTGCGGCAACGAGGATGTGGGACAGATGTCCGCCTGGTTTGTACTGACGGCACTGGGAC
>JAFQGY010000154.1 GCA_017415325.1 Clostridia bacterium
AGAATCCCCGGATGACAGAGATGCAGTCTGCTACGGAAACGAAGCCGGTATGATTCCGGTGAAGGGACACGTACAGGCGGACGATGTGCATTTCGGCTATGTGAAGGACAAGGAAATCATCCATGGACTGAACATGGACATCAGACCCGGTACCACAGCAGCCATTGTTGGACCTACAGGGGCAGGGAAAACCACCATCATCAACCTGATCATGCGGTTTTATGATCCCGACTCCGGTTCCATCCGGCTGGAAGGGCAGGATATCACCCATGCGGTGCGCTCCAGTCTCCGGCAGAGCTATACCATGGTGCTGCAGGACACATGGCTGTTCTCGGGTACCATTGCGGACAACATCGCCTACGGCAGTCAAAGACCCGTGAGCCGGGAACAGATCGAGCATGCGGCCAAGGCGGCGGGGATCCATACCTTTATCGAAAGCCTGCCGATGGGGTACGAAACGGTACTGACGGACGAAGGGGTGAACATTTCCAAGGGACAGAAGCAGCTGCTCACCATTGCCCGCGCCATGATCTCCGATTCTCCCATCCTGATTCTGGACGAAGCCACCTCCAATGTGGACTCCATGACGGAAATGCGGATCCAGTCAGCCATGCAGAAGCTGATGGAAAACCGCACCTGCTTTGTGATTGCCCACCGGCTTTCCACCGTGCGGAATGCGGACGTGATTTTCGTACTCCGGGACGGTGTGGTGATCGAACAGGGGAACCACGATGCACTGATGGCGTCCGGCGGTTTTTACGCAAAGCTCCACGGCGCACAGTATGAAAATTGAGAATTCAGATGGCAGATTCCATACCATTTGCGGAAAGCGCCTTGCGTTGTCAGGGCGTTTTTCTGTTTCTCTGCGGGGACGGAAGTACATTTGAAGATTTAAATATGGATAAAGTGTAAACAATTTGTCTGCGGTATTGCAATTTGATGAAAAAATGATATACTTTACTCATACATCCTGCAGAGATTGCCGATTTGGATTTTGGAATCAAAGTGTTTGGGTCGGCAATGGCTGCGCTGTAAAATACATATCCGGAGGATCATTTTTATGAAAAAGTCTCTTTGGCTGAAGGCACTCTCCCTGACTCTGTGCGTGATGCTGACTGTTTGTCTCGGACTGACAGTTCCCGTATTCGCAGCAGACGAATTTTCCGTATGGGACGGTTCTGTGGAAACAGACTGGCTCAAGGATTCTGAAAAGACCCACATCATCGACTCCGCCGCAAAGCTGGCAGGGCTGGCAAAGCTCACCAACGATGCAGCAATCGGCGGCAGCACCGGTGCTTATGAAGGCCACACCTTCTACATCACCGTGAACATCGACCTGAACAACAAGGAATGGACTCCCATCGGGACCAACTACGGCATCAACTTCGCCGGTAACCTGGAAGGGAAACTGGGCGGCGTGGAAGGCGCAGCTCCCACCATCAAGAACTTCGCTCTCACCAATACGGCAGGCCACGGCAACACCGGTTTCATCGGTACTCTCCGCGGCGGTTCCGTGAAGAACCTGATCTTCGAAAACGCCAGTGTTGCCTATATTGAAGGTTCTTCCCTGGGTATCGTTGTCGGCTACATGAGCAAGGTTGTTACCGCATTTGAAAACATCACCGTTATCAACTCCCATGTTAAGAGCACTGCAACCCGTCAGGACGAAGGTGTCGGCGGCGTGGTTGGGTATGCCAAGGTTGACAAGGCTCTGAACATCAAGAACGTTGCGTTCATCAACGGTTCTGTAGAAGGCGCCATCATGGAAACCGGCGGTATCATCGGTTTTGCCAGAGTAAACGCTGAAAACGAACTGATCTCCTTTGAAAACTGCTACGTTTCCGGTTCCGTGAAGGGCAATGCAGGCAATGCCGGCGGTATTGCAGGTAAGCTGCAGGTTCTGAATGACAGCGACGTATTCGCTATGAAGAACATCCAGGCTGAAAATCTGACTGTAACCGCTGACAATGCAGGTACCCTGTTCGGTCAGATCACCGGCGGTTCCGTAGAAGTACAGAACGGTCTGCTGATCAACGCCGGTGCATCCGTTGCTGATGCAGCCGCTGCTGTTGACGCTACCGACTGCTACGCCAACTATGACGACGGCAACTTCCTGGCCCGCACCGATGCTGAACTGACCGACATCGCTGCCAAGGACGCCATGAAGGGCTTTGACTTTGACAACGTATGGATGGCAAGAGCCGGCAAGACCCCTGTTCTGAGACTGGCAAAGAGCGCTGATGACGTAGAAGCCGGTATCGTGGAAACTGTAGAACCCGGTGCTGCTGACACTGTTGTTGCTGCTCCCCAGACCTTTGATATGGGTATCGTAGCTGCTGCTTCCGCTATCGTAGCTGCCGCAGGTTACATGCTGACCAAGAAGAGATAAATCCAATACTGTATTCAGGGACGGGTGTGTCGTGCATCCGTCTCTGTTTTTATATATTTTCACGGATTTAATTTCGCGGATTTCCTGTTTTCTATTGCACTTTTCCGGCGGGTGTGATACAATATCACCAAACATAGGGTACAAAACGGAGGTATGGATATGGCTGTTATCCGAGTGGGATCTGTAGGGCTCGGCGGGATTTCCGGCGGTGTGCATCTGCCCGGGATCCGTGGAGCGGACAATCTGGAGCTGACGGCTCTCTGTGACATCAATGAAAAACGGCTGGCGGAACGGGCGGAGCAGTATGGCATCGCCGCCGATCACTGCTTTACCGATTACCGGGATCTGATCGCCTGTCCCGATGTGGATGTGGTGGATATTTCCACGCCCAACAATGTACACTGGGAAATTGCCATGGCGGCCTGTGCGGCAGGAAAGTCCTACGGGGTGGAAAAGCCCATCACCATGGACAGCGAACAGGCGGACTCTCTGCTGGCGGCAACGGAAAAGGCCGGCGTGAAGAGCATGGTCTATTTCAGCTACCGGTATCAGCCCGCTGCCAGATATGCCAGAGACCTGATTGCATCCGGCAGACTGGGGAAGATTCACCATGTCAGCATGCAGTATTATCAGGGCTGGGGACTGGAATCCAAAAACTGTCCGCTGGTATGGCGGTTTGTGCAGTCGGTAGCGGCGTCCGGTGCCCTGGGGGATCTGGGCTGTCACGGTCTGGATCTGGCGCAGTTTGTCACAGGACAGCAGTATACCAGAGTCAGCGCCCATCTGGGTACCATCGTGAAGGAACGCAGACTGCCGGACGGTTCCGGGACAGGACCTGTGGATGTGGATGACTTTTCCAATATTCTGGCAGCTATGGACGGCGGTATCTCTGCCGCTTTCCAGATCTCCCGGTTCTGCAGAGGACGGGGAAACTACCAGAGAATGGAAATCTACGGGGACAATGCGGCACTGGTGTACCATCTGGACAGAGAACCCGGAAAAAACGAGCTGGAAATCTGCGAAGAAGCCACCGGGGACAAATATGTGCCCATGGAAATTCCGCAGCAGTATTTTGTCAGCCAGATGCAGTGTTTCGGCAATGAAATGGAGGGCAATGGTGACGGATGCAATGCGGATATTGCCGTCGGTGTGAAGAATCAGCACCTGCTGGACGCCATTCTCCGGGCCGATGCGGAAGCCAGATGGGTTGATGTACAATAAATGAAAATAATTTCCCGAAAGGAATTACAACTATGAGAATTACAGTTTGGAATGAATTCGCACATGAAAAGACCGATGAAGCCGTAAAGGCCATTTATCCCGATGGGATTCATGCCGTTGTGGCACAGTTTCTTGCTGAAGCCGGATACGATGTAGGCACCGCTACCCTCGATATGCCGGAAGCAGGGCTCACCGACGAAGTTCTGGCCAATACCGACGTACTGTTCTGGTGGGGCCATATGCGTCACGGCGACGTACCGGATTCTGTGGTACAGAAGGTATACAACCGGGTTATGGAAGGCATGGGTATGGTTGTCCTGCACTCCGGTCACGCATCCAAGATCTTCCAGAAGCTGTGCGGTACGCCTTCCGGTCAGCTGAAGTGGAGAGAATCCGGCGATAAGGAAATCCTGTGGGTTGTGGAACAGAGCCATCCCATCGTACAGGGCATCGACGAAAAGATCATTCTGGAACACGAAGAAACCTATGGGGAACACTTCCTGATTCCCGAACCGGATGAGCTGCTGTTCATCTCCTGGTTCTCCGGCGGGGAAGTATTCCGTTCCGGCTGCACCTTCAAGAGAGGCCGCGGCAAGATCTTCTACTTCCGTCCCGGTCACGAAACCTGCCCCACCTACTACAACAAGGAAGTGCAGAAGGTTCTGATCAACGCCGCCGCATGGGCATACACTCCCAAGGCTGAACCCTACAAGTACGGCTGGGTTCCCAAGGTTGTGGAATGATTCCGAAACGGTAAATAACAAATAAAAAATCAGGTGCAGATGGGACTGCGGCTGACAGAGGCGGGAAATATTCTGTCTCGGGCAGTATGCGGGATCATTTGCACCTGTGTTTATTTTGGTTTTCTATTGCTTTTTTCCATAAAATGTGGTATACTGTCGGCAGATATATCTATAAAATATCTAAAAAGGAGAACTGAATATGAAATACCGTCTGCTTACCCGCATCTCTGCAGGACTTCTGGCGCTTCTGATGCTCTCCATGACTGCCTGCGGCTCTGTGGAAACCGAAACCACCGCAGACACTGCCGCTGCAGAAACCGTACCGGTTGAAACAGAGGAAACCCGACCCTCCCATGGTCTGCCGGAAACGGATTTTGAAGGCGCTCCCTTCCGGATTTCCTGTTATGGCGATGAAGATCAGGTTCCCTACCTGCAGCCTGCGGAATCCATCGGCGAAGCGGTAAACGATGCCATTTACAACCGGAACTCCATGCTGATGGACGAATACAATTTTGTGTTTGAAACCGTAGCCTACGGCACCGACTACGGCAAGCATACCAAGGATATTTCCGCTCTGGTGCTGGCCGGGGAAGACGCCTACGAAATGATCTACGGCCATGTGGTAGGTACCTGCAACAACGCCATCATCGGGGACTACATGAATATGTATGACCTGCCCTATCTGAACTTTGACGCTCCCTGGTGGCCGGCACAGTCCGTGGATGAAATGACCATTTTCGACTGCATGTACACCATCGCCTGCAATGCCACCTACAGCCAGCTGGCCTCCGCCAAGGTCGTATTCTTCAACAAGGGTCTGGCAGATCAGTACGGTCTGGAAGATCCCTATGAACTGGTCAGAAACGGCGAATGGACCATTGACAAGCTCATCAGCATGTCGGAAGGCATTTATCAGGATACCAACGGGGACGGCGTACGGGATGTGGATGACGTATACGGCTATACCACCATTCCCATGCAGAACGGCTTCTTCGTTTCCTGCAATACCCCCATTCTGTCTCCCACGGATGACGGCGGCAAGGAAATCACCGTTATGACCGAACGGACGGTATCTCTGGTGGAAAAGCTCTACAGCTGGTACTATGAGTCCGGCAATGTATTCCTGACCGTAACCGACCTCAAGGATCCCGGATACTGTGCCAATGTATTTGCTGCCGGAAAGGCTGCCATGACCTTCGGAAAACTGCATCACGCATCTGATTATTACCGGGAATCCGATGTTTCCTACGGGATTCTGCCCCAGCCCAAGTACGATACTGCCCAGGAACAGTATTCTATCTTCGCCTGCCCCAGCCTGTTCTCCGTGCCGATCACCTGTCAGAATACGGAACTGGCCGGTCTGGTATTTGAAGCGATGACCTATTACGGCTACTATGATGTGATCCCGGTATACTACGAAACTACCCTGCAGGGCAAGATCGCCGATGCACCGGAAGACGTGGAAATGCTGGAAATCATCAACGATGCCCTGATCGTATCCTTTGCATACTGCTATGACAACTGGGAAGGCTTTGCCCACTTCCTCAGCAACAACATCATGAACTTTGCTGTGGACAAGGGGAACAAGGACGTGGCCAGCGTATACGCCAAGAAGGAAAAGTCCGCTCTGAACAGACTGGAAAAGTGTCTGGATGCATTCAGAGGAAATTGAGAATTCAGAAATCAGAATTCAGAATGATAACATAAGACAAGAGCGCTCTGCGGAAAGGTAGGGCGTTCTCTTTTTGGCGTGAAAAACGACCTGCATTTCTGCAAGCCGTTATCCTGTGATATATTACAGATTGATGAATGCCCCTGCCGACTGGGAGGTTTTTTCCGGATCGTAGGAAATATACCCGGTTTTCAGGGCTTCCAGGAATACTGCACCCCGGAGATTGGTGCCGTTGGACAGGGCGAAATCCTGCTGGAACCGGTCGTCCTTCAGAAAATCCGGTACTTCGGCGGCGATGATACCCCGGCAGAAATCTGTATAGGACTGCATGAGGGCGATGGCCTCCGCTTCCGGTGCTCTCCATGTCTTTTCCCAGGCGGCATATCCTTCCGGGTCCGCAGCCTTTTTCTGTGCCAGTGCTTCCTCTCTTGCCTTTCTCCGGAATACGAATAAGGAGGGGCGATAGATTTCTCCATCCTGTACGATGTATCCGGCGTCGGTCAGCGTAGTCAGGTGCTCTTCCGGGACCCCGGTCAGGTCTTTCCCCAGACAGATGGACTCCAGTGTTTCCGATTCGGCATAGGTCAGGTGCAGGGGCGTACGGTTTGCAATGTTGTTCCAGTTGAACTTGTATTGACTGAACCAGATGCTCCGCTTGCCGATGCCGTCCATGGCACCATGCTGGCCTACAAAAGGAATATCATGGTGGAAATCCTCAAATCCCAGCAGATTCCACCGGCCGCTGGGTCTTTCCGGCAGATCGGTACTGACATTGGGATCTCCCTTGTTGTAGGTTTCCCAGCCGATGTAGTCTACCTCCCGCATCAGCAGAACCCAGCGGATTTCCTCTTCCGGGATAAAGCCGTCATGCCAGGGGATGTCTTTGGTATAGTCCGAGAACATTTCCGCTTCGATGGCCTGTGTCAGAAGCTCTGTAACCTTCGGGGTGATCTGCAGCAGATGTTCCTGCAGTTTTGCCTGCGCATCGGCGGAGAGGATCATGAACCCGGTTTCATACTTGTCGCCGTTCTTCCGCAGCAGGGATTCCCGCACCAGAAATTCCAGTTCATCTTCCATGTAGGGAAGGGCAATCCCCATTTCCAGTGCCAGTTCCTCCGCAGTGGATGGCGTACGGTAAGCGGCCAGCAGGATGTTTTCGTACAGCTTGTGGGTGATGATGTTCCAGGGGCGCTGGTCGGAGGAATAGCCGCTCATGGAGAAATTGACGTTTTCCGGGGCATAACTCAGTTTTCCGTATGTTCGTGCCATATAGATACCTTCTTTCAGATAATTCCGGCTCTGGTACAGTCTGGTTTTCACCGTACCTTCCGGGATGGAAAGTTCCGAGGCGATCTGCCGGATGGGTTTGTCTTCCAGATAGTACGCCACCAGCACCTGCCGCCAGTCGGAACGGATGTAGGCCAGTGTACGCCGCAGGGCAGCCAGATCCTCTTCCAGAATCAGCTGTTCTTCCGGGGAAGGGGCGGCGTCCGGAATATCATACTGGGAAAAAGCACCGTCCTCCTCCATGGAGAGGGAAAATGTGCTCTCCCGCCTGTGGATCCGCTCCGCAGCATACCGGGCATACCGGTTTTTCGCAATGCGCCATACCCAGCCGTGGGGGTGCTCCGGTACAGTCCCCCGGGCCAGGGCTGTCAGAACCGATTCCGCAATGTCGGACACCAGTTCCGCCGCTTCATTTTCATCGTGTGTACGGGCCATGGCAAAGTAGAACAGCGGCTCCAGCATGGTTTCGGCAAAGCGTGCGGCGGTGAAGGGGAGTATATCTGTTGGTGCAGCCATCGGTTTCGCCTCCTTTCGGGGGTATAGTGTCGGAAAACGGAAAACGGTTTTGGAAAAGTGCAGAAAAATTTTCGGAAAGTCTTGTTTTTGCCGGGCGGATATGGTATACTGGATACAGAAAGCAATAGATGGCTGCCACCGGGTAGCCGAAGGTGCCTGTCGCACTCATGGATGTATCGTTAGGTCTTTGAAGATACATGCAGAGGGCGATTTTTTGTTGAACAGCGGAGGAAAACTATGCTGCAGTCTCTGAAAAATCCGATTTCATCCATGCGGAAACGGGAGTGGATCCTGTGGGGAATCTCCCTGACGGTAGTGATTCTGTCCAATATCTGTACCGGGAAGATTGACCCGGTAAACCTTGCCGCCACCTGCATCGGGGTTACGGCACTGATTCTGGTAGCCAGAGGAGACGTATGGGGCCAGATTCTGACGGTGGTGTTTGCCGTCCTGTATGGTATTACGGCATGGCGGTTCCGGTACTGGGGGGAGATTCTGACCTATCTGGGCATGAGCGCTCCCATCGCAGCCATGGCCGTGGTAAGCTGGCTGAAGCATCCGTACCAGAGCGACCGGAATGAAGTAAAAATCCACCGGCTCACCGGCAGGCAGAAGGTGTTCATGTTCTTTTCCGCTACTGTTGTAACGGGACTGTTCTATTTCATCCTCGCCGCATTGGATACGCCGAATCTGGTGTTTTCCACCCTGTCCGTCACCACCAGTTATCTGGCATCCTACCTGACCTTTCAGCGGAACAGCTGGTACGGTTTTGCCTACGCCTGCAATGACATGGTGCTGATCGTTCTGTGGGTGCTGGCTTCCATGGAGGACATCACATACCTGCCCATGATTGCCTGTTTTGCCATGTTCCTCATCAACGACCTGTACGGCTTTATCAGCTGGAAAAAACGGGAACAGACCCAGCGCACCGGCAGAACATAAACCGCATATGCAAAAGAACGGCATCGCAGAATTCGCAACCATCCTGTGCAGATTCTCCGCAGCCGTTCTTTGGTTTTCTGATCTCTTACTTCTTATCTTTCCTTATCTGTCCATGCACGCATACAGCACGTTCCGCAGACGGGGAGAGAACCAGGGTTCCTGATTGTTCAGCATGTGGTGGGCATAGACCAGTGCCAGCTTCCGGGAGGGATCCAGAATCAGGTAGGCTCCCGCAGCACCGCCCCAGCCGAATTCGCCCACGGAACCGCCGGTACCGGCACCGATGGGATCGATCATGGTCCGTACACCCAGGCCGTATCCATAGCCGCAGAGCTGGTTCCAGTTGAAATCCTGCAGCTGTGTTTCGTTCAGGCAGTTGGTGCGCATCATGTCGATGGTGGAGGAAGCCAGTACCCGATGACCGTTTTCCGCCACACCGCCGTTGGCCATAGCCGTTGCGAACTTCATGTAGTCCTCGATGGTGGAAACAATTCCCGCACCGCCGCTGTCGTATTCGTCCCCCAGCATATGGCCGCAGGTGTTATTGGTGGGCAGTGCCTTGTCCAGATCGTCCCGGAAGTTGTACTGCACCGCCATTCTCGCCATCTTTTCGGGAGCGGGAAGATTGTAGCAGGTGTCGTCCATGCCCAGGGGATCGAACAGCACTTTCTTTGCCCAGTCTCTGGTACGCATACCGGCCACCGTTTCGATGAAGGCGGACAGCACATCGTGGCATAGACTGTAGCTCCAGTGGGTACCGGGCTCAAACTGCAGCGGTACTCTGGCAATGGCTCTGGCGATTTCCCGGGTGGGACAGTGACCGCCGGTCTGTTCCTTCACTGCCTGAATCTCCGGCGTATTCATGTTGTAGTTGAAGCCGGCGGACATGGTGAACAGATCCCGTACCCGGATGGGATTCTTTGCTTTTTCCGTGGTTACCGTGCCGTCTTCCGCTTTGTGGGTTACCATAACGTCCCGGAATTCCGGTATGTATTCGTACAGCGGATCGTTCAGCAGGTACAGCCCCTGTTCATACAGCATCAGTGCAAGGGTACAGGTAATGGGCTTGGAGCAGGACCACAGGTAGTACAGCTCGTCCCCCTGCATCTTTTTGCCTTCCTCCATGTTGCTGTAACCGGACTGGTACCGGTATACGGTTTCGTGCCCGACTTTGACCATACAGTCGTTTCCGGGAATCCGCCAGGAAGTCAGTCTGTCCTGAAAGGCACGTAAGTATTCGAAATTCATAGGAAACCTCCCTTTTTGTTGCAAAACGGCGATGACACGGCCGGATCAGTCCAGGAAATAGGCTATCATATCCATATAGCCAATCTGGGCGAAAGCGGCTTTCTGGGGATTGGAGTCGCTCAGCCAGATATCCACTTCCCAGGCTTCGATCATGGAGCCGGTGTCCGCTGCAGTCCGTACGCCGAAGTCAAACTGATTGTTTTTTAGGTACATCTTTGTTCCCAGCGGAATGTAGTCCATATCCACGGCTACCACAGATTCGTCCGCATTGTATCCCAGATAGGTGAGACCTTCGATGTCATAGTAGGTGCTTTTTACCACATGGTAGTAGGAATAGCTGTAGGTTACGCCGTCGCTGCCCACGAACGTACCGCCGACACCCAGATCATAGATCTCGTCTATCGGGTATTTGGTGATTTCTTCACTGGCTACAGACCGTTCGGTTTCCACACCGTTGACCATTTTGGTTGTGTATGTAATGGTTTTGGTACCGTTCTGGCCGTACTGTACAATGTTTTTCTGCCCCCGGGGAATGGTCTGGACATTGTTGACCTTGGAAGAATAGGGAAGTGTTATGGTTTCCACGACAGTTTCGTATACCACGGTGTCCACGGCGATGGTGGTTTCCTCTGTCAGCAGCGTGGTCAGATCCAGCGGGAAATTGTCGGAATCCTGTACCGTGTAGTCTACCTGTTCCAGCAGGGCACCCAGGGTAATTTCAGAAGTGGAAACGGTAATGGGATCCCGGTCGTAAAATGTCAGGGTGACATTGAATTTGATCACAGGCGGTTCGGTTTCCGGCGGCTCCGTTTCGGTTTCCACAGCCTCTTCACGACCCACACCGGCAGTTTCTTCCAGTATGTCAGCATTTTCCCCGGCGGTATTGTAATCGGCAGACATATCGAAATCGGGCAGGGTATCCGGTTCTGCGGACAGAGCTGCGGGAAGACCGATGCACAGGCCAAGTGCTGCAAGAATGGCAATGGCGAGGGGGAGAACCCATAATTTCCGGGGAGAGGGGGATGCCTTGCCGGCAGGGGATTTTTTGACAGCAGAAGCGGAAGGGGCAGGAACTTTCTGGAATTCCTGGGTGGCATTCAGTGCATTTTCCGGTCTGCGGACAGGTGCTTCCCGGACTGGATTCTGCCGGGCGGGATTCTGCTGTGCGGGAATTTGTTGTCTGCCGTCCTGCGGTGCATGGTTCGGCATGCCGGAGGGGGGGTGACTGCCGCGGTTCATCACAGGGTAGGTTCTGCCGGTGTTGGCGTTCTGCCGTACGGGGATTTTTCCCTGACGCATGGCCGGAGGCACTTCTCTGGGACCGGAGGGGCGATTGATGGGACGGTTGATGGTCAGTGTGGCGTCGTCCCGGACAGGATACCCCTGCTGCATGCCTCTGCGCTGTTCCTGAGAGATGGAATCCTGCCTGCGGCGCGGAATATTCTGTTGATTGCGGTTATCCAATGGTCGATCGTTCCTTTCGTAGGAAATGGAGGAATACCCGGAAATCCTTTGTAAAAAATGCGGCGGGTACTGTACAACAGGGGAAAAATGGTATATAATAAAAGAAAGAATCTGTTTCCCGGCCGCGCACAGGCGTTCCTCGTACAGTTCAGTATACCATATATTTCTGTAAAGTGCAAGGGGGAACAAGTAAATTCTCCGGATTTCAGCCATTCCGGGCACTTCAGACAGCAGACGGAAACAGAAAGAATTCCCAAAATCATCAATGCACAGGAGTATACCACTATGCAGACACAGATACAGAACAGAAAAATTTCTCTGGAAAATCTCCATGCCAAAAGCGCATTCATCTGCGACATGGACGGTGTGATCTACCACGGCAACCGGCTGCTGGACGGTGTGGCCGATTTTGTGAAATGGCTCCACGAAAACGATAAGCAGTTCCTGTTCCTGACCAACTCCAGCGAACGCTCTCCCCGAGAATTGTCCCTGAAGCTGGCAAGAATGGGGCTGGAAGTGGGAGAAGAACATTTCTACACCAGTGCTCTGGCAACCGCTTCTTTTCTGGCGACCCAGTGTCCCGGCGGCAGTGCCTATGTCATCGGGGAACCGGGACTTGTGAATGCCCTGTATGAAGCCGGATTCTCCATGAACGACTACAACCCGGACTATGTGGTATTCGGTGAAACCAGATCCATGAGCTATGAAAAGATCGAGCATGCGGTTAAGCTGGTGCAGAATGGCGCCAAGCTCATCGGAACCAACCCCGACCTAACCGGGCCCACCGACCACGGTATCGTTCCTGCCTGCCGTGCCCTGATCGCTCCCATCGCCCTGACCGCCGGTGTGGAACCCTATTTCGTAGGCAAACCCAATCCGCTGATGATGCGCCATGGGCTGAAAAAGCTGAACTGTTCCCGCAGAGACGCCGCCCTCATCGGAGACCGGATGGATACGGACATCATCGCCGGCATCGAAAGCGAACTGGATACGGTTCTGGTGCTTTCCGGTGTCTCCACCACCCAGACTGTGCGCCAGTTCCCCTACAGACCCATGTATATCATGAACGGTGTAGGCGATGTGGTGAAGGACGAAATTGACCGGATCGAGGTATAAGCATGACACATCCCGACAGAAAGCTGGCAAAACGCTTTGACATACCGGGCCGTTCTGCGGCATTCACCGATCTGGTGTACGGCGGGACGGAAGGCTCCTGGGACAAAATCCGGGAAGACCAGAAGCGCCGTATGCCGGAAAAACCGCAGTATTCCGTATATTTCGGGGAACTTCACGGACACACCAATCTGTCCGACGGCGGCCCCTCCATTGACGATTATTTCACCGGACTCAGAGACCGGGCGGGACTGGATTTTGCGGCGCTGTCCGACCATGACCACGGCGGTGTGGGCAAACCGGAACTGTGGGACGCCGGAAAATGGGAACTGACAAAACAGAAAGTAAAAGAATATTACCAGCCCGGGAAGTTTACCACCATCCTGGCCTATGAGCGGGATTCCTATCCCTGGTACAACAATCTGGTGATCTATTACCGGGATCACGACGGCGAAATGCTGCGGGGTATGCGGGACGGGGAAATGACCAGAGAAGAACTGCACCGCTGGCTGGCCAGAGAAGATCTGATTCTGGTACCCCACGACACCAATGTGCTGTCCTCCGGTGCGGACTTTCTGGCCATGGAGAAGGAAGACATGGTGCCCATCATTCAGGTGTATTCCAGAGGCAGCTGCACGGAATATATGGGAGATCCCCTGGCGCTGGGCAATGACTGCGAAGGCGGCCACTGGCAGGATGCGCTGCTGCGGGGGGCGAGAATGGGCTGCATTGCCTGTTCCGACGATCATTCCGGACGGGGCGGCATCACGCTGGAAAACGGCACCTTCCCCACGAAATATCCCGGCCTCACCGGTGTCTGGGCGGAAGAAAACACACTGGAGTCCATTTTTGCGGCACTGAAAGCCCGTCGATGCTACGGCTTCATGGGCGGTCATACCACAGGAGGACGGATTACGGTGGACTTCCGGATAAACGGTCACTGGATGGGAGAGGAAATCATCGTGGAAGGCGACCCGGAAATCTACTATAAGGTGGAAGCGGATGATAGTATTGACACTGTCACCATCGTGAAGAACTGCCGGAACTACATTCAGCTCCGGGCAGCGGAACAGCTGGTGTACGACTACCGGCAGGAAACCGATGCGGACTGCTACTATCTCCGGGTGAAGCTGAAGGACGGCAGACAGGCGTGGACATCCCCCATCTGGGTCAGCAGAAGATAAAAATATCCGGAATACCGGTGCAGGAAAGTCATACCATATGGTGTGGCTTTTTTGTGTTGTCCCGTTTTTCCCGGACAAAAAATACAGCCAGTCCGCTTGCCGCCAGCAGTCCTCCGAAAATCTTCCGCAGAATGTCCCCGTCCAGGAGATTCCGTACCACAGTGCCGAGAAACACTCCCGGAATTCCCCCCGCAATGCAGAGAAACGCCAGCCGCCATGGCAGTGTACGGAACCGGGTCAGGGTGGCGGGAACACAGGATGCCAGAAAATAGAACAGATTCAGTGCCTGTGCAGGAAGTTGCGCGATTCCCATAGGCCCGGTCATGTATACCAGAAACAGTCCGCCGCCGCCCACGCCTGTACCTGCTACGGCAGACAGCAGAAAGCACATAACAATATCCCAAAGATGCATACAGAAAAGCCTCCCTTCACCGCAGGATCATTTTGACACCTGCCCAGATTACCAGTATGCCGAACGCCAGCTTCAGCATCCGTACCGATACTTTCCGCTGGATCCATGCACCGCAGAGTCCGCCCAGAATCCCGGCTGCGGCAATCCAGGGCAGCATGGCGAGCTGATCCGGAGCAGGGGGCGGATAAGTGGCCAGCGAAACTACTGACAGGGCCGATACACAGAACATGGATACTGAAAACACGGTCTTTGTCATACCTCCG
>JAFQGY010000155.1 GCA_017415325.1 Clostridia bacterium
ACCTCTCCCCTCCCTATCCTCTGAGTCCCGTCCGGAAGGACACCCCCTCTATGGTCATAGAGAAAACAAACCCGCTGTACGCAGAACAATACTCAAAAATCCCCTTCCATGAACAAAAGAATTCCCACCCCGCCGTACGCCAGTACAACATCCACCACAGGATAAAAAAGAAAAAGACTTGACAAAGCAAGCCGGATGTGATATACTTATCTGTATCGACGGAGTACTTTCCGACGCACATATATTTACAGTATATAGTATACCATATTTTATCTGCTCTGTCAAGTGCTTTTTTATGAATTTTTTGCATCAATTGTATGCCTGACCCCAACAGAGGCGGCATGCGGAACGGAGGATGTATGAACGCACTGATTACGCTGGAGAATTTTGCGCTGCAGCCGGTGGACGACAAGATTCTGGCGCTGAACGAAGTTTCCCGGGAATACGGGCTTGTTCTGACGGCGGAAGACGCAAAGGAACTGTCGGAGATCCGGGAGCGCTCCCTGAAAGACAATGAGCGGCTGGAGATCGGTCTCGGCGCCATGGACGGGATCATCCGGCGTTTTTCCAGATCCTCCTTTATCAATCAGGAAAATTATGCCTATGTCATCGCCGAGGTAACGGATCTCTTCTATTATATAAAGACGGAAACCGACGACAAGGTCAGCGACAACGAACTGCTGGACGAGCTGTATCTCCGGTTTGAACAGCGGTGCCGCGGGTCGGTGGATCTGCTGCTGAGCCGGGAAGGGGAAATTCTGATCCGGAAAATCAACGCCGGGGAAAACTACGAAAAGTGGTTCGGCGCATCGGACAGCGTGGACACCAGCCGGGACACGGACATCAATGCCCGCCGGGACGACTCCGGTGTGGTGATGCCCTACCTGACCGACGAAGACCGGAACCTTGTAAAAGAACTGGAACAGAGCTGGCGTGAGGAAAACGAAGGGGAGGATGAGGACAATGACTGAACTGCAGCTGACAAACCAGAGCGCGTTTCAGCCGGAAAACCTGCGCAGAAGCGACTACACCAACACCCTGGCCGCAGAGGCCGCCAGAATCGGACTGTATACCGAAGACGACATCCTCGCCATCCAGACAGGGCTGATGAACACCCTGGCCGTGGTGATCGGCTACGCCACCAAAAACGAATCTACTTCTGTACGGCTGGACAAGGCCAATGAATATCTGGGATGCGTACTGTACAACTGTGATACGTACCTGCTGACCCTGAACGATCCCTTTGCCGCCGCAGAACAGCTGAAGTCCATTCCCATGGAAGAGCTGTACAACAGGGGCTTTGCCATCAACCGGGAACACTACCAGAAGGCCAAGCGGCTTTTCGCCAACGTCCGGTACACCCGGCTTCACGACGGATCCAAAACCTACAACCGGGCCATCGACATTCTGCTGCCCCATTATCTGGGAAGCTACGATCCCCGGTTCAATGCCCAGGATCAGCTGTATATGTCCATCCCCTCCATGGGTGTGAAAGGGCCGTTCCACATGGACGAAACCGTGGCGATGCTGGAAAAGCTCCTTGCCGTCCAGAAGGGCAGACAGAGTGACCTGCAGATATAAAAAATATTTACCCGGTGCATATGTGCCGGCGTATATTTGTCAGAAGGACTGCATACCCATATCAGGGGAGTGCGGTTCTTTTTTGCTGCCGGAAATACCGGGCGGCGGGGAAATCTTCCGGGGCGTCGGCATATGACAGAAACCGCAGACCAAACCGTGTATACTTGGTACAGACGGAGGAGGGAGCGCATGGTTCTGTATGCCGATATTCTGTTTCTGGTGGATCTGTCCATGGATTTTCTGACCCTGTGTCTGTGTGCCAGACTGACCCACCGGAAAACTGCCCTGCTGCGGACACTGGCGGGGGCGGCTCTGGGAGCACTGGGGAGTGTGCTGCTGCTGGTGACGGATGCGGGACGGGGGGCGGTATTTTTTGCGGGACTCTTTCTCTCTGCGGGTATGACTGCCGTCTGTTTCGGAATCCGGCCGGCAGCCAGAGCGTCTTTCCGGGCGTCCGTGCGCTGGTTTTTCCGGCAGGTTCTGCTGGTCTGGGGAAGCGGAGCCATCACGGGCGGATGCATGAGTATGCTGCTGTCGCTGGGCACACCGGTGTATCTGGAAACGGGTTATGGCGGGAAAACATCCTTCTGGCCGGTATTTCTGGCCACCACGGGAGCGGTGTACTGCCTGATCCGTCTGCTGCAGAGACATATGACCCGGAGGACGGCGGAGGTTCTGGTGATGCATCGCGGAAAGAGCACCCGGTGTACGGTGCTGGTGGATTCGGGCAATCTGCTGCGGGATCCGCTGACGGGGCGGGAGGTGATTCTGCTTTCCCGGGATGCGGCGGCGGGACTGGATCTGCCTGCGGGGGAGGAAGCATACAAAGCGGCGGAACATCTGCTGCCGGTGCCTGCCAGTGGGGTGAACGGAACCAGACTGCTGTGGGCACTGCGGCCGGAACTGCTGCTGGTGAACGGTACGGCAAGGGATGCGCTGGTGGCAGCGGAGCAGGTGCCTGCAGACCACTACGGCGGATTTTCGGGAACCTGTCCGCTGTCTCTGGTATAGCGGAAGCAGAATTTTATACTATTATATAGGAATGAAAGCGAGGAACAATCATGATGATACAGTCGTCCATGTTTCAGGCGGTCAGTGCATTCCGGGCTACGGTGGGACGGATGATGCTGGCATTCTGGAACGGCAGGGAAGGGAACGAATACTATATCGGCGGTACCGATGTGCTGCCCACGCCGCTGACCAGAGAGGAAGAAGCAGAGGTGCTGTCCCGGTTTGACGAGGATCCCCGGGCGGCAGACATACTGATACAGCACAATCTGCGTCTGGTGGTGTATATTGCCAAAAAGTTTGAATCCACCGGCATCGGGATTGAGGATCTGATTTCCATCGGCACCATCGGACTCATCAAGGCCATCCACACCTACAAGCCGGATAAGAACATCAAGCTGGCTACATACGCCTCCCGATGCATCGAGAACGAGATTCTCATGTACATCCGCAAGAATGCTTCCCACAGAGGGGATGTTTCCATTGACGAGCCGCTGAACATGGACTGGGACGGTAATGAACTGCTGCTTTCGGATGTGCTGGGATCGGAGGAAAACGAGGTGAGCCGGGAGCTGGAGAAGGCGGAGGACGAAAAAACCATCAGAGAAGCCGTGGCGGCGCTGGAACCCCGGGAACGGGAGATCATCGAAATGCGGTACGGCCTTTCCGGCAGACGGGAAATGACCCAGAAGGAGGTGGCGGATCTGCTGGGGATCTCCCAGTCCTATATTTCCCGGCTGGAAAAAAAGATCATCGCACGGCTGAGGACGAAGATTGTTTCCAGAATCTGACAAGCAGAGGCGCAAACGGCAAAAAAATCCGAAAAAATTGAAAAAAGTTTTGAAAAACCTATTGCATTTTGCATCGCGGTGTGGTATAATTCTGGAACGTGAGTATCTGTGGAATGAGGTGAAAAACAATGAAAGCAGGAATCCATCCCGAATATAAGGAAGTAACTATCCGCTGCGCCTGTGGTGAATCTGTTACTACTCGCTCTACTAAGGGTGATGCTAACGGTGAGCTGCGCGTGGACATTTGCTCCAAGTGCCATCCTTTCTTCACCGGTAAGCAGAAGTTTGTAGATGCCGGTGGACGTGTGGACAAGTTCAAGAAGCGTCTTGAATCCCGCAAGTAATCTGGCTACGGGCAAATTGTGTCTGATATCCGAGAAATGCGTCGGACAGGGAAGCGAATTGTATGCTTTTGACCTGTCCGGCTTTTTCTTTTTTACAGCAGGGGAGTTTTGTATGATACGGGCCGTGATTTTTGATATGTTTGAAACCCTGATTACCCACTTTGACAGTCCGCTGTACATGGGACACCAGATCGCAGCCGAAGCGGGGATTGCCGAGCCGGTTTTCCGGGAAGTCTGGGACACCACGGACGACGCCCGGACACTGGGGCAGATGACGCTGGAAGAAGTGATTGAAACGGTTCTGCGCCGGAACGGACGGTATACCGAAGAACTGTATGAAACGATTATCCGGAAGCGGAAGGCATCCAAAGCGGAATGTTTCCGGCATCTGCACCCGGAGATTCTGCCCATGCTGGAGGGGATCCGGGAAAAGGGATTGAAAACCGGGCTCATCACCAACTGCTATTTTGAGGAGCGGGACGTGATCCGGGACAGTGTGCTGATGCCGTATTTTGAGGCGGTATGCATGTCCTGCGAACTGGGCATGATGAAACCGGAGCATGGGATTTTCCGACGGTGTATGAACGGACTGGACGTAAAACCGGAAGAGTGTCTGTATGTGGGCGACGGCGGCAGCAGAGAACTGGAAACGGCACGGGAACTGGGGATGCATCCGGTACAGGCGGTCTGGTACTTTGACAAAAATCCACGGGCCGTGCGGAAAGCGGAATTTGAACAGGCAGAGTCTCCCATGGTGCTGATGGAGAAGATCTCCATGCCGGAGACTGATGAGGTATATATATGGAAGAGATAAACACTGTTGTACGGAAAAAAGGAATCCTCTGCGCCATCCATAAGCAGGGGGAAGAGGCGGAATGCATGGTCAGCCTCGGGGAGCTGGAACGGCTTCTGGACACGGCGGGCGGCGACTGTGCGGCCTATATGACCCAGATGCGGGACACACCGGATACGAAAACCATGTTCGGCAGCGGCAAGATTGCGGAACTGTCCGACATGTGCGACCATCTGGAAGCGGACATTGTGGTGTTCGACTGCGAGCTGTCCCCCTCCCAGATCCGGGAAATAGAGAACGCCATTGCCCGGGATGTGCAGGTGATTGACCGGAGTATGCTGATTCTGGATATTTTTGCCGACCATGCCCGCACTGCGGAAGGACGGCTGCAGGTGGAACTGGCGCAGCTGCGGTATACGGCACCCCGGCTGGTGGGGAAAGGCAAGGAGCTGTCCCGGCTTGGGGGGGCTGCCAAGAACACCGGGATTGGTTCAAGAGGCCCCGGGGAAACCAAGCTGGAAATCGACCGGCGGCGGATCCGGGAAAAGATCACTGCCCTGGAAGCGGAACTGGAAAAAGTGGAAAAGAACCGTCAGGTCATGCGGAGCCAGCGACAGAAAGCCGGGATCTGCCAGTGTGCCATCGTGGGATACAC
>JAFQGY010000156.1 GCA_017415325.1 Clostridia bacterium
CAGACGGTGATAGGGCATGTCCTGATCGGTTTCACACAGACCGTGAATGGAAATGGGCGCTTCCTTGGGGGAGAGCCAGATGATATCGTCCTTCTGGATGGAGGTTTCCACTTTCAGATTCTTGTCAATTTCTTCGATTCTCATGGTATATTCTCCTTTATATGAGGTAATATGGATTATGTATTGCACATTCTTTACAGCATAACCGGAATGGCTGCTTTGCCGAGATACCTTAAAGCATTCAATTCTGCAGCAGGAAGAAACGGCCTTCTCCAGGCTGGACGGTGATCTGCATGGTGGTCTTTCCGTTTTCCGTGGAGCAGGACACCGGCAGAATTTCTCCTGTGAAGGAATCCGCTTCGCAGGTTTCCGTATAGGTGCCGGACACATGGAGCGTACCGTGATAGGGTTCGGATGCCATGTTGGCGATATATACAATCCGCAGCCCGTCTTCGGTAATCCGGCAGTGGGAAAGCAGCATGGGCTGGTAGGTACCGGTTTCGGATTCGGTGGTGATGGTTCTGCATACGGTGGGCAGAGATGCATCCAGCAGTTTCCCGAAATCCTCTGTGGGAGCAAAATACATAAAGCCATTGTCTGCATTTTTGCGGATGCTTTCCACGGCAGATACGCTTTCACCGGTTTCACGGGATTTCGCAGGCAGCTCTTCGCAGAACAATACGGCAATTCCCGCTTCGGTCAGCTGCAGCAGCTTTTCCATAGCGGCTTCTTCCAGTACACGGGCGCAGGGCATCACAATGGCGGAGTATGCTCTGTCTTTCCAGCAGAGTTTTCCGTCACGGATTTCCCCTTCGCAGAGCAGTTCTTTGTCGATGTAGTCAAAGTCAATCTGCCGGTGTACCAGATCCCAGGAGGCGCGGACAAATGCTTTGTCCAGATTCCGGGTTCTGTCGGAATGGTCAATGGCGCGGGCTTCTGTGGATGGTGTATAGCTGTCCCACATGGCGGCTTCCGGATAAAACACGGCTACTTTACTGTCACGGCATCCCTGGCGCAGCAGATATCCGGAACGGGCGGTGTAGTGATTGAATGCAGCGATTTCTTCCTTGGTGAGGCCGTTCCAGGAATAATAGCTGGTGAAGTTGTTGACGCCCATGGCAAGATGCCAGTTGACAGAACCATAATAACAGTCCAGTCCGGCAATCTCCCCACGTTCTCTGACACAGTGATCGGAGAATTCTGTGAAAACTTCATGTTCGCCGTTTATGTCTGCAAAAGAAGCGATAAAACGGGCAATCGGGATCGCTCCGTCGTTCATGAGGGCACCGGTTTCGGTCTGCAGCTGGTCAATACCGGGCCAGTCGAAGCGCTTCATGCTGCGGTAAAAAGAACCGTAGTTATAGACATGGGCCTGCAGACGTTCTTCTTCCAGCATATGTCCGGAGGATTTCAGTCCGTTGGCATGACACCAGTCCTGGATGGTGCCAAAGTAGCCGTCTGCCACAGTATCGGCGATAAACTCCCAGAAATCGCAGCGGCGTTTGGTAACCTCAAGTCCGCGGCCTGTGACCACAGCTACGCATGCTTTGAAGAATTCGTATCCGTATCTGGTTTCAAAATCGTCCGGATAACTGTCCAGCCAGGGCAGAATCGGGAACACCCCCTTCCGGATATTCCAGGAAATCAGAGAGGGTTCATCCGTGAACATGGCCAGCACACCCTTGCCGAACTGATCTCCCAGCACTTCCCTGTATTTTTCATGGGTACAGGCAAGAAAAGCTTCTGTGGCGGCTTTATCGGACAGACTGATATAGTTTCGGGGTTCACTGTAACTTTCTGTTGCGTGGGTACCATCGAACAGGCGGCGTATGCTCATCATGAACAGATAGAAACTGCCGGCCGGGACATCCACATACAATACATTCCGTTCGTTCAGACAGTGGGTCACATCAATCGGATCTCCTCCGTCTGCCGGAATCAATACAGCTTTCCAGAGTTTGTCGCCGGGGACGTCTGCTCTGTATACACTGGGACCACCGATTTTGCGCCAGTAGTCATAACAGTACAATCCACAGGCGATATATTCCGGATGCATTTCGGTGACATATCCGCCGGCAGTACCGGATGGGTAGCCTTTTTCATCGTACAGCCAGGTATACATGCCGCGGGAAATATATTCCCGGATACCGCCTGCAGCGCTGTCCCAGATGGACGGATTGTCCGGAAAATCCATAGGATAATTTACATTTCCCACGATCCCGCCGAACCATCTTTCATCGTAATAGGCAGCTCTGGTTTTGTCAGATGCTCCGCCATGGATGATCTGATATACGGCATAACGTCTGTCCGGATTCCGGAATGCTTCTGTCAGTTTTTGGATTTTTGACATCATGTGCCTCCCCTGCATCTGTTTTCAGGATTCTGTTTTGGCTCATTATACCATGGTTGTACCGGAAATGCAACTATTTTCTCCGAAGAAACATCGTAAAGAATAAAAAAATCTGTGGGAATTATATAAATCTGAAAGAATCGGTTGACTTTTCCCGAGGGCACTGTTATAATTTTTTCAGTGATGTTATGATGTATGCAAAGGAGGACAGTTTTATGTTAAAAGACGGGAAAATTCTGGTCGGCAAGGGAGAGGTGGAGTCGTATATTCTGCCTTCCATGGCCAACAGACACGGACTGATTGCAGGCGCTACCGGTACCGGGAAAACCATTACACTGAAGGTGATGGCGGAATCTTTTTCGGATCTGGGTGTGCCGGTATTTCTGGCGGATATCAAAGGCGATCTGGCAGGATGTGTGAAAGCCGGTAAAGCCAATGAAAATATTGAAAGCAGACTGGATGGACTTGGAATTGACAGGGAGAGTTTTCAGTATAAAAACTACCCCGTACGGTTCTGGGATGTGTACGGCGAGGGCGGTCATCCGGTCCGGACCACCATCACCGAAATGGGGCCGACACTGCTTTCCAGACTTCTGGGGCTGACGGAAATCCAGACCGGTGTACTCACCATTGTATTCCGGGTAGCGGATGAAAAAGGCTGGCTGCTGATCGATCTGAAGGATCTGCGGGCAATGGTATCCTATGTGGCAGATCATGCGGATGAATACCGGAACGAATACGGGAATGTTTCCAAGCAGTCTGCCGGCGCAATCCAAAGGGCACTGCTCCAGCTGGAAGATGCCGGAGGAAATCTGTTTTTCGGAGAACCGGATATTCAGTTATCCGACTGGATTCAGACAGATGATAACGGATGTGGATACATCAATATACTGCATTGCCCGAAACTGAGTCAGACTCCGCTGCTGTATTCCACATTTATGCTGTGGCTGCTGGCGGAGCTGTTTGAAGAACTGCCGGAAGCAGGAGATCCGGAGAAACCGAAGCTGGTGTTTTTCTTCGATGAGGCCCATCTGCTGTTCTCCGGTGCACCCAAGAGTCTCAGAGAAAAGGTGGAACAGGTGGTGAAGCTGATCCGTTCCAAGGGAGTGGGAGTGTACTTTATTACCCAGCAGCCTTCCGATATTCCCGATCCGGTACTGGCACAGCTGGGGAACCGGGTTCAGCATGCACTGCGGGCGTACACACCGGCAGAACAGAAGGCAATCCGGGCAGCGGCACAGTCTTTCCGGATCAATCCCCGTTTCGACACGGAAACTGCCATTATGGAACTGGGAACAGGGGAAGCGCTGATCAGTTTTCTGGATGAAAAAGGGCGACCTTCCATGGTGGAACGGGCAACCATTCTGCCGCCGCAGTCCGCTATGGGAGCCATTGATGACGACCGCAGAAAGGCAGAAATAAAAGCGGATGATTATTATGGGAAATATGAAACGGAAGAAGATCCGGAATCAGCCTATGAGATTATAAGCAAAACCGAAGAAGAA
>JAFQGY010000017.1 GCA_017415325.1 Clostridia bacterium
ATGATTCCATCGGATGCGGCAAAGTACCATTCTCCCTTGATTTCATCCCATGATGCATCATAATGGCCAACGCCCATTTTCTGTATGAATTCATCGATGACGATCTCGCCGTTTTCCCGGTAGTGGGCATACATCATCTTGGCAGTACGGTAATACCGGTTCATATTTTCATCACCCCAGTTTTCCGGTACACCATAGGTGAAATAGGTCTGGTTATGGTAGTTGAAGAATGTACCGTGATCCACATAGGCCTCTTCACAGAATGTCCCACGGTAGGTATACGGACCGTAAATGTTATCAGAAGTTGCATAAAATGATCTGTGGCTGCTGAGATAGTACACACCGTTCCGTTTGGTCAGGCATGGAGCATCGTTTCCACTCCATGTATTTTCGATGGTGACAGGACGAGGCTCCTCTGCCAGAGAAATCATATCCTCATTCAGCCGGGCAATGTAGTATTGTTTGCCAAAGCAGGTGTAGCCCCATAGAATGTAGGGGGTGTGATTCTCATCGTCATCAATAAATACGGCAGGGTCATAAGAAGCAGTATCCGCAAGACCGTCAGGAAGAAGCGGTTTGCCCAGCGCATCTTTGTAGGGACCGGCAGGACCGTTTTCGCTGACTGCAACGCCGGTACACTGTTGTCCTTTTGAAAAATACAGATAGTATTTCCCGTTCCGCTCGGCTGCATCGGTGGCATAACATTCGTCACAGGTCCCCAGAAAAGTATCTTCCGGACGGAAAGTGTATTCCAATTTCCAGTTCAGCAGATCATCGCTGGAGAAGATACGCCAGTCATCCATGTAGAATCCGGTGTTTTCAGGTCCTCTGTCATGGGTCGAGAACATATAGGCTTTGCCGTTGAAAATATGGATATGTGGGTCACAGACCCCTTGTTTGGGAATAATACGCATTCTCTTACTCCTTACTTTCCCATAAAAACTTCTTCTTGAGAGTATACTCCTCAAAGGGCAGTCTTAGTCAGGTGATCATTCCAACACATACTCATCTCCGCAAAAACTGCGTTGGTATCGTCCGCATATGATTACGCAAAGTATTGTGCACAATAATTTCGAGCCGGTTCTCGCCGGGTTTGATCTGCTCTGAAATATCCAGCATATACGGCGGGGCAAACAGGACGCCCGCTTCTATGCCGTTTACGAATACAACAGCGGCACAGTCCAACGCAGGGAACCGGAGACACACAGTACCGGAAGCGTCCGTCAAAGAGATGCTTTTACAATACCGGATACCGCCCGAATAATGCTTCAGGCCCTGTTCTTCAATCGGAAGATCCACATTCATGATACCCTGACCACAGATAAAACGGATCGGATCTTGGATAAGCGCTGGGCCGAGTTCTGCAGAACTTCCCGGAACCTCAGCAATAAGCGTCCGGCTTCTCTGATGTACGACATCCGAATCATAGGTGTTCCCACTGCGGTGCCATACATTGCCTTCTGTATCTCTGACAGTACTGAACACATCCGGCATCATCACAGCTTCTGTACCGGGCGGTGCGGTAAACCGGAATTCACATGCTTTTCCTTCATGCCACGGCTGCGGAACAAACGGGATCACATCGGGATTTTCATACCACTGCATGGCCAGCGGCATATTCTGCACGAAATCGGACTTGTCCGTTTTCATTAGGATAAAATGGGTTCTGCCGCTGACGGAGTATTCCAGAAGAATCTGATGCAGTCCGGCTTCTAGAACCAGAGAATCGGATTCTACCAGCTTATGATCGATCCGGATTCTGTCCGGTTTCAGTTCGCCGCTTTGCAGATATACCTTTTGACGTTCGGTCAGCCGGACAAAGCCCATGATGTAATATGGCCCATCCCCCTCGTAAACACTGGAACTGCCGCAATGGGTAACCCGTTTTTTGCCCAGTCCCAGAAAATCATCGGACACCTTTCCTTTCAGACCATGGTAACTGCTTTGACTGCCTGCATCCCCGGGAATGCCATAGCGCATGGAGAAGGAATAAGGCACAAAACGGTCATCCGGCTTCTCAAGTGTCTGAAGTTCTTCCTCTGGAATGGGTGTGTTGCAAAGATAAAGATAGGGTGCATAGGAATATACCGCCTGCGACCAGGATGCATCCCCCTCAAAGCGGTAGGCAAAGTCCCGTGCTTCCGCACCGATTGTCTTTTCTTCCGTAACCGGCAGGCGATAATCCCCGTATGTATTGTCCATGGTGGGAACCAGTTCGCAGGCCCACTCTCCGGTAAAGTCGATTGTGATACCGGACTGTTCTTCGAATACAGGGATGTCGTCTTCTTTCATATCCTTCACAAACAGCACAAGCATGAGACCGGCAAAACGATCTATCATGGGAAGGTAGGTGTAGACGCCGTCAGAATGATATGCAGTGATGGCATACCGTTTCCCGGTAAAAGGATCCAGAAGAATCGGCTTCCCGGTTGTCCGGAACCCACATTCCGTTCCGGCAGGTACATGATACAGATAATACAGGTCTTCGCCATCAATTCTTCTGTGGAGGAAATACGGATTTTCTACAGTTTCCGGGAACAGAATGTCCGGCGTCTCGCACTGGAAATATTCATCGTAATATTCCTCAATCCGCTGTATCTTCTCATGCTTTGCCAGAATATCTGCCACGTGTTTGTCCAGCAGGGGATCACGGCCGCTGATCCGGTCAGAATAGATCGGAGATTCCCCGATGATGATTGTCTTTCCGCCCTGCTCTGCGAATGCGGCAAGTTTTGCGAGCATATCAAAACGGACGGCACGCATATTGGGGATAATAACGGTACGATATGCTTCTCCCGCTACCTTCAAGTATCCGTCTTCAATACGGCTGCGTTCTATGCTCTGGAAGTCGATATAATCAAAATCCACACCATGAGAGTACAGAAACTCCGCCGAGGAAAATGCACAATCAACAGCTTCCCGTCCCAGTACTGGGTCAGCTTCCATGGCGGCAACCGGATATACGACGGCCACATCGCAGCAGTGTTTCCCCTGACTCAGGAGCCAGCTCAGCCGTTCTGTTCCGCCGAGCAGGGTTTTCATCTCCTGCCAATAGGGCATATGGTTGTGATTGCACGGCGGCGCCCATTCCCAGTAGCTGCCGTGGGTAGAGTAATACAAACCATGCAGGGACAGCAGATTGTGACCGAGCGCAAAGCTCCGGAAGATGGCATCTGCCAGATCTGCCGAGGAAGTCTGCCATCCACTGGAGTGGAACCCTTCCAACCAGACACGGGGTCTTTCGTACATATGGGCAACAGAACTGCTCACTTTGGATCTTGTGATGCTGGAGGAAAGATTTGCCTGATCGTTCCCCGGTCCCTGATACCACCGCAGTGTCCGAAAATAATCGCCGAATTCTGTGACATCATATCCCCGGCCGCCGTGGTCGCACCCGAAGATCATGCCGCGCTGTTCATGCCAGTTATACACCACCTGGAAGAAGCGTTCCTCAGAGAGCTGAACAATCACATCGTAATAATCCAGTTTGGTTTTGACAGCCGCGTCTCCTGTATCGCTAAACAGATCTTCCAGCTTTGTCCGGATATCATATCCTTTTCGTTGCAGGAACACTTCGGCAAAATCATCGCACCACAGGTTTCCACGTACATTGAAAGCCAGTTCATCGGAGAAGAAGAAATTCAAACCCTTACCGCCTTCACCAGGCATATGCCGTTCAAAAGCGCCAAAAAATTCATCTGTAATCGCTTCACCGCTTCCTACTGCCATCGGATTCAGAGAATACGGTTTATGTACGCGCCAGACTTTCCCAGCCGGTATCGTTCCAAGCAGTTCCGTATCATAGAAAACCGGGTTCAGGGGATGTGCATCATCCTCCAGCATCAGCATCTGTCCGGTCAGTTCCGGGTGTTTTTTTAGTACTTCATCTGTATAGCTCTGCTGTCCCGGTGCGCTGAGAGTATAATCCGAAAGACTGATGGACATACCGCGTTTCTGCGCTTCTTTCTGGAACCATACAACAAGACCCCACCATTCCTCTGTAAAGGGAGAAGGATCGCTTTCCATGGTCAATCCGCTGTCGCTGTGACAATAATTGATCTGTAGACCACTCATATGATGATCTTCCAGTTGATCCAGAATCCAGAGCAGCTTTTCCTTTGTGATCACATCTCCGTGCCACCAGAAAAATGCGACTTCTCCATATCCTTTTGGAGGCTGTAAAAAATTTTTATAATTCATGATTTTCCTTTCTGTTTTGTTATGTCACTAAGAATTCAAGATGGACTGATATGCGGTAAAATACCGTTCACCAAGCCGATAAATCGCCCGACGGCAGAAGTGTATGTCATCAACCCAGCCAAACGGATGGGGACAACCGCCCTCATGATTGGACTCCAACCCATCTGTTTCCACAAAAGCACTGTTCGATTCACTGCAGACATTCTTTAATGCGTCGATGACAGGCGCACAAATTTCTTGATTTTTGCATTTCCATAACGGAACAAAGTCGCCTGCGATAAATGGAAGCGTTGGCACGGAAATTCGGTACGTATACTCTGCACAAGTGATGTGATATGTTCAATGTTTTTTTCAAACCGTCAACTTATTCCAGACACAGGGGGGTAGTCCCAAGTACAAGACTGCGTTCCATAAGCAGCGATCCGCCGGCATAAACGTTGTAGGTACCGCTGACAAAGATTTCCTTACCTTCATCAGAGAACAGAGTGAAGCAGCGATCATCCAAATCAAAGACAACGGTCTGCTCCTCACCTGCCGCAAGAGTGATTCTCTTAAAGCGAACCAAACGGAACATCGGCTGATTATCAAGACAGGTGCTGTCAAAATACAGCTGAACAACCTCATCACCGGCACGGTCACCAGTATTTTTAACACGTACCGAAACAGTATTCCGATCGGCAGTCAGGTCAGAGTATGCAAAACTCGTATAGGACAGACCGAAGCCGAAGGGATACAGCGGCACGTTCTTATTGTACATACACGTTCTGCCGTGGGACATTTCGTAAGGATATAATATGGTGGACTTGTTACTTTTATTTTTTTAATATCCAAACCTCGTCCTCCGGTATGGCAAGATCGGATGTTGTGTGAATTCCGATATGTGCCAGGGCGAAGAACAGATCCGACGCTTTATCCGGATAGCGTTCGGAAATCATGTCGTGAATCTGCGCATAACTCTTCCGGCGTAGTACCACCTGATTGCCATCAAAGTTTTCCGGCAATCCCAGGGCAGCCAGAATCCTCGGAACCGAGTCAGCAGTTTCGATTGCTGTAAAATTGATTTTACATACAGTATCGGCAGCCAGATGAAAAACATCTTCGGCCTTGTATCCGAAAGGCTTCCCTTCTGGTACGGAAATCGGATCTTCTGGTGCATCGTCTGCTGCATATCCTACATAGTATGTATAGCTGAAGGGTGGCAGAGTTACCGTCAGAAGCAGATTACCGTTTGTATCGATTACGGCTTCCGTCCGTTTTTCCGGCAGATCATGTTCGAACAGTGCCATATGTACACCGCTGTCTTCAGCAGGGACGGATTCTTCCAAAAGATTTTCCATATTTTCAGGATAGGATGGCGGCCATGAACCAAAACTGGGAATTTCCACAGCATCAAAGCTGCCGGATAAAGGTGCTGTGTGCGGATGATTCAAGTGGGTAAGACCTGTATAAAATACAGGTAAGATCAAAGTTTGGGTGCGTTTTTCCGGTGTCTGATTGCATACCATCAGGAACATCTTATCTCGGGTTGTGTGGTTTTCCTGCAGGATTACATCGATATCTTCAGCAATGTTCAGGTTTTCCGTAGCTTTCGGCGGATATACATGGATTGTGTTGGAGTTCAGTAGGGTTTTATGTTTGCGGATCACGTCTGTCCAGTATTTTACTACATTACGGCATAGTTCACTGTCATACAGTTGTTTTCCCCGTACAAAGGGCCACACACCGGAGGCGGCCGCTTCTGCCAGTGCCCAGTCATATTCAGCCAGGTTTTTCGTCAGAGGTTCAAATTTTGCAATATTTCCGCCGCCGTGATACTCTTCTATTGGCAGGAATCCCCATCCCATAGACGGAATCTTATGATATGTTCCCTTATAATTGTAAATCCGGTTTAGCAGAAGCTGGGTTCTGCGGGGCTGACTGAATCCGATTTCTTCATATCCCACCCCACATTTATTTGTGCCGGAGAGATACAGCCAGTCGGGCGCATTGATATAGATACCCATCTCACGCATCTTTGTATAGATCTCCACGGTGGATTTCAACCACTGGGAATACCGACTATCCGCAAACCCCTTGTGCAGATGTTCTGTCTGGCCGGGCTGGTTCCCAGTACAAGTATTGAAATGATACGGTCCGTCGATTTCAATGAAGTCCGAACCGGTTTTCTCCAGGAAAGAGAGGATCTGTTTCCAGTATCCTTCCGACCATTTTGTACATAAACAGCGGGAAATTTTAGTATGATCTCCATTGGTTGCACAATCATGATTCATGGGCTGGTAATCTCGTATAATCGCCAGTGTATAACCGCCGATTGTCAATCCTTTACTGTGTACATAATCATAGTCGCTTTTTACCCGGTCAATGTACACTTGATCTTCACTTTCCAGATTGATACCTGAACCAAAGGACTGTATGATCATATCATATCCAATATCAGAAAGTATATCTGCCGTGTCCCGAAGAACTTGACTGTCATCGGAGATCAGATGCATGAAAAGCGGTGCTTCGCATACCCATGGGGCTACTCGGCGATACATATTCTGTACTTCGTTCATGCGATGGTCAAAACAGATGCTTTGACAGTACAATTCATACACCTGCATTCCCCGAAATGTCTCTCCGGGCTGCAGATCATAATCCGGTCCCATATCAAACCGTGCAGATACAATATTGCCTTCACGGAACAAAGAAGTGTTCCAGGAGAAACCGTACATATTGCTTCCGGTATAATCTGTTTCCAGATACAGTCGCAGTTTTCCGGTGTCGTTCAGGTGCAGCGTTTCGGTTTCCGCAACGTCGATGGTGATCACGGTATCACTGTTGTTCTTTACATAAAGCGATTTACGGATGGCCGGCATATCATCGAAAATCTCATAAACGATCCGGATATCCACTGTACAGCGGGGATACACCAGTTCCACCATCTTTCCCGGTGCAGGATACGGATATGGATGGGTGTTGTATGGCTTTGGTGTGTAACTGAATTTCTTTTCCGTATAATTTTCTTCATGTATGTGAATCTCAGGACGGCCCTCGATGGCGTAACAGATTCCGTTTACTGTTACCATCCCCTCCTGAACGGAGCCGGTCAGTGCTTCGGCTCCATCTCCATCGGTAATGGAAATCGTTTTTCCTGTGTATCTGTTCAGTATACGTCTGATGTACCGGTTTTCCAGAATCAGATGTTCATCTGTCATGGTGACAAATGCAGGTGCTTTTTCTTTCTGTAATACCCAAAATGGTGTCATGATAAATTCCTTTCAAACAGTCGAATAAATCTCCGGATATGACGATTACCTCAAAGGAACCTCTAAAAACAGTTCCCATAAGGCAACCTCTAAAAATTCAACAAAACAGATATCATCCTGAAATGGATATCACCGCCAAACTTGAGTTCATAGATTTTTAACAGAATATATATAATTCATGATATAATTAGGGAAAAGTCAGCGATAAAAGGAGAAAAAGCATGCAAATCAGCCTGTTAGCATAAGAAACACAGCTCGAAAGATTGAGTAAACTTGGAGATTCTTTGGAAAGGCTGAAAATCATCGATTTTGAAAGTTTTCGCTCAACGCTGAACAGAGGTCTGAAAAAGGAACGCAAAAGCCGTGCCGGACGTCCCCCTTTTGACAGCGTAATGATGTTCAAGGTGCTGGTACTGCAAAGACTGTTCAACCTTTCGGACGAACAGACCGAGTATCAGATCACAGACAGAATCAGCTTTCAGCGTTTTCTCGGACTTTCTTTGGGAGAAAAAGTACCGATGCAAAGACAATCTGGCTGTTCCGTAACACATTGACGGAAACAGGTATCATAGATGCGTTGTTTTCGCAGTTCAACCAAATGCTGGAGGAACGCGGAATCATCACGCACAAGGGTACAATTGTGGACGCAACATTTGTAGATGCTCCCCGTCAGAGGAACAGCCGAGATGAGAACAAGCAGATCAAAGACGGCGAAATTCCCGAGGATTGGGAAAAGAAACCGCATAAGATGTATCAGAAGGACACCGATGCCCGATGGACGAAAAAAGGGGATGAAACGCATTTCGGGTATAAGGATCACGTCAAGGTGGATTCTGACAGCAAGCTGATTCTGGAGTATGCAGTTACTTCTGCCAACGTGCATGACAGCAACGAATTTGAAGATTTCTTCAATGAAAAGGACGAAGCTGCGTATGCAGACAGTGCCTATGTTGGCAAAGAATTGTCGGAGCATGTCAAAAACGAAGTCTGCGAAAAAGGCTATCGCAGCAAGCCCCTGACCGCTGAACAGAAAGAGAATAACCGCCGGAAATCCAAGATTCGCTGTCGGATTGAACACGTTTTCGGTTTTATGACCATGTCTATGAACGGCTTGACAGTACGCTCCATTGGACTGCGCCGTGCGGCATTCAACATCGGGCTGACGAATCTTGTGTATAATCTTTGTCGCTATTCTATTATACAACGGAAGGAGCTTGCCAAGGGATAACTGTACCCTTTTGCGGTAAACAGCCGCAAATTATGGGGCTTACCACCCCGTTTTATGCGTGAAATTGGAGTTTGGTACGCGATTCGCCGCTTCTGTTTCATCTTTTCGACTTTGAATCGCAAAAACGAATACTGGGAACTAAATTTTAGAGGTTTCCTGTAGTTAAAAAATACCTAAAATTTCACACAGACATATTGCCTATGTTCCCACTCGCAGCTTTGCCGGCAAAAGTTCGTACGATTGAAACTGTTCACCCTGATCGTATTTTAGTAGCCGGATACATTACTCACCTGTATAAGCCTCCAGCAATTTCTGCAGTCCATTTTCCGACTTTTTCTGTATTCTGCTCCACCTTGAAGCATAAGTATTCGATTTACTCAGCAACACCTCACTGACAAGAACATTCATCGGAGAACCGAAGTCACCGTTGAAAATATAAGCGAAATCGGATGTCGCACCCTGCTGAATCATATCAATAACCTTTCCAGAAGTAGAATCGCTTATATATTTTGTTTTCAGGGCAATTTCATAATATGCGGGTGTTACGATTCTATAGCTTTCACTTGCAATTGCTTCCAGTATAGTGCAGGAAAAATCAACATCTTTACAGGAAGCAGGAACGACAAACATGGTTCCGCAGTCATGAATCAGAGACAGATATCTTTCCTGCATTTCATCGTATTTGGGACACGGCAGAATTCCGTATTGGGATTCCATCTCACGCATTTTTACAACATCCTGAAAAAATCCCGTCTTAAACAGCAACTGATCTTTAGTGAACATCACAATCAACTCGTTCAGACCGTTTTCCGAGGATTCCGCATAATAAACATTCGGATTACTGTACATGGCAGCGATCTGTTCCATGATATTGATGTTTTTTTCATCTCCTGCACACAAAACTGGAATTCCCTCGGCATCACGTCTGGTAAACCGACCGCCGGCATCAATAAAGAGATGCCATGAGTGATTACCGGTGATGGATCCGCCTCCATACGTATCTTCGTTATCATATTCGCCATTGCCGTTAGTGTCTACATATACAGAACTCGCAAGCGTATACATACGTTCCAATGTCCACTTTTGTTCGAGAACCAATTGATATATACTGTCAACATCCACCCCCAAACCATCGGAATGATTGTTCAGCACTGACTTATTGAAATAGATACAACTCATATTGTCTGTCATACCAAGATTCGCAGCACCCGCAATACAGAACAGGGATTGATTTCCGATACGCATCTCATTGATATAATCCGTTGCCCACCAAGGCTGTTCAACTTCCAGGTATTGTGATTTTGCAAGGTTTGCCAGTGTTCCATCCGTACTTAAGCCGGTCATAGTCGCCTGAAACGCATCCACAAAATCAAATGTGGAATCGCCCGAAGTGGTAAGATTTCGCACAAACGATGCTGTGCCCCCCCAGTCCGCACCGGAGTTGATCATGTTCAGCTTAACATTCAGACGCTCTTCAACATTATGATTACGTTCATAAACGGCATCCCCAACCACTTCGCCCGTCAATTCCGCCACAAGTTCTGCTGTACAGAACAAATCGTAATATGCAATGTTGACTTCTATTCCGTCATAGTCAAGATCTTTCGGCAGATTGTCCAGCCACATCGGTTCAGCAGGCTGTGTTTCAGTGCTGATCAATGCAGAATCCGCAGCAGTATCCTTTTCACTTTCAGTTTCAGTTTTCTGAGAACAAGAACTGCCGAACATCAATATCGCCAGCAGAATACTCAATAATCTCTTCATATCTTTCATAACCCTGTTCCTCCATATATACTATTTTTGTATTACACCTTGACTGAAGATTCCGGTTTGATGGGCAGCTTTGATTTTGAATTCCGAAACTGCTTCTTTCGTTATCGGTGTTTACAGTACCGCATTCACGGTTTCCTCCAGCGTGATCTGGGACCAGCACCACAGTCTTGTCGGATCTCCCATGGAAAGTCGGAATGAACAAAACCTCTGTGCAGTCACTCCACTCTTACTGTTTCACCAGGTTCCACGCAGATGCGAATAAATCTATCCTGCCAAATCAATCCCAGCGGACGCTTTCTGTCCTCACCCGTTTCGATCATCACTTTAACGGTTGCCGGGATAGATGTGGGATTTTCGATTATTACTTTTCCATCCTCCAACCATGCGTTGACATGATCCGAAACGCAGATAAGTTCTTTATCTGCATCCACATAAACGCCTGGCGTTTCAAGCCATGTCAGTGCCAGTGCGGCCGTCGGCCAGACGCTGTTTCCGGTGATGGCGTCCCCAACGCAATGAGCACCTTCCCAGTCGGACAGGTTCACGCGCTCGCATATTTCACTGGGTCTCAGCGGGGGACCCTGCATAGTAAACATTGGGCGTTCAGGGTACGAGGCCGTCTGCGGAATGAAGTGCCCAATACGGTTCATGAGTTCAAGGTAGAGTGGGTCACCCGTTGCCCGATATAATTTCAAAAGCGCACCACCGCCCGCTGTACACATGCCGGGGCCCGCATGCTTGTTCTGTACACTTGCCCAGACACTGCCTGCACTGTGGATTCCCATTTTTGTAAATCTGCTTTCGGGTGGGAAGTCATAATCGTAACCTACAACCCAGCTCGACAGCATATGGGCAGCCTCACGTGCGCATTCCAGCCATCTCTCCGAGCCGTCAGCTTCCCACAGAGCAGTAAAACCTTCCACCAATCCAGCGCAGCTTTCGCTGTCCGGAGCGGCGAGAATCTCTCCGGGGCCTCCGGTGGAATAACCGACGCGGAGAGAAGTTTCCTCAAAATACGCACCAATCTGCTGTGCTGTTTCAAGGAAGCGTTTGTCTCCCGTGATTTTAGCAGCTGCGCAAAGCGACGCTGGTGTGATCGCTCCGGCCGTGGAACCGCCGACAAGGATCTCTCCCGTCTCGGCATTGACAAACTGACCGATCTGACCGTATTTTTCCCACACGCCTTTGAGCGCCTGTGCCGCCATGATTGCGCTCTGCAGAATATCCTCAGGTACTTCCATGCCGAGACAGCGCATTGCCTCAATATGTCGGAATACGAAATAAGTCAAATCAGCATGTTTCCGCACCATGAGCATATTGTACTTTCCTTCGTAATTCGAGAAGCAGTCGTGATAAACCTTACCATTTCCGACAATGCCGTAATACCAGCCGGCCTTGCTCTGCCATCGTGCGATAAAGTGAAGTGACTGTACGACACGTTCGCGCGTCAATTCATCGCCCTCACACAGCAGCGGCAGCGAAATCATTCCACCGCCGACCCATCCGGCCTGCCACTGGGCGAACGGTATGTCTCCTCTGCTGCCAATCGGCTGCATAGCATAGTATCCCTCTTTTTCATTGAAATGCGTCTCATTGTGTTCCGCTTCGGCCAATTTAAAGAAGTGAGAGAACGGGAGGTTGGCATGAGCACCGGCAGAATAAAGTAATGAACGCTTTTCGAAAAATGCTCGGAAGAGCGCAGGGATGTCCTCACACTCAAAGGTAAAGACATGGTGCGTGATAATTGTTTCATCTCCCTTAGTTACATTGAGCGGTGTATCGGCTGAGGGCACCTCCCTTTGAGATGGATAGCCGTTGAACCAACGGTATACCAAACGACGTTTTGCGGGGGCACGAAGACGGATCAACAACTCGTCTCCCGTTTGTTCCAACGTGACACCGTGATTGAGCCCATGCTGCCCTTGCTCGAAGAACAGCATGAATGCTTGCTTTTTCGATTTGCGTAAGACGCATACGCAAGGCAGAGCCATGTCGCCCGTGGTAACATCCATGAACGAGTCGCCTTCCGGTGCGAGGGCAGGTACACACGTCATACGCACCGGAACGTCAACGCCCATCTCTTCCTCGGTATACATGGGCGGATAGTTTCTCATAACGGTTTGGAAGCGGTTTCCATTGTAGGCACAGCCGGGAATCATAATGTAGGAGTCCTCGATCGGGGCATCAAGACGGAAATCAACCCAGTATGCTGCGTCAGAGGAGTCGCTTAGTGCTGTAAAGCGGGTCTCAGCATCGTTGAGCATCACGTATGTCTGATCCGGGGTATACCCATAGTTTTTATTGATATGCATACTAATTACCTCCTGAAAATAAGTTTATCGGTAGAGCTATTTGTCAAGCTGTTCAAGAACGTTTTCCATGGCTGTGTAATGAGTCATGGGTATATTATACTGTAGCTGCCGTAACCGATGGTCTTGGGTAGATAGTCCGGTGTTTCTTCCGCAAAATAGTCTGCCGGAACATCGTGCCATCCTCACCAGGTACACCCGACAGTCAGCACATGATTTCCCATGCCGTAGTACATGGCGTGATGTTTGGAAATTTTCCCTGTCTCACAGAGCGCACGCAGGTTTTCATCTGTGTATTGGTCATACAGTCTCTGGGAATACAACTGCAGTCCATCTTCTGCCAGATGGATACAACTGGGGACGGCACCTGTGTTTTTGTGAGCAATGGCTGCTTTTACTCATTCATATCTTGTCATAAGTAAGTTGTCTCTAATATAGTATTTTCACAAGTTCTCCTGCAGAATTTCCATGTGTATGGATGCAATACTGTGCGGCGGCAGGGTCACTTCTGCATAATTATCCTGCCAGAAAACCGGCAATTCATGGATTTCAAATTCTGTATTGGGAACAATGTCTTCTGAAGAATAGAGCACACTTGAAATTGGTTTTCCGCAGTTCTCAAGTCTGAACTTTTTGGACTTATCATAAGATCGGTTCAGCAAAGTGCAGGTAATAATCGAATGCTTTCGGGTGGCAACAATGTCCTCTTCCATGGCACAGATCATCCCGTTTATATGTTCTTTCATCAGCGATATAGCCTGACCGGTAGGAGACAGCACGGCACGATCCGGATATACCTGCAGTGCCCCTTCATTGACAGATTCAAAGTGACACGCCATGATGATGCCAAGAGCATCCGCATTCCGGAACAGCATATTCAGCATAGATGCAGTAAAGATCCCTTCACATACACTGCCCCGCCGGAACCAGGCATGATACGCATTCCATTCATCGAATGAAATCTTGATTCTGTCATCAGCCAGCTGTTCTCTTGTAGAGCTGACAATCCGCAGAAAATCCTTTTCCACACTGCTGACAACCTGATTATAGTGTTCTTTCCGTTTGGCGGGATCTGCGAAATCGGGAAACAGGACATAATTATGGAGGGAAATCACAGACGACACATCCGAAAGAGGTTTGGCTGCATACTTTACCCAGTTCATATCCGGATAATATCCTGACGAGAGAAGAATCAGATTCGGCGAAACATTCAGCATATGGACAGCGTGTTCATGAACCACCTTGGAATACTCTTCCGGCACATTTGGTCCTTCCATATGTCCATGACCGGCTTCATTCCCAAGCCCCCAGAACTGAACATTGTAAGGTTCTTTGTATCCCCGTTCCATTCTGATCCTGCCATATTCCGTTGTTTCGTCACCATTGCAGTATTCCACCCACTGTGCGTTTTCCACCGGCGTATTCCATGCAGGATTGATAGTGATATAAGGTTCTGCACCAATCTCACGGCATAAAGCGATAAAATCATCTGTATTGAATTCATGGAAATCGTAACCGCTTGTATGAGGCTGCGTATGGAGCCATAAGGATGACTGATAGGGGGCACGCATATTTCTGGGAAGAAGTCCGTCTTTCCAGTTATAGTCTCCCGCAAAATTACCTCCGGGCCACCGCAGAAGTGTAATACCCAGTTCCTTGATTTTTTCAATCACATCCCGCCGCATTCCCCGGAAATGGCCGGTCGGCATTAAGGAAACCGCGCCAATGGTAAGCGTACCGGCACAGTCAAAAGTGATCTCAAGAGAACCATCGGCATCCTCATTGGGAATGTGAAGCATGATTTCATATTCCCGGTATTCCCCCGGCTGGACAGAGATATTTTTGCTGTCATATACAGTTCTGTCTGCCCCCAGCAGTGTAACCGTAACAGTCATTTCTTCAAATGCCTTTGCAGCAAAGACAAATTCATAATCCGTATCCTTGCGGAAATACAGTTCCTTCTGACCGATACCGCTTCTTCCCGGCTTGAAATTTGTGATATTCTGTGCATTACATTCATTACGGCGCGGCATACGATGGTCTTTATGGTGTTTTGTATAGGATGGATTTCCATTGTATCCCATATTTACAAAAGAAAAATACGCACTTGTGCCGACAGGATACCAATCATGCGCACACCCAAAACGGTCAGGTTCACTTATAAATTTTCGATTTTTTAATATTTCGGCAGATAAGCCGCCAAAGATACAGCCGCGTGTATGCTCCAGATTATCACCAAACAGAAGCGGCGAGATAGAACGATTGAGAATATTTCCAAAGGTGACTGTAACATCCTTGTGATATTCCTCTGTGGGAGTCGATGCTGCCGTAGTCTCTGTCGGTCTGTAGCTGGACTGCGTTGTTTCTAACCTTATACCGTTGACGATTTCCGCAATACTGCAGTGAAACAAATGTGCCATATTTTTCAGATTATCAATATCCGGACAGGAAAGCCCCCTCTCCCATTTGGAGATTGCACGATCTGTAACTGCAAGATATTCCCCTAACGCCTGTTGTGTCATATTGAGATTTTTACGGGCATTTTTTATGAATATGCCGCACCTTTCCATGTTCATAACCTGTTCTCCTGTTTGTGTTGTTGTTCTCTGTTTTTTTGAATATGATATTAAAATAAAAACCGAGTTGCCCTGCTGAATATACCGTAATTTTGTAAGATCATCTTGAGAATCTGTCAATGTTATGATTTACATAATACAATAGTATCATAAAATCCGCATCATGTATACAAACTGCTGGTCGAGTTACACAATATTGACTGAAAGAGTACTGGTTCTCCTCAATATCAGATATGCAGCCCCAACAGCGGACAGATACAATTCAGAACAGCATCACCGATTCGCGTTGTTCCTTTAGGCGTATAAAAATGGGTTGCATCGGAATAGTATTCTGCAGGGACATTTTCCATTATGCTGTACAGATCGTTAATGACCACATCGGTGTCAGCAAATACTTCTATGGCAATATCCAGTTTTAACAGAATATTCCCCCAGTGTTCCACAGCCGTTTTCTCGTTCAGTATGTCCGCATAACCGACAAGTGTACCGTACAGATACCGCAACAGAGCAAGGTCAAAGTTAGAATTGGGCTTCAGATATGCTTCTCTGTGGTTATCGTGGATTTCCGGCGAGGAGGACAAAGGGAGATACAGCTTTCCGTTTTCTTCCTCCAGCAGACCTGCAATGGCTTTTCCGATTTCTGTGAAGAACGGATACGCACGGTTCTGCAGAAAATCCATATCACCGGTATAGAGATAGTATTCATCTATGTTCTACAGCAGATATAACGTGTATCTTACAAGGGGCAGTTTCTTTTTGTCAGAACTGCATGATCGGTGGATCCGCTATTTTTCATAAATGATCCAGAACATATCTCGACAGGATTTCTGCCTGCATAATGATTGCTTCTGGACTGAAATGGTATGTATCTGCCCAATAGGTGTCTCGATCCAGAACATCCATGGCGGAGAAAAGGTCTATCACATCCAAATCTTGCTCCTTCGCCAGACGGATGACTGTTTCGTTGAGAGAAGCACAGATAGCGGTCATAGCGGCATCCTTTAGTGGGGTACTCAGGGTCAGACAAAGTTTTGCTTCTGGCAGTTTAGCACGGATAAAGGATATGGCAGAGGCATATGCTGCATCCCATTCCGTTCTGTCGGAGACAAGACTGTGCAGACCATTGTTGAAGCTGATTATATCATAATGGTACCCATCCAGAATAAGCTCCAGTTCCCGGAAATAATCCGGATCGGTAACACATTTGGAGGAAGCCCAGTAGGACACATTTACCTTACCTTCAAGCTGTGCAATTACATAATCCTTATAAGCCTGACAGATGGAGTCTCCGATGAGCAGTACTCGCGGTGTGGTCAGATCTGTGGAATGAAAAGTATATGTTATACTCCACTCTGTACGTTCTCTGAGGCGGCTGGTGGTTTTGGGTGCGTAATCCTTCCAGTTCATAATTCTGTTTTCCTTTTATATTGTTATTGTTGCAAAAAAAGCACGTTGCGTATGTGTTGTTTATATGCGTGCATCTTCCACCGCCCGGAACATGGCCAGAATGTTTTCTGGCGGTACGTCCGGCAGAATGTTGTGCTCCTGATTGAACACAAACCCACCGTCTTTATGGAAAATTTCAATCATCCGGCGACAGTAGTCGTAGACTTCCGCAGGGGCATACTGATTCAATACCGTTCTGGTGTTGCAGCCGCCGCCCCAGAAGGTGATATCCTTACCGAACTCTCGTTTCAGTACCACCGGATCCATCTGGTAGGCCGAGGTCTGTACCGGATTCAGAATGTCATATCCGGCATCGATCAGATCCGGAATGATGGGATACAGGGAACCACAGGAATGGAGCAGAGTTTTCATGCTGCTGTGGGCATGAACATATTCGTTCAGTCTGGTATGGTGCGGCTTGAACAGCTTCCGATATTTTTCAGGTGCCATAAACAGACCGCTGTTCATCCCAAGATCATCTCCGAACCGAAGAATATCCACAATATCTCCCACCGCTTCACAGACCTTTTCCAATGTGGACAGATGACGGATCATCAACTGCTCCACAAGTGCTTCTACATTTTCTTCATCTGTGTAAATATCCATCAGAAAATTTTCCAGCCCTCTCAGGAATGTTCCCCATTCAAACAGGTTGCAGCCACAGGTGATCATCAAAGCTTTATCCGTAGACTGCCGCAGTTTCAGCACCCGTTCTCGCAGAGTGTCATAAAATCCGGTTTCCCCGGCGTGATCCCACGGACTGTGTACCAATGCACTCCAGAGTACCTTGCCCATGCAGCTGTCCAGATCTTTATAATCGTCCGGATAATCATCCAGATAGGGGAACATCATCTGGTCAAAGAAAGAGGCGCCGTTGGGCATTTTTGCAATGATATCGCCGTCTTTATCTCTTGCCAGCCAGCTTCCGTCAGGCTGCTTTTCAGGTCTGAACCATACAGGATACTGACCGACAGAACCGTCCGCCAGTGTCACATCATACCAGTCCGTATCGTTTTCATTGAACACCCGGCCGATATCGATCACATCCACACCAAAGCGATCCAGTATTTCTGTTTCCGGCTGTACCACCTGTTGTACTACATCAAAAATCCGGGTATGTCCGGTGTGGATACCAAGGTGTTTTTTCAGATTGTTATAAGCGATTGCGGAAATCCCGGAACTTGGGGTAGAACCCAGATCCAGCGGAACACGATCCGGTTCCTTATGGGAGATCGCTGTTAAAATTCGTTCTCTTGAGGTCATTTTTATGTACTCCTGTATTTCTTAAACAGATATAGCATCCATTGATGGATACACAATGGATGCTATACATCATTTCATATATACCAGATAGTTTACTGTCGGTATCGTGTACCCAATACATTATACCGTTGTACCATTGGAAAAGCAACTTATAAATCGTTTATTTACGATTCATAGAAGAACTTAAGCAGTTTGTCATAATGGTTCTGTACCGCTTTTTCATGCTTGGCATATGTACTTGCAAATACACCTTCCTGAGCAATGAATTCGCCACTCTTGAAGGTCCAGCCATCCCAACCATTATAGAGGTAGGCAAAGTCGATGTAACGGCTGTCCAGAACCAGGTCAACCATTGCTATAGATTCCTGATCTCTGGCCATCTTGGTTCCGAGTGCAACATCACAGAGTACAGGCATAACACTGCGCCAGCTTTCTGCACTGAGTGCTTCCGTTACAGCACCGATCATTTCTAAGTTCTGGGCTGTGGTAAGTACAGTGATTACGTTACATCCTGCATCGGAGGTGGAATAATATTCTTTCTGTTCTTCACTCCACTTCGGCAGGGGGATGATACCGAATGCTTTGTCGTATTCACGCATACTGCGCTGGATCTGGTACAGGCTCATAGTAGCAAAAACAGAATTGCCGTTTTTCATAATCTGTTCGGGCCATAAACCGTTCATAGGGCCCTGACACGTTCCGGGCTTCTGAAGCATGCTGTATATTTTTTCGAAAATAGAAGCATTTGTTTCCGTGTTCAGCGTCATTATGGCCTTCTGATCCTTTACTTCCATTGTACGAACACCCAGTGCATACAAAGAAGCAATAAAACCACAACCATCTGCTCTGTATGCAAGACCATAGAAGTCATTTTCATCTTTTACGCCGTCATTGTTGGTGTCTGTATAGATATCTTCAGTCAGTTCGATCATCTTGTCCAGCGTCCACTCACCATTCCGTACGATATCATATACACCGGTAATGCCATAATTTTCTGCATATACCTTGTCAAAAACAACTGCCCAGGAATAGGTGGTATAGGACAAAAGCATATCACTGACAGCCATATACAATTTTCCATTGACAGTGGAAAGTCCTTCCTGCATCATGGACTTGGGATACCAGGGATTTTCAAAATTAAAATGGGGAAGTTCCAGAAGATTGCGGAAATATCCGGAAAGGGCAGCACTGCTGGATTCTGCCATCTGCCCCAGAACCAGATCATAGGCGTCATCTCCTGCTGCTACGGTAGCCTTTACCTTGCGACCCAGGGCATCCCATGCTAAATCATCAGGGGCTGTGATGTTCACATTGAAACGTTCGGAAATGGAAATATTCCGGTTATAGATAACATCGTTTAATGCTTCACCGGTCATATCTTCTACATAGATATCCTGTACACAGGCACCATCCTGAGACATGGAACGGAAATCAGTACCGCCGAAATCCAGTTCGGGTACGGAGTCCTGTAAGGTACGGTCAGCGAAAGGATCCGGTTCAGTTTCTGGTTCTGTTTCGATTGCCGTTGTTTCTGCAATGGTTTCAGAGGTTACTTGTGTTTCTTCCGCGGTTTCTGCCGTGCCACAGGAAAGAATACTGCTGCCGGTCAGAAGCAGTGAGATCAAGATTGCGATGATACGGTTTGCCTTTTTCATGTTGAGAACTCCTTTTCTGTAAATGATTATCGTATTTTTGCATATGGTTTCGGTTATATGCTTTCATCCATAAATACCGATAAAAGAAAGGATCGGACATACTCTGGAATCAACAATATTGATTCTGACAGAATCGGTATGTACGGATGTAAAGTGTTCTATCTTCTTATAACCAATGGTGGTACCCGATGCGATCTGCTTCCATTCTCCATTTTCAAGCTGTGCTTCGATTGTATATTTTTCAACACGCTGGCTCATGGGAATGTGTTCCTTGATGACAACATGGCTCACATCTGCCATACTGTTCAGTTTTATCGTTACCGTTACTGTATTATCGCCGTCAAAGGGTTTATAATACGCATCATAATTGTCTGCGGCAAGAGCATCGGGCAGATGATACCCGTCATCATGATCTGCTGTAAACACAGCCGTTTCCGCCAGATTCACAGCAAAGGTTTTCCGGATGTATTCTCCCATTTCACGCAGTCTTTGTACATCTGCTTCATGGAAAAGTCCTCGTCTGTCCGGCGGAATATTCAGAAGGAGTTTGGAATTACCGCCTACAGTACGGTACCAGATGTCCAGCAGAGTTTCAGTAGAGCGTACCTTATCATCCTCATGTGCATGATAGAACCAGCCAGGACGAATAGATGTATCGGTTTCCGCAGGACGCCAGTTCAGTCCAGTATTACCCTGCAGGAATTCACGGCTGCCCAGATCCCGTTCCATTTCGCCGATTTTCTTTTCACGGAAAGAAGTATCATCAGATTTCTGACTGTTTTCAGCCACTGCATCCGGAGCCGCAAAACCGGTGGGCAATACAGACCATTCACTTGGTCTGGTGTCACCTGCTTCGTTTCCACACCATCGCACGTCAGGACCGCATACTGCAATACAAGCATCCGGCTGAAACTTGCGGATCAACGCATAATAGCGTGCCCAATCATAAACCTGCTTTTTGCCATTCGGCCCTTCACCGCAAGCCCCATCAAACCATACAGTAAAGATATCGCCGTACTGAGTCAGCAGTTCTGTCAACTGGTTGCAGAAATAATCATTATATTCATCCGTTCCGTACAGACGGCAGTTTCTGTCCCAAGGAGACAGGTATACACCGAATTTGATACCGCCTCTTGAACAAGCATCAGCTACTTCACGAACCACATCGCCTGCTCCATTACGGAATGGACTGTTTTTTACGCTGTGTTCAGTATATGCAGAGGGCCAGAGACAGAAACCGTCGTGGTGTTTACAGGTAAGGATCAGCCCTTGGATACCTGCAGCTTTCAGCGCATCAACCCACTGATCTGCATTTAATTCCGTGGGATTGAAGATGGATTCCGGCTCTGTTCCATCTCCCCATTCCATATCAGTGAATGTATTGACTGTGAAATGTGCAAAAGCATAAAATTCCATCTGTTCAATTATCAGTTGGCGGGGAGACGGACAGCATTTCACAAGATTTTTATCATATTCATAATTGATGTACATATAACCGCCTATATTTAATAAATCTTTTCCTTACTACTTATCCGGAGAATGTTTATGACCACATATTTGATGCGGCAGAGAAACCAAGGCCGGAACAGCTGGATCTCCAATTTATTTATCTCCGTAACTGCCTTCAGTATTATAAACAATTCCGGCATCTTCTTTGATACGAGATGTTTTAATTTTTTCCTGCAGGTAACACCAGTATTCTTCGCCATCATTCTGTACTTCCACCCATTCGTTTTTCCAGGAAGAAAGCATCATTGCATTTGCAATTGCTAAACCATTTATTCCTTCCATCCCGGGAGCCAGCATAAGTTCTCCATTCAGAATATGGTTCGTGAAATTCTTGAGGATTCCTATATGTTGTTCGCCGGTTCCAGTCGGGATATCGAGTACTTCGGATGTATTTCCGGGCTGACTAAATGCATCTGTATTGGTAAAAGTATATTCTCTTTCATCCACAGACAATTTGGTATATGTAAGATTTCCATCTTCATATACCAGTTTTCCTTTGGAACCGGTGATTTCTAAACGGTTGGTACCAGGAGTCTCACCAGTGGTAGTAATAAATACACCAGTTGCTCCATTTTCGTATTCAGCTATCGCTGTTACATCGTCTTCTACTTCGATGTCATGATACTTTCCCAATGCACAGGTAGCGAAGATTCTTTTGGGCATTCCGAAAATCCACTGCCACAGATCCAAATTATGGGGACATTGATTCATCAGGACACCGCCGCCTTCTCCAGCCCAGGTTGCTCGCCATCCACCGGAGTTATAATAAGCCTGACTCCGATACCAGTTGGTAATCAACCATACACATCTTTTCAGTTCACCAAGTTCACCATTCTGCACAATCTCTCTCATTTTCTGAAAATATCCATTGGTTCGCTGATTATACATGATTCCGAATGTCAGCTCCGGATGTCCTTTTGCCTTGTCCATGAATTCATATACTTTTTTCGTATACACCCCAATCGGTTTCTCGCTGAGCACATGAATTCCAGCATCAAATGCATCCATACCAATTATGGGATGAAGATAATGCGGAGTTGCTATGATAACAGCGTCTATTCTTCCGGAAACCAACATTTCTTTATATTCAGTATAATAACCGATATCAGCATTTCCGCATATCTCTTTTGCCCATTCTATACGTTCTTTCTTTATATCACAGACAGCGCCGATAACTGCACCTGGTATCTTACCAGAAAATAAATTATTCAGATGGCTGGAACCCATATTACCAAGTCCAACAATCCCAAATCGTACATTATCCATATACTACCTCATATGTCTTTCTGTATTTTATATTAAATACTTTCAACTTATAATGGAAATAAATTTCGTCAGCGATATAATTCCAACACTTCTTTTTCGCCAGCCGCAAGACAGATATGTCCTACTACTTTTCCAGAAAGCAGAATGTTTGTTTCAAGGTTTCTTCGGGCAGTTATAGTCACTTCTACACGTCCGGACATATCCCAGAGAATATCGATTATACCTTCAGGAAATACCATGCCATATACGGCACCCGATTTCATTCTCACAGGGAGAGCAGGTAATACAGACAGTGCTTCTTTCTGTCGGCAGAACAGCATTTCCTGTACGGCATTGACCGTACCGAACACAGCATCCAACTGTACCGGCGGATTGGCCCATGCAAGAGTAACACCCATGCCGCGCCAGTCATTGCTAATGGTCAACAGCGAATCCAGCAGAACGCTTTTTGCCATGATATCCATGCACTCCGCCGCTTTTTCTCCCTCTCCAAAACGGGCGTAGATACTGGCCATATGGGTCAGAGACCAGTTGCACTGACTTCCCAGTACCCGAAGATTGACAGCTTTACGGAATGCTTCGAACAGGACGGGTGCATTGTGGGCAGTCACTTCTGTACCGGGAAATACCGGATAGATGTGGGAGAGGTGTCTGTGGGCATAATTGTCTTCCAGTTCGGGATGCATCCATTCCTGTACCGCACCGTCCCGGTTGATAAAATAGGCAGGAATTCCGTGCAGCAGATCTCTGAAGGAATCCGCTTCATCCGTATACATCCCAGTGATCTCGATTCCCTGCAGCAGATTGGTAATCAGCTCTTTCATCACCGCAAAATCCATGGTAGCATTCTGAGCAACCGGACAACGATGCCCGGAGGCGGATTTGGTTGGCAGATTGAACAGATTCAGTGGTGTATTTTCCGGAGATACAGAAGGATAGAGCCGTATTTTTCCGTGATCCGGAACAGCATAATCACGGTAGAACTGCGCGGCTTCATACATAAAAGGTAAAATTTCTTCCCGCAGCAGTGTTTCGTCATCGGTGTACAGGTAATATTCCCAGAAATGTCTGCACAGCCACCCGGCACAGCTGATCCAGTTGCTGATAACGGCAACCGGAACACAAAGACCAGCGACCCCCGGCGTCGTATAGGCAGAGATCCAGATTCCATTCATTCCGAAGACCTGTCTGGCACATTCCCGGAAGTTTTCGATCTTTGAAGTATAGTACCGGAGCAGAGCAGGAATGGAATAGGCAAGTCCGCCTGCCATGGTATGCCAGTAGGTCATTTCCACATTTTCGTTTGCCACATATTGGCACCACTGCATATTGTCTCCGCCATGCCATAACCCATACAGCGGAACAGGGTTTCCTTTTTCGGAAGCAGCGGAAATAAACAAATATCTGCCGAAACGCCACAAACGCTCCAGAAGAGCAGGAGATACCTGATCCTCATAGGCTTCCGAAAGCATCTGTTCATTGGTGGATGCAAATACTTCATCATCTGCCAGCTCAATACTCACAGCATCGTACAGCGGTGTGTGCAGTGCCGTATGCTTCAGAAGAAGCGTATCGTAAGTTTCGCCGGAGACTGCTTCCATATCCAGCGTAGAACCCAGGGAAGAACAGCGGACAAAAATCAGATATTCCTGCCCGGTGACGGACAGTTTATCTTCATGCACCACGGATGAGAATGTACCCGCAAACTGTACATGAACTGCCATTGAACCGTCTTTTGCCGTGCGGCGGATACTGTTTTCCGTAGTTATACTTTCATCGGTTTCCACAAACAGGCGAAAATCATAGGTGGTTGTGAAAGGGTTGTCAGCGGACATACGGATCACGGCAATATCGCTGTCCCTGGAAATAAACATTTCTCTGCGATACAGGCAGCCGTTCACAGCGTATTCTACAAAAGCTTCCGCAGTTCGCATATTCACGCCTCTGCGGTAATGGCGGAACATTCCATCCGGCACCGATTTCATATCAAGCCAGCCTAAAGGATACGATCCCTCGCAGGCAGCATTGTAGCCTTTCTCCTGCAGTGCCTGCATAATATTGTCCTGATTGGCGGAAATGTAGTCTCCCGCATCAATGTATTCTCGCATTTTCCGGAAAGTTTCCGTAATATCCGGAATCGGACTGTCATCACGATTGCCATGCCAGAGATCATGCCGGTTGAACTGAATGCTCTCTTCCGCTATGGCACCTGTAACCAGTGCACCGGTCAGTCCATTGCCCAGAGGAAGTGCTTCCCGCCACAATTCATTGTGCCATGCCGCAGGTTTATGTAATGTATAAATATGTCTGTTCATGTATTCCTCATCTTTCAGAATGGATAATTCTTACTTTTTTATGTATGATTCTGTCCCCATGAATCCGGAAGCCATTCCCAATGGCAGAGATCACTGCTCCATGCGAGTCCGATGCTGGCGTGAGTATCAAAATATATGCTTTCATCCTCCGGACCGCTGCCATGAAAGAACAAAAGATAGAGCGTCCTGCCATCTTCTTCGTATGGCAGAACGAAGCCGGCTGTGATGCGACCTTTTGCCCACGGCCATACAGACTGACCGAATGTGAGCACTGTGCCGGTATCCTCCCAATGGACAAGATCTTCTGAGACCTTGATGCCAACACCGTTATCCGGGGAATGGAACATATAATATCTGCCATCCTTTTGGATAACGCAGACATTTTCTCCGCCGGATATGTTACCGGAATATTCCCAGTGAACCAAATCACGGGATACAGAATAGCTGATTCCGTTCTGCTTGTAAAAACAGTTCCAAACGCCTGACTTTTCATCCCATACCAGATAGGGATCGATCATTCTGCCCATTTCCGAAAGGGGGATCTCTCCTTTAACGGGAATGAGCTGCGGAGCATCCCATCGATCCAGATCATAACTTGTCATGGTGAAGATGCGTGCTTGTTCGTTTCCGTATTTTTCACCGTTGTTCCGTGGGTATGTCTGGAGACACATAACATATCTGTCGTCATGTTCAACAATGTTGCCGGGACTTGAGTAGTTGAGTGCTTTGTCCCTGGGGGTCAGCTTTTCCGGTTTGCTCCAATGCACAAGATCCCGGGATCGGAGAAGCACTGTATACATATATACATCTCCTGTTTCTTCCACTTCCGTATAGGTACAATACAGCCGGAAAACACCATCTTTATAGATTACAGCAGGATCACGGAAAGCATGAGCATCGTCACCGGAGATGATGCGGGAACTGCAGAGAGAATCTGTTATGGACATTGGTTTCATCTCTTTCATGTATACTTTTATCGCTGATTGGAATTGTGCTTTTATTATAACACTCAGCAGAAAAACGTACAATAGACAGAAAAAACATCGTATTATAGGCAATAATTTCGTATTCTATTCCATATCATACACTTTGAAAGGATTGTATTTTTCATGTGTTTATGATAAAATGAAAACAGATATGGCAGAAACGAAGAACGATAAATATGAGGATGAGAAATATGGCGAACTTGATTCCAGAGTTATACAATATTCATTACAGAGGGATCGTAGAGGAGTCGCTGCTCTTCGGGATCACCTGTGAATATAATGACCGGGAGAATGAATATCTTCTGGAGCAGAATACAGCCCGGCGGCATTACCATCCCTATTACGAACTGACCCTGGTCTGCAGCGGAAGTGTATTATTTGATGTAAACAACAAACTTTCACAGTATACCGTCGGCATGATCCATCTGGTACGTCCACAGGACCATCACACTATGTTCCGTACAGGACCGCTGCAGTATATATGCCTGAAATTCTATAGAGACATCATAGCCCCGGAAATCGTTGATCTGCTGGACGCCTCCGCTGCTCCGCTGATCATCCATACAGAAGAACAGGCAGAAAGCTATATTGCAGAAGCACAACACCTTTGTACATTATATACGGAAGCGAAGTCGTCCCTTTCACAGCCCGAACTCCTGCAGTTGGAACTTCGTTTGAAAACCCAACTCTTTTTGATTCGGTTTTTAAATGCCTGGCAGAAAACACACTATGTCCCGCAGCAGCATGAAAGAAAAATCTCCTGTATCCATAAGGCTCTCGCATATATCCACGATCATTTTTCAGAAAACATTACACTTGCCCATGCTGCAGAAGCGGCAGAGATCTCTCCTAATTATCTAAGCTCCGTTTTCAGTTCTGAAATGCAAATGACTTTCTGGAACTACCTGACAAAATGCCGGTTGGAAAAAGCCAGAATAATGATCATGGACACGGATTATCTTATTTCTCAGATCGCATACGCCTGCGGATATCAATCGTATGATGGTTTTATCAAAGCATTTAAGAAACAATACAATGTTTCACCGACAGAATACAGAAATACATTAAAATGCTGCAATACATATACTATATCCCCTGTTGATCAGCCCGAAAACCAATAAACCATATTTACTTCAGACCGGCAAGGTGTGTTTATATCTCACCGCAGCAACCCAAAGATCCGTATGCAGGCATATAAATCAGCTGTTTTTGAACATCCGTATTCAATTATCAACCGGAAGGAGTGCAGGATCACATATTCTGAAAAAATCTGATAATATGATTGTATTATTAGTATGATAACACAAAATTGGCTTCATGTATACAAACCATTGGTCGAGTTTATGTGAGGTACTAACATATAACTCTTTTACCGGATTGTTGTTCAATTGTTGCAGAGAGGCAAGTGGATTTTTGCGTTATAATCGGAGTCAGGTCATTCAGTTCATATTCACCAAGATTCGGGAGCAGGTGATGATTGATGATATCGGAATATCTTCCGCAGGTTTTATCTTTGGCGGACGGCTTCACATAGTTGGTCAGCCAATCTGCCAGCCAGTCTTTGTATAACATATTTCATCCTTTCGCATTTTTTATAGTATTGCCGGAAAATCAAAAGAGCCGAACATTTTCACCCGTTCGACTCTTTCTTCATCGTCAATAGTATTGGTTTAAAACTTCTTTAATCAGTTTTCGTTTTTCCCGTTCTTTACAAAAAATCCTATATCAAGTGCCTGATGGCCGTCTTCGTCGGGTTCAGCATAACGCGAAAGCACATAGCGTTCAAAAAACCAGTAGGCTCCATGTTCATCCGTCGTTATTGTATAACCCTCATTTTCAAGTCGGATCGCTACCTCGGGTTCATGCGCATACAATTCCGCGTCAAATCCATGCAGCTGGCAGATACCGAGTGTTGATTCCGGAAAATCGTAAGAGATGAAGCCTTCCGGTACAGGCGTATCAGCGGGAACAAACATGCCTACCGCATAAACGAAGGGATCATCGCCGCAGCATCTCATAAGTCCCACATAACTGTCACTGTCATCCCATGTGATCGGCGATACAATATTCCTGCTGATAATCTCGGGTTGGTTTTCATTAAAAAATATATCCCAGCAATGACCGAAGGAGCCGTTTATTCTGTCTTTATTGCCGTAACATTTTCCGATAAAGCGGAACGCAGGATATTTTTCGGCGTATGTCTTATGAAACAAGTGATCTGCCGAATTGTTTTTCGGAGAAAAATCTTTAAATATCTCATAAACCGTTACGATTTCCGGCTTCTTCGGGCCGTATAATTTCGGATCAAAACTGTTCTGTTTTGCTGTTTCTGCCATGTTCTCTCTTTCTGTAATTCGGACTGCGCATATCTTGTAATATGATCATATCACAACTCACAGAAAAAAACTTATCAAATCATACAGGATTTACAGGGCAGACAAGCTTCATATCGGTACGGTCGTCGGTGACAGTGAATATCTCAACCGGCTCTGCGCTCTTTCGGATGTGGTTCTCATGCATCCACTGATTGACAATATGTGCGGTATCTTCGGGATCACCGAGACCGTTTTGCTCATAGACCACGCATAGAGAATCAATACTGAATGATACGAAGGCTTCACTGTTTATATTAAGCTGCTCCGATATGCGGACACCGCAGGTACAGAATTCTCCGTTTCTGATTCTGAGAAGCTCTGTCGGTGAGGTCATTGCGTACGGAAAGTATTCGCTTATATATCGGATGATCTTCTCACTTGCTGTCTTTTCCGCATTCCGCCCATGTTCCCGACAGACCAGAAAGTTCGCTTTATAATTTGCAAGAATCAGTTTACTGTAATCATCACGCTTGATGACCGGCAGATACAGCTTTAAACGGTACGGAACGGTGCTGCCGTTTTTGTAGAGATATTCTTCATAATATTGCAGTTCGAAATCTTCATTATTGGCTCCAGCATACCTGTACATACTGCCGGGGAGCCATTTGTTATAAAGATAGTCCCACGAATCGGAGATTTTTTCCTCATGATTTGTGGTTGAAGTGACTGCGGCAGTTACAGAATAGCTCTCATGAACCGATGATACAATAAATCCATCTGTGTTAATCCGGTCAATGTATTCATGATCGACAAACAGCCGATAGGAAAAATGCGTGCCATGCTGTTTTCCGTTTCTGCCAAACAGACAGCCGGTGTATGCAGGATTTTTGCCGAGGAAAAGCTCAACCGCATGAGTTTCAATGTCGCTGAGGCGTGTACTGAGGTATATTAACTCCACAGTTTTCGGTACGGTATGCTGTATGACCAAAACTGGCAGAACAGCGGCTCCGTCATATTGCGGAAAGAAATACTGCATGTTCCCTTTTTTATATTCTGATGCAGTAATACCAAGGATCGCCTTGATCTCACGGCAAAAAGACTGCTGTGATGAATATCCGCAGGCATGCGATATTTCGGTCAGGCTTTTTTGGGAAGCTGTGATCAGTGACAGCGCAATCGAAAGTCTGCGGCGGCGTATATATTCGTTAGGCGTATATCCCACCGCAGAAACAAAATCATTATACAGCTTCATACGGGAAGCAGGATAATCATCTTTGTCACTGATATTAGAGTCTGTCAGGTGCTGTTCGATGTTTTGTATATATGTTTTCAGATAATAATCCGCCATGATATCACATCTCTATGTTAAAACTTTATTCTGCACGATTGTACCAAAAATTATATCATAGTTTCAACAGAAAAACAATATAGAAAAATTCATCTTATAAACCGGTAATTATTTACACCGATATACATTACTCGTCTTGCCCCCATTCTTCCGCCGACGATTCTCCTTCACCACATATCCCTTTTTCACAAGTTCCTCAATCGCCCGCTTCACCGTAGAAACACTGCACTTGTTATCCAGCGCAATCGTCCGATGCGAGGGGAAACAGTTTTCATGCTTCCCCTGCCGGTCACGCAGATAGCGGTAGATCGTCACCGCCTTGGACGAAACCTCATCCCGGTATATCATTTCGAACTCCCTCATCGTATATTACTCCTTCCTCAGCGAAATCATGCGCTTCTTCCATGACTGCGCTGATATCATCCTCTTTCAGTTTTTCACTCTGCCGCGGTTTATGGAACCGACCGTTGTTTTCCGGACGATGTACCTTTCCAGCTGCGGCAGATTCTTTTTGTTCCTCTTTCTTCGCGGGATAGATTTCGTCCATCTTCTTCTGCAAATCTTCCTTCCGGGCATATGCCACAATGCGGTTCCCCTTGTCCGGCACATCATATAGTTCATCCGGAAAGACAATCCCCCACTCGAAGAACAGCTTCAGTTTTACCTGCATCGGGTATGCGCCGGTCTTTGTCACCACAAACGTACCCTTCGGCAGGCTTTTCAATTCATCCGGAGTCATGAGCGCCCTCTCAATCATCTGCAACGATTGGGAGGGATCGTTTTTTCCTCGGCTGATGGAGCCGGACTGTACTGTTCGTGTACCAAGGGATTTTGACAGACGTTCCGCTGATTCACTGTTGGGAGCGAAGCCGCCGAATACCGTGAGCTGCGTATTGTCTACGATGATTTCTTCGCCCTCTCTGCCATAGTTTTTCGTAAGCTGTGCGAAGGACTGGATGATCGCCACAATACTGCATCGGCGGGAACGGGATGCCGAGAACATGACTTCCGCATCGCTGATCTTCGGAATGGTTCCGAACTCGTCGAGGTACATCATCACACGGTTCGGCAGCTTCCCGCCATGTTCATCGGCGACGGCGAGGATCTCACGATAGAGCTGCTGAACAATCAGCGACACCATAAAGTGTTTGCTGCTGTCTTCTTCGGGAAGCACGATGAAGATGGCAGATTTTGTTTTGCAGAATCGCTCGGCATCAATGGCAGTATCGAAACAGAGAATCTGCTCGAGCTCACTGTCGAGAAATGTGTTCAGACGGGACAGAGCCGTAGACATAACCGATGCCATTGCCTGCTCACCGGTATTCATCGCCGCACCTGCGAACCATCTCGCTTTGTGTTCTTCCGGAAGCTGATTGATGAGCATCTGGAACTGGGATTTGCCTTTTGTTTTCGAAGGTGCAAGCAAATCCTATATGATCTTGAACACCGATACAATGTGTCTGGTTTCCGGCGGACAGAATTCCGCTACCAGCAGGATCGATGATGTCAAAAGTCCTTCCGCAGCATCGTAGAAGAAAGCGTTCTGCCCGAAGGAGGTACTCTCCATGCCGGAGGTGATGATCGTCTTCGAGATGATCTTCGCATACTTTTCCGCCTTGGCTTTGTAGGCCAGATTGTTCGGCTCGGCTTTCCACAAGTCCATATACTTGTTTACCAGATGGAGCAGGTTGTTGCCGTCTGACTTGGTAGGATTACGGAGGTCGATGACTGCCACGTTATAACCGTAATATTCTTTGGCGATCTTACCGTAGTGACGGAACAGGTCGCCTTTCGTATCGGATGTGATAAAACTCATTCCGCTGGCACAGGCGTATTCCAGATTCGGGTACAGAAAATACGCCGTCTTGCCGACACCTGCCGCTCCGATCATCAGCGCATGAACGTCGCCGGTGTCCACCATTGCCGTTGCACCGGATGAAGCATAGTTGCATCCGACTACGATGCCCTGCTGGTTTGTCTGCGGTAGATTCTGTCCCTTGCGCCACTTCTTCGGCTCGTAGGGAATGTGGAGATAGATCTGCTTGATTTCGTCCTTTCTTGCCCATCGAGCTGTACCGTGCTGACCATCGCCTACGGTTTTGGATTTGATGTTGTTGAGATTGTAAATTCGTGATGCCACGGTGATTGCGCCAAACACAACCACCATTGCGATAAACACCACAATCAAAGTTCCGATCTGCGTCATGTGTGCTTCTCCCTTCGGCAGATTTTCAGATCCTCATCCCAGTCCTTGTTCTGCGGTGTGAGGATTTTTACTTTGCTGTATCCAAGATCGTACAGCTGCTGGCGGATCCGCTGGCCTGCATTCTGTCCGGCTTCATCGTTGTCAAGGCACAGCACAACTTTTTTCAGATTCGGATTTACTTTCAGCCGATACAGCAGAGCACGCTCGGATACAGAACACAGTGCCACATATGAATGACTCTGCCAATCCTCCGGATGCAGGGAAATGAACGCCAACATATCAATTGGTGCTTCAAATACAAACATCCATTCATCCTCACCGTTGTGATGGAACGAATACTCCGCCTGACTGCCCGCGACAGTCTGCTTGAAACTGCCGCAGACAGAACGCCGGTGACAGTGCTTCGGAATTCCGTCTTCGTCCAGTCCGAGGAAAATGCAGTTGTGGAACTTTGCATCCTCATACAGAGTCCCGGCATAAGCAAAATGTGAAACCACTATCGGATCAATTCCGCGCTCCCGGACAAGGTAGTCTTTCACGGTATCCATGTCGGTGTGGTGTGTAGGCAGGACAAGTTCTTTTTGCTCCTTTGGGATTTCTTCCACCGTATGGCAATCCGATACCATGCCGCCCAGCAGTTCACGGATGGCATCCTGAAACGACAGCGCAAAATACCGCATGACGAACTTCACGGCATACCCTCCTTTGGATTCATAGTGCGTGTACCACCGGCAGCCGTCGATCCAGACCTGATGCTTCTCCCACAGCATTTGCTTTCCGCGCTTTTTCAGTACCTCACCGTGGGCATAAAGAAAAGTGGCAATATCGCAGTGATTCGCCGCCTGAATTTGTTTGTCAGTATAGTGTGGCATAGTTCTCCTTTACATTTTCAACCGTATCCCTCGTTTCTTTGCGGCGATCTCACGGCGGAGTTTGCTGTCCACCGCAAGTTCGGGATGCAGGGCAAGCTGACCGTTGATTCGGTCTTCGATGATTCTGCTGGCATCTTTCATAACACGGGTAATCGCCGTGACGGGAAGGTGGGACGATGTTGTATCTCCTGAAGAAGAAACCCGCTGTGTTGTATCTTCCGTCTGCTGCTCGGAAGCCAACTTCAACGCTTCACGAACCACCGCATTCCGGATTGGCTTGAATGTTTCTTCCTGTGACAGCGGTTTCTGCGGCGGCAGGTGTTTCGTGTAACTTTTCAGAATCACATACTTCGATTCGTACCAGAGATCGTACAGCCGCCTGATGTCTTCATCCTCGCATAGTGCATCGGTGATCTCATTCACCATTGATTTCAGCTCCGGCGGCAGAAAAGCGTACACCTTTTTTCCGTTCAGCGTTTTCATCTTCTCCGCAAGCTCCTGCATCATCTGAATCAGTTTCAGATTATCACAGGTTCCATTCTGAATCCGCATGACCAGTTCGGCAATTTCATCCCGTGCGATTTTCGTCAGTTCATCCCGCTGTTTCGTCTGCGCCTGATAGATGCTGTCCAGTTCATGCCGGAAGATTTCCGTAGCGAAAGTAGACTTGATATGCTCGAGACCTTTTTTCGTAAGGTATCCTTCATACGCCGGATCGGTGGAATACAGCAGCACATGAATATGCGGATGGCTTGCTTCGTTGTGGAAGGCACCGTACCATTTCAGATGCTCCGGCGGGATTCCGAACTGCTTTGCCAATTCCATTTTCTGTGTCCGCATGAAGGATCGCCACCGTTCTGCGCAGTTGAATCCGGTGGCTTCCGCATCTTCACGGGATAACGAGATAATGAGCGTGCTGACTCTGCCCTGATGCTGATTCAGTTTTTCACGTTCCGTATCCATTACCAGTGACTCCCCCTCGTCTGAGAACAAACCGTTCGCACCGAACTTTTCAACTCTCGGTCGTGTACCAATGTAGTCGAGGTAGGTCTTTTCTTCCGTGAGTTTTTCCACACCATCTCTTGTGCCGATGTAGTTCAGGTAGTTGGACGCTCGTCCCGCTTTCGCTGTACTGTTGTTCCAGTACCGCCACTTGATCATCAGCGGAACCTTCATCGTCTCGCCGCCTTTTCATCATGCAGAGCGACTGTGAAGGATTTCGCTCTGCGGTTTTCGTCAACATAATTCACTGCCATTTTGCGGAGCAGTGCAACTTCCTCGTCGGTCATGTCTGCAAGATTCGCCGCGAACAGAACCGACAGCATGGACAAGCTGATGTCCTGACTGCGGAAGTGGGAAAAGATCCGCCCCTCCATGTCGCTGACGATGGCTTTCATGGTGCGGATGATTTCTTCGCCGAGAAACGCCTGGTTGGATTCGGTGTCAAGAACACTGCAGTAAAAATTCACAGCCGCTTCGACGAATTCGGAACGGCTGCGCTTGTCTGCGGAGACCAGATGGGAATCAATCTTTTCGCTGGTATCCGGATGGAGGTAGAACGTATAATCATGTTTTCTCATAGTATTTCTTTCTTCAGGAGATATCTCCGGAGATGATATAAATATATTCCTTATGTCTGTCAGGTGTCTTAAAAATGGGCAGACTTCTCCCTTGGCGTACCGATATTCCGACCGACCGCACTCCGAGCCTGCTTTTCTATGAACCGACCGCACTTTTTCATCCCGCAAAAGCTCCCGAAAGCTCCGTTTTTCTCGTTTATTTGCCCTCACAGTCCGCCGTTGCGGGCTGATGTGATGGCAGATCTTATTCCTGCTTCAGAATACAAATGGCATCCATACCTGCCGTAATCCTCAAAAAATCATCGAAATCCCTCTCTTTCTCAGAACGGTATCGTGCCCAGTACTGCCCGCGGCATCGTGACCCGCACACGGGGCGAACAGGTTGCTTACGTGGCGTTTTCTTTGGTTTTGCGGGTGTCGGGCTTGGCTTTCGGGAACTTCGCCACACATCGGCTTTTCGTGCGACACGGACGGTCACTTTACTTCGGGTACAATTTTTACACCGTCCAGACGCTCAAAACAGCATTCCGTATAGGATAAACCGTGTTCCTTCACCGCATGGTCGAGAATTTTCAGCATGGAAAGTTCGCTTACATCCTCCGTATCGCACAGTGCTTCATAGAAAATCCACTCCGCAGAGCCGGGAGAATCCTTGACGTACAGATCGCATCCAAGATGAATCCGACTGTCTTTCTGATACAGAACCGCATCAAGTTTAACGCATCCGGCGATCAGGACAGCGGCAGTCTGTTCGGGCAAACCCTGCCTGAAAGTAAAAAGCAATCGCCGGATTTCATCATCGCCGACACATTTTTCATAGGAATACTCACGGCACTCCTGCATGAGACGGCTTCGCAAAATTCGTTCACGAAACATTTTCGATCACATCTCCATTCCAAACGATTGCTGTTCTTCGTCGTCTTCGGAGAAATACTCATCGTCATCGTCTTCGAGAGACGAATAGAACTTCTCCATACTGCTGTGTACGGATTCGTCAAGGATGTCCGTATCGAGACCACAATCCCTGTATCCCTGACGCACCGTTTTGTAATAGCTGTCCGTGGGAACACCGAAATCCATTTTCAGATTCATGATATACACCATCGCATCGACGGACTTTTCGCCAATCTGCACGGGAATATTTTCTTTGAAATAGTGATTCGGATACCCTTCATACCGGTCGAGCGACCACTCATCCATCGGCTGAATCTTCCACACGGCGGCGGGGACGGACGAACCTTCCTGCGGTGCGATGGTGGCGAAAGCACGATCGGGCATTCCTTTGAACTGCAATTCGTAATCACGGATTTCACCGACCGCATACAACTTTGCCGTAGGACAACGCATCTGCATCTGACGGATGTTGAGGTTGCTTCCGTAGGCAACGTAGAATTTTTCTTTGGGTTTCACTTGCATCCTCCTTTCACATGGATATAGAAAAAGCAGAACCCTCGTCCTGCTCATCTTCGGAGACATCGTTCTCCGGAACTATATTTTCTTCGTTATCTCTCGCTTGATTTGCCTGCTCCTTCCGCCTTGCCGCCAAACGTTCTTTCTGCGCTTCCGCCTGTGCCGGGTCCTTCCAGGCAATGTTGCCGTCCAGATTTTTCAGAAGATGCGTCCGCGCCGTTTTGAATTCATCTCCAATCAGACCAAGCCGGAGGAGCCATGTGCGGAAAGTATATTTCTCGTTGCTGCTCTGAGTTCGGGTGTGGGACGCACTTTTCTGTATCAATGCCTGATGACTGATGGCGAGGCAGAGCTGAATATAGCTCTTGACCTCGCCTGCATGGAGATGGTGCTTTGCTGCGACTTCCTCGCGTGGCGGCTTTCCCTGTGCACGGATATAGAGCTGCGGTATTCCTTTGAGGAACGCTACATGGAGCTGCTGCGCTATCACAACGCC
>JAFQGY010000157.1 GCA_017415325.1 Clostridia bacterium
CTTCCCCCACAACAAAACAGAAAAAACGACCCACATCCCTGCAGGCCGTTCTTCCGTCAAACTACTTCTTATTTCTTACTTCTTACTTCTTATCTATCAGTTTCACCTTGTCCAGCGGTACCTTATGGTAATACACAAACGTCAGTGCCGAGCATACCAGCCACCCCGCCGGGTATCCCATGGCAATCGGGAGAATGGTGTTGGAAATGAAGTTCGCCATGATGAACAGGTACACCTGCCGGAAACATACGAAAGAAGCCAGCATGATGATCATGGGTACCTTGGAGTTCCCTGCCCCCCGCAGTGCGCCGGAATACACCTGATTCACACAGCACAGGATGTAGAAGGGGGTGATGTACCGCAGGAACATGGTGCCGAATTCTCCCACAGCCGGGTCTTCGTTGAAGAATGCCACAAGCTGGGGTGCGGCGAGGATCACCGGGATCATCACAATCACCGTGGCCGCAAAGGAGATGTTCAGGGCGTAGGATACCCCTTTCTTCGCTCTCTCCACCTGTCCGATCCCCAGATTCTGTCCCACGAATGTGGTAGACGCCAGCGCCAGAGACTGCATGGGCAGGAAAATCAGCTGGTCAATCTTCCCGTAGGCGGTCCATCCGGCCATACAGTTCTCCCCGAAGAAGTTGATATAGGACTGGACGAAAATATTGGAGAAGGCGGTAATCATCATCTGCACCGCCGCGGGAATCCCCACCCGGACGATCTTGGCCAGCGCATCCCAGTGCATCCGCAGCCGGGAGAAGGACAGCTTCACGCAGGTGTCGGAGCGCACAAGGGTGATGATGGTCAGAAGCGCAGAGGTTCCCTGGGCCACCACCGTAGCCAGCGCAACCCCCTGTACCCCCATATCGAACACCAGAACGAACACCAGGTCCAGCACCGTATTCAGCAGTGCGGAAACCACCAGGAAATAAAAGGGTCTCTGGGAGTCGCCTATGGCCCTGAGAATCCCGGAACCGATGTTGTACAGCATCAGACCCAGCACCCCGGCAAAGTAGATGGTCAGTTACGCCGTGGACTGGGGCATCACGCTGGCGGGGGTCTTCATGAAGCGCAGCATAAAGGGCGTCATCCAGATCCCCAGGAAGGTGAAAACAATCCCCATCACCAGGGTCATGACGATGGAGGTATGCACCGTCTCGCTGACCTTGTCATACTTCTTGGCCCCGTAATACTGGGAGATCACCACCCCGGCCCCGCTGGAAAGCCCCAGAAAGAACCCGATGAGCATATTGATGATGGGCCCCACCGTCCCCACCGCGGCAAACGCATCCTTGGAGACATAGTTCCCCACCACCCAGGTATCCACGGTATTGTACAGCTGCTGAAAGATATTCCCGACAAGCAGCGGCATGGCAAAGCGGATCAGGTGCCCGACGATAGGCCCTTCGGTCATATCCACATCCTTCCGGGGACGCACCAGAGACAACAGTTTCGGCATGATGGTATTCCTTTGCTGTGTATTTTTTAAGTGAAATCTGTGTATAGTTACATAATACACCATTTTTCGGGAAAGGTCAAGGGGAAGTAAGAAATAAGAGGTAAGAAATCAGAAACAGCGTACAGAAACCTTGTATCCCCTAACGCTGAACGCTTATCGCATTTTACGCCCCCAGTAAGTTGAAAAAGCCTGTCATGTCTGTCACCGCGTCACCCCAAAACAAAAAAAGGACACCCCACATCTCTGTAGAATGTCCTTCCGCTTCGCACCAGTATTTCTTATTTCTTACCTCTTATTTCTTATTTTTCCTGCCTGTCATGTCTGTCACCCGTGTCACCCAAAACAAAAAAGGACACCCCACATCCCTGTAAAGTGTCCTTCCAATCCGCACCAATACTTCTTACCTCTTACTTCTTACCTCTTACATCTCCCACCATTCTCTCAATGGCCTCGTCCCCTCTGTACAGCTCATGGGTTCCGTCGAAGACCATGCAGTCGAACCAACCGTCGTCCACACCGGCGTCACGGCAGTATTCCCGTACCCTTCCGGCTTCCGATTCCGTGTGCCCGATGGCAAAGAGATTGTCGTGATCCCCCATCTGGACGCACATCCGTCTGGGGTATGCGAGACAGGCGATTTCCGCGTCGTCATACAGTCCGGCGGCACCTGTCCATGTCCAGTCCGTCCAGGGGTATTCACTCCGTCTGCTGAAGAAGGAACAGGACACGGCGGAGCGGATCCGGGTATCCACAGCGGCGGTGAACAGGGTGTAGAATCCCCCGTAGGACAGGCCGATCATGCCGAAACGGTCTGTGATGGTTTCCGCCCAGTCCAGCACACGCATAATGGCATACACTTCCACGGCGGTGACAGAGCTGCCCACACGCTTCAGACGGGCGTCCACGGCCTTTCTGTCGTAGGGTTCCCCGTAGTTCTCCATGTTCCAGAGCAGCAGCTGGGGAGCAAACACGTGCACCTTATGGGGCAGCAGGCGCTCCACCATGTCGTTGTAGTTGTGGGTCTGCCCGTCATAGAACCCGGAAATCAGCTCCGGCGTACCGCTGCCCCCATGCTGTGCGATGACAAGCGGCTGCTCCTTCTCCGGCATGTACCGGAAAAACAGTCCCGTCAGGGTCAGACCTTCCAGCACCTCCACCTGCATCCGGGAGATTTCGTAGTCCCCCTCCGTCCCCAGCACTTCTGAGGAAACGGCAGGCACATCCCGTTTTCCCGTCTCCGTCAGGGGCCATCCCAGCATTTCGCAGAACTTTCTCCGGTGCGCTTCCCCGTTTTCAAAAATGTCCCGGCAGAATTCCTTCCGTTTCCCGGCAAATTCCGCTTCCCTTGCCCGGATCAGGTTTTCCAGTCCGTCCCGGTACGCCGTTTTGGTGCTCCGGCTTTTTTCAGTGTCTTCTCTGAACTGCATAGATTGCTCCTTTCCGCATCCGTCTCACAGACATGCTTCGATAAACTTCCGCAGGGCGGCAAAATCCCCGTTCGGGTACTGCGTGATGTCCCCGTTCCCCGGATTCAGCAGGCAGTCTGTCAGAAGGAACACCCGCATCCCGGTTTCGGCAGCAGGCATGTCGTCCCCCGTATCGTTCCCCACCATCAGGCATTCTTCCGGCACCTTCCCGATCCGGCGGCACACATCTCTGTAATAGTCCGGGTTCGGTTTGCAGAAGCGGGAGTTTTCGTAAGTGGTCACCCATGCAAAATCGGAGACTTCCATCCCCGTCCACCGGATCCGGTTTTCCGTTGCCGCCATGGGGAAGATGGGATTGGTAGCCAGCGCCACGGTCAGTCCCGCATCCCGGCAGAAGCGCACGGTTTCCGCCGCCGCAGGATTGAACCCGCAGACCTCCCGGATCTTCCGGAATTCTGTCCGGTAGAAGGCGTCGAACTGCGGGATATGGGCCCGGCATCCCTCCCCGTAGATGGCAACAAAGGCATCCCAGAAAACTTCCTCATTGGTTTTCTCCCCGGTATTTTTCACCATGGCATGCGTCCCTTTCCAGACGGCCTTCACCAGGTCATCCGGCACATACCCCAGCGGCGCCATGGTTTTTGTCAGCCGGGAGAAATAGGATTTCAGAAACAGGTCATAGTCCATGGGCAGCAGGGTGCCGTCCAGGTCAAACAGTACAGTGGTTACGGGCATAGAATCGGGGTTCCTTCTTTATTTATGATGGATTTGTTGGGTTTATTATAACACAGTCCGGGGGAGATTGCAAGGATATGGGGGAACATGTTTTTGTTCTGCTTACAGCGGGGTGGTTGGTACGATGTTTTTTAGAAGGAGGATTATTATTTTGCTTCTGCTTACAGCGGGTTAGTTAGTACGATGACCATCGTAGGGGGTGTCCTTCCGGACGGGACTCAGAGGACAAGGGAGGGGGGAGATTGACACTCAGGTGCCGCGTCATCCCCCCTCCCCTGCCCTCCGAGACCTCCCACCCCTCCCC
>JAFQGY010000158.1 GCA_017415325.1 Clostridia bacterium
AGGCTGATGGGGCGGTCAGCGCCGAAGACCTCTGCCATATCCTCCAGGGTAGCCAGGAGCTTATGAGGGGCTTCGTAGAAGATCATGGTGCGCCGTTCGCCTGTCAGTTCCTCAAACCGCTCTCTGCGATCCGTCTTGTTGCCGCTGAGGAATCCTTCAAAGGTAAACCGTCCCGTAGGCAGTGCAGACAGCGTCAGCGCAGTGACAGCGGCACAGGCACCGGGAATGGAGGTCACCGACAGCCCACGTTCCGCACAGAGCCGTACAATGTCCTCACCGGGGTCACTGATGGCCGGCGTTCCCGCATCGGTGATCAGCGCACAGGACTCTCCCGCTTCCAGTCTGGCGGCAATGATCTCGCCCCGTTCCCGTTTGTTGTGTTCAAAATAGCTGATCATCGGCTTGGAAATCCCGAACCGGGACAGAAGAAGACCGGAATTCCGGGTATCTTCCGCCGCAACAAAATCCACCTCGGACAGTACCTTCAGCGCCCGTTCCGAAAGATCGCTGAGATTTCCGATGGGGGTGGCAACCAGATACAGTGTGCCCCCGATGATGGCGTTTTTTTCATCGGTACCGTTTGTTTTTTTCGGATAACTCATGTATGTCTCCGTTTTCTGTCTATAATAATGTTAAGAGATTATCATTTTTGTCGTTCTGTTCCCGGAAAGAGAAAACCCATGGAACAGGTTTCGTAGATCCGATCCATTTCCGGCGTGTAAGTTTTTTTGGAAGCATCTGTGTAAATGCAGAGCGGCGGGGCAAGTACCATACCGGATGCAGCTCCCTTTTTGGCTTCAGTCAGTACCAGACAGGGACGGTCGGCCGCACTGGGATACACAAACACGGCCCGTTTCACTTCCATTCCATACTGTCGCATACTGCACACCAGGTCTGCCCACCGATCGGGGCGATATACCACCGCAAAGGTTCCCCCATGCTTCAGAAGCCGTCCGGCAGCCGCACAGAAGTCCTCAATACCGCCATGTATTTCCCGGCGGGCGATGTTCATGGCGCCTACAGCGTTTTCTCTACCGCAGTCCGCTTTCATATACGGCGGGTTGGAGTATACCACATCCAGCTTCTGTTCTCCCGCAATGTCCCGCACGTCTCCTTCCCATACCGTCATCCGTTCTGCAAGATTGTTCAGCACAGCATTCCGGCGGCACAGTTCTGCAAACTCCGGCTGAATTTCATACACATCGGTATGCACCAGCTTCTGTCTGGTCAGTGCCAGCAGGGAAAGCACACCGGTTCCGCCGCCCAGTTCAGCACCCCGGGCACGGGAAGAAGGTTTCAGAAATGCGGAAAGCAGATATGCGTCGGTTCCAAAGGTCAGTCCGTCCGTTTTCTGGATTAGCCGCAGATTTTCATTGATAGCATCCAGCCGTTCTCCCGGCAGCAGTTGTACGTCCATACAGTCTCCTGTTTGCAGAAATCTTGAATCGGTTCAGCGGAAAGAAAAAAGGAGGAGAATCCGTCCTCCCCCCTTATTTCCACTCGTTTGAGTATGTACCTTATTCAGCCTGAGGAGCTTCAACGGGACATACGCCAGCGCAGGCGCCGCAGTCCAGACAAGCTTCAGCGTCGATTACATACTTGCCATCCTTTTCAGAGATAGCTTCAACGGGACATTCAGCAGCACATGCGCCGCAAGCGATGCAATCATCATTGATTTTGTAAGCCATAATACCCTCCGTACCGGCATTCCGGTGAAATGAATTTTTTGCAAGACACAAACGGAAGAAACCGCTGTGTTTTGGACTGGTTTGAAGATGCCGTATTCCCTGAAATGACGGGTTCACACGGCACGTTTATATTCTATCATAAAATCCGCTGAAAAGGAATAGGTTTTGCAAAAGTTTTTTGAAAAAAATGCTTCTTTTTCAGGAAATTTTTGCAGGAAACCAGAAATTGCCGGAAAAGCTTTTCTGTCAATCGTTCTTTTCCGCTTTTTCTGTCCGTTTCTGCTGTCCGTGATCACGGCCGTGTTCTCTGGTGACCTGGTCTCTGTGGAAGGCCTTGATGACTTCGTTCTGTTTGTCACCGATACGCACCTTGATAAAACCGGTAAGCGGACTGGTTTCCGTCACTACGCCGGTTCCTTCCGGTGTCTTTACGATGGAGTCCACAGGCGGTGTACGGCGGATTTCCTCTTCATAGGTTTCATGCTCGTACCGGAGACAGCACATCAGTCTGCCGCAGGTGCCGGAAATCTTGGAGGAATTCAGGGACAGGTTCTGTTCCTTAGCCATTTTGATGGAAACCTGCATGAAGTCGGAAAGGAAGGTGGCACAGCAGAAGGGACGTCCGCATACCCCAAGACCACCCAGCATCTTCGCTTCGTCCCGGATTCCGATCTGCCGCAGTTCAATGCGGGTACGGAAAATGGACGCTAGATCCTTTACCAGCTCCCGGAAATCCACACGGACTTCGGCGGAGAAGTAGAACAGCAGCTTGGAATTGTCAAAGGTATATTCTGCTTCGATCAGCTTCATTTCCAGCCCGTGCTCCCGGATCTTCTGCTGACAGATTTCATATGCCTGTGCTTCCAGTTTTTTGTTGGATTCATACCGTTCTCTGTCTGCTTCCGTTGTGGCACGGATAATGGGGCGCAGCGGCGGTACGATTTCTGCAGTAGGCACATTCCGGTTGCCGGCAGCTACAAAACCGTATTCGGTGCCGCGGGAGGTTTCCACAATGACAGTGTCACCGGTCTGTACTTTCACGGATCCGGGAGCAAAGAAATATACTTTTCCCGCATCCTTGAACCGTACACCGACAATCTCGGTCATGTCACCTGCCGGGAGTTCCATATCTTTTTCTTCCATAGGAATATATCCTTTCTTACGGGTACAATATCCGTATAAACGATTTCAATGTTTCAGACCATCAGAGCCGCTTTGCCTGCAGCAGAAATCCTGTAACGCAGGGGGCAAGGGATCCGTTGGCTTCCAGCCGTTTCAGTGCCTTTCCGCAGCAGGAATACAGTGCCATAAGCCGTGACAGGGAATACTTGCCGGCAAACCTGCAGACATCCTCTGTGCCCAGAAGAAACTGTCCGGGGACATCGGCCCGTCTTTTCCCGGCAATCAGATCCCGCAGAGCGCTCTGCATCATGGTGAATACCAGACACATGCTGTCCCGCCCGGAAGGCAGTTCTCCGGCAGCCATACCAAGCAGTTCCGAGGTACGCATTTTGAAAATCCCTTCCAGCAGACGGATTGCCAGTGTACGCATCCGAAGGGCCTCTGATTTGGTTTCATCCTCTGTCATCAGTGTCAGTGCCTGTCCCAGAGATCCGCCGGAGAGCATAGCTGCACCCGTACATTTCTCCGTATCGGAAAGCACAGAGGAGGGCAGTTTCTGCTTTCTGATCCATTCCAGCACCGCATCGGGCCGAAACAGTTCCATATGGATTACCGGTGCCCGGCTGCGGATGGTTTCCAGCAGAGAAGCAGGGTCTTCTGTCAGAAGCAGAAAGGTCACAAAAACCGGTGGTTCTTCCAGCGACAGCAGAAGGGCATTCTGGGCCTGAGGTGTCATGGTGTGGGCGTTTTCAATAATATAAAATTTCCGTTCACCATCGTTGGGCGTGATATACAGACTCTGCCGTACCTGACGGATCTGGTCTACACTGATTGCAGCTTTATCGCCGTTGGAGATCCAGAGCACATCGGCTGATATATCCTGCAGAATCTTCCGGCAGCTCGGACAGGTACCGCAGGGCAGCGGATGAGATGGGTCTTCCCGGTGTTCACAGACGGAAGCTGCGGCGATCAGTCTGGCAGCAGTCCTCTTGCCGCATCCGGAAGGACCGGAGAGAATATACCCGTGGGCGGCACGGCCGGCAGCAAGATCCGGCGCCAGCGTTTCCCGGATATACGGATTCCCGATAAGAGAAGAAAAAATTTCCCGCATGCCACACCTCCGGATCACAGTTATTTCTGCCAGGACATCAAAATGATCCCTGCTCATGAATACTGATATTATAACATAAAACATGCCCGATTGTCAAACCTATTATTATAAACGGAATGTGAACAAGAGGGTAGTATGTCAAAACATTTCTGGAAAAATCCCCGTCCATTGGTTCTCTGCCTGTGTGCCATGACTTTTCTGTGTCTGATACTGCTGGTACTGTACTGGTTTGCCGAAAAAGAAAATGCGCTTCTCCAGTCATCAAGGTCGGAACAGTTTCTGATGCTGGCTGCCGGTGAAGCGGAAGAAGCGGTCACCGCATACCGGAACAACAAGCCCACTGCAGAGGTCTATCACAGAATCTGTTCGGCCGCAAGCTATCTGTCCATGGCGTCTCCTACGGAAGAAAACAGAAAGCTGACTGCCGAACTGCAGGATGCGGGAAGAGATCTTCTGGAAGCAGGAATTCTGACAGAACAGGCCGGGGACTCCCTGACCGCTTTAAGCCGATCTGCATGTAGTATCCATCAGAATGCCGTGCACAAAGAGCCAGCTTCTGTCCCGGAAACTCCGGTGCCGCCGTGGCAGGATATGCCCTGTATCACCCGTGCCGAAGGACACCAGATAGCGGAAACGCTCACGGAAACCAAAAACTGTCTCACCCCGGCCATGGGCAGATCCTTCATATACACATGTCAGAATGTATATGTAAAACTATCCCAGAAAGGCGGTATTCCACTGGAAATTGCAGTCTACACCCCGGTGCGCCGGGAGGGTACCTATACCAGGGAAACATGTACTTTCCGCAGCAGCCGTTTTCTGGAGAACGCTCTTCCGAGGACACTCCGGGAACGGGAACCGCTGGCCTGCGAAGAAGCCGGATCTGTGTACAGGTTCCTGTACTCCTGCGGAAACCGGCGTGTCCGGGTGGATGTCCGCACAGATACGGGACGGATCACAGGATTACAGATGCTTCCGGCATGAGTCAGGATATATCCTGCAGATTGCAAAGGAAAACGGGACTCTTCCTGCAGAAAAAGCAGAGTCCCGTTTCTGTTTTTTTGAGATCCGGTCAGGACATGGTTATCTGGAAAGCATCCATGTCTGTTCCGAAGAACATAATGTACCCGGCGTCTATGTTCCCGTTCTTGGGTACGGTAATGGTACCGGAGAAGACAATGGTGTCTGTTCCATTGAAGGAAATGGCAACCCCATCGGCAAGACCGGCGAAATCAGCGGCAATGAGCTTTTCGGGATCAAAGGTTACGGTAACCTGGAAGGGAAGTTCCACATCGGAGACACCGTTTCCGGTAAAGGTAAGCAGCGGCATGAAGGTTTCGTCTGTCTGGTGGGAGATCTCCATGGAACCCTGTACAGGGGGCATTTCCGGCGGATCGGTGTCATTTTCCTTGTCTGTTTCTTCCGGAGCCAGTACAGTGATCACACAGGAAACTTCTTCTTTGCCATCGGATACGGTAATGGTGCATACGCCCTCCTGCAGTCCCAGAAGCGAGAGACCGGTGAGACCGTTTGTAACTTCTACAACGGAAGGGGCATCAATCGTGTAGGACAGTTTGGTATACCGTTTTCCTTCATACCGGATTTCCAGTTCCGCTTTTTCTCCGACAGCGATGGAGATTTCTTCCGCACTGAGGGACAGCAGTTTTTCCGCTTCCTTTACCTGTACCGTGAATTCAGCGTCCAAATTCTTGTAAGCAACCGAAACAATCACCGTTCCCGTTTCCGAGAAATCGTAGAATACTTTATATCCCTCCCGGATCCGTTCCGTAATACCGTTTTCGTATTCCACAAGCAGAACCATTCCTGTGGTATCCAGTTCTTCTTCCGGGGTATATTCTGTTTTTTCGGGAAGGGTCAGAATGGTCAGCAGAACGGCTTTCGGCTCATTGACGGAAATCCGGATGGTATCTGAGAAACCGCCGTAATATACGGTAATCTTTCCGTCCCCTGCTTTCTGCAGATCCGCATCAAAGCTGATTCCGCTGTCGGGCCAGGAAACAAGTGTGGAACTGCCGCCGCGGCTGACAGAAAGCTCAAGGCCTGCCAGATCTGCGGTATCACCCACT
>JAFQGY010000159.1 GCA_017415325.1 Clostridia bacterium
CGGCTGTACGGCGGGATTTTATTGTCCATGGCCAACGAGCGGTATGCCAGAGTCCCCGGAACCTCCTCGGTATCCAACGGGGGAAAGAACATCGCCAGACGGATCGAAGCCATTGTGCGGTTCAAGCTGTATCCCAGAGGAATGGGACTGGTGTCGGTCTGCATTGCGGTGATGCTGGCACTGCCCCTGCTGGCGGGAACTGCGATGGTGTACGACCAAGAATGGTACGAGCCGGAAACTAAATACCAGCTGCAGCGATCCATGGCCATGACCCGGCTGAACCGATGCTCCACCATTGCCGGTGCGCTGGATACCTATGCCAAGGGTCTGCTGTACCGGAACGGCATTGCACTGGCTATGGTGTCATCCACGGACAGGCAGGGGGAACTGTATGCATATCTGTCGGATCAGTATTTTCTGTGGGAAACGGAAGAAGATCCCGATCTGGCCTTTGCTGCCCCCGGCGGCGGATACAGCATCTTCAACCTGACGGAAACGGAGGAGAAGCAGTACGAAGCATGGCTGGCCTTTGATGTACAGCATTTTGTGGACGAAAGCGGGGAAATTCCGGAGGATACCGTGGGACTGCCGGGAAAAGCGTCCCTGTGTATTCCGGTGCGGGTGTGGTTTGATGACGGATGGGTGGTGGAAGAAACAGACGGACGGATCCGCTCCCACTGTGACTACAGTCAGGTGCAGTATCCGGGTACACCCATACCGGCCATCCGGGAATTTGCGGCGGAGGGAACCTATGGTACTGTCACCGTGATGGAACACGTGACCTATACCATAGACAACACCCTGCAGACCTCCTCCATGGGCGGGCTTTTCACATCCACCGGATTTGACACCGCCTTCAAACCCCATGCACAGTTCAAAGAGGCTGTAAACCACCAGCATATCGAATATACCATGACTGCCGGTCCGGACGGAAAACTGCCGGAGAATACCTATGGAATGCACAACACCATCCTGACCACCATGGAGGATGTGGATCTGCTTCCGCTGGCAGGGATCCGGCCGTATCTGCGGGATGTGGACAAAGAAGAATGGGTCAGACGGAGAATGGAAAAAGAGACCTATTCTGCCATGAGTTTCTCCGGCAGCAGCAGTAACGGTACCGGATGGACATTCAAGCGTACTGTAGACGATACCACAGGAAAACTCACATGGGGCAGCGGGGATTATTACTACGATGTGGAAGGCCCCATCACCCAGCCGCTTGGATATGCTGTGATGATCTTCTGGGATGACGAACCGGTGGAACGGATCACAGTCACGGATGACGCTGTCACAACGGAGGTACTGTCATGAACGAATCTCTTGCTTCGGCCCTGCGGAAGGTCGCCTGGGGCTGGATTCTGCTGCACTGCAATTTCAATCTGGGTTCGCTGAATATTCTCCCGGACTGGCTGGGGTATCTCCTGATTCTGCAGGCACTGTCGGTACTGGCGGCATCCGTCCGTTCGACGGCACTGCTGATCTCCTTCGGCATGGGACTGACCGGATGGAGTCTGGTGACCTGGGTGCTGGACATCTTCGGCGTCTCCATTACCTTCCTGTGGCTGGATCTGCTGGTAACGGTGATCGGTCTGTATTTCCAGTTCCAGCTGCTGACGGATCTGGCAGAACTGGCAGACGA
>JAFQGY010000160.1 GCA_017415325.1 Clostridia bacterium
CAGCGGACAGGTTTCCCACACATGGGGATACAGCTTCGGCAGCAGGTCTATGAGCTTTGCAAATTCCGCTTCGTCTTCCAGTGCATGATCATAATAGGAAACGGTACGGCACTGCACCAGTTTTTGCAGAGCATCCACAGCTCCCTCCCGGTCAAATTCCACCGGTTCCGCAGAAGTACAGACAGAATCTTTCGGACGGAACAGGACTGTGCGAATCAGAATCGCCGCCAAAAGCAGAGCAAGCAGTCCCAGAAGAATATACAGTACCAGCATCACAGCCATCCTTTCTTATACAAAATCCGGCTGACGCCCAGCGTGAACAGCACACTGACCGGCACCATGATCCCCACTGTTCCGGCATTCAACGCAGGTACGGCGATAAACAGCACCAGCATCAGGGACACAGGCGCAATGGCGATCTTCCAGTTCCGGGAAACGAACACCACGCCCAGTCCGCCGAACAGGGCAGGCAGAATCTGTGCGAATGCCGGTTCCAGCAAGGGAGATTCCAGCACCGGCGACAGCGGCACGATCAGAATCACGCCCAGAATGATAATCAGTGTGGTCACAATGCTGGACACGGCGATGGCAATGGTGGAAACCACTTCCCCTTCGTCCGAGCCGGCCTTCACTTCCGCCTGTTCCAGCGCATTCAGGGCACAGGGCAGCTTCAGATTGGAAATATTCCCCGTCACAAAGGACAGATAGGATCCGCCTGCCCCCAGCATGGGAATGTAGGTGAAGGTCTCAATGACACCCACAGCCCAGTACATAGGCGCCGTAGCCACCAGCCCCATCAGAAGTCCCTGCAGATCCGGCGCTGCCTGAAAAAGAATCCCCACAGCCACCGGAAACGTCAGCAGAATCCCCATCACCGACAGGTTCCACGCAGTCCCCCAGCGATGTACTTTATCCATATACGAAGTTGCTGTATTTTTCATCGTTCTCACCTCATCCCAGCCATGCCGTAATCGGAATCGCACCGGCCATGCCCACAAGCAGACTCACCGGCAGTGCATAATCCGAAATCCACCGCGCTTTTGTCACCTTCACCAGTACCCCGGACAGGCACATCACCAGAGCCGACACCGCCATGACGCACACCGGGATCAATCCCACCGCCGATCCATGGAATATAGTGGAAACATCACAGAACACATACCCCACAAAAGCGGCAATCATCCCGATGAACATGGAGGACTGCAGAATTTCCGACCATTTTTTATCCCGTTTTTCCAGCGTCAGCATACCGCTCTGCATCTTTCTGCAAACCGCCGGCACCAGCCAGATCCCCACCAGAATGGAAAGGGTCATGACGGATGCAATGGTCACATACTGACTGCCGGTCAGGGAAGGCACCTGTCCGAACACCAGCCCCATGGCGCTTTCCGCATTGGCCGCAGCGATGGTCTCATAGGACAGCGATCCCACCACACTGAGCCGGAGCCAGGGCAGAGCAATACCCAGATCCTTGGCCAGGGTAATCACGCTGATCACAATGGCCACAGCGGGGGCAATGGTGAACACGGCGGCCGTCACGGCAATTCTCCGCAGCTTCGCCGGATCCATCCCGATTTCCCGGCCTCTTTTCCATGCTTTCACCAGAAAAAACACAGACTGCCCCAGCACCGCCGCAATGATCACGGCAACGATGGCGAACAGCACCGGATGGTTTACATCAAAAGTCATATTTTCACCTGATTTCCTTTGGATATTGTATATAGTATACACTATTTTGTTCTGCAGGTCAACGGGCACAGAAAAAAAGAGCCATAGATTCCTCTACAGCTCTTTGCATCCCATTATCTGCATTCGATATTTCTGGCAAAGGGATTGGCATTCACCGCAGGCGTGACCTTTTCCCCGTTCCAGTACATCCCGTCAATGGTGATGTTCTGCACCAGATGTTCCTCGTTTGCCCCGTTGAATCCGCAGGCAGGCATGGGCATTCCGTCGTCTGTGAAAATATGGATATCCCTGTAAGTGATGTCATGCACCTGCCCCAGAATACCGTCCTTTGTCCACATGTTGCAATACATCCATACCCGGATGACGTCCGGTACCCAGAATTCTTCCGGCGGAGCGTATTCCATGTCGTCGCTCTGCTGGTAGATGGCGGCTCTGTCGTATTTCGAGTATTCCACCCGGATGTTTTCGTAGAGTATATCATGCACCTCCGCCCGGTCGCCGCTCTGGATCCGCAGTCCGCCCTGGTCGTTCCGCAGAATGTCGATGTTCCGGAAGGTGATGTTTCTATACTCGTCCGCCACGGTTTCCGCACCGATTTCCAGCGCACCGCCCCAGTCGCACCAGAGCACGCAGTCCTCCACCAGAATGTTTTCCAGATTCCACCGTTCCGCAGAAGGTTCGGCCGTCCGCAGACCTTTCAGTACGATCACATCGTCAAAATTCCGCAGGAAGCATCCGGTGACATGGACATTCCGGCAGTTGCAGTAATCGAATCCGTCCGCATTGTACCGCCACATGCCGATGGCCTTCAGTCCGCTGCATTCCACGCCGTCGCAGTTCAGAAGCGTCATGGTCCAGGCACTGGAATCCCGGAAAATCACGTCACGGATCTCCACGTTTGTACACCGGGTCATCCGTACGATCCCGCTCTGGTACGTATTTCTCTCGAATTTCGACTGATCCAGAATCCCGTGGCCGTAGATCCCGATGTTTTCGCAGTCCGTGGAAGTCACCATCCCGTGTACCACAGCCCCTGCGTCGATATACAGGCTCTCTCCGCTGCCCAGGGCAATCATCCCCACATCATGGATCCCAGGCCCGTAATAGTATGTGGCACCGGCCCGCCTGTCATCCGCCGCAATGGGATCCGCAAATATGTGCAGATTGCCGTGCCGTCCGTCGGCTTCCAGAGAATACTGCCCCGGCTCCGTCAGGGTGAAGGAAACGGTTCTGCCCTCCACCTGCAGCGGGATCTTTTTGGACAGCGGCCGCAGGGTCACTTCCGAAAAATCTCTGTCCAGCGTTACAGTGACCTTCTGGGGCGCACCCATGCCGAAGGAGACAAACGCAGCCATTTCGGTCTGTTCCACCGGACGCTGCTGTCCCGGCCATACCCGGTTGAAGGACATGGCGGAAACACGGCAGGTATATGCAGGAATCTCCATCCCTCCCACCTGTACGGCATACGCCTCCGACACTAGTTCTCCCGCCGGGAACGGATACACCTGCAGTCCCATATAGGCGGCGTAAATCGCAGCGGCAATACCTTCCATACCCTTGTCGGAGGGATGTCCTGCCACACCGGCGTGTTCAAACAGACCGATCGCCTGATACTCCGGGGAATGCAGATGCTGCAGCGTCACGTACTGTACGCCGGGGAGATCTTCCGCTTTCCGGATCCATGCTTCTTTACGATCCTGCTTCCAGAAAGGCCCCACCGCAAAAATCCGCATATCGTCCCGCCGGAAATATTCGATCAGCTTCGGATAGGCTTCCCCGAAAGCGTCGATCTTGTCCTCCGGTGTATTTTCACAGATGCGCAGGATCAGAACATCCGGATTCCAGTCCCGCAGGTCTGCATAGGCTTCCAGATCAAAGGTGTCGGGCATCCGTTCAAAATCGGCAATATTTCGCACCAGAAATTCCACGGTTTCCCCGGTACCTTCCTCAATCATCCGGTTCAGCACATGGACATAGTCCTTTTCCTGTGCCGATGCTGCCATCCCCCATTCCCAGTGCCAGCCGATATCGTGATTAATACCATGCAGAGTGATGCTGTTTCCAAGATACAGAATTTTCATAAGAAACTCCTCCCGCTATTGTGAGACAGCTATCTGTATACCACAGAAACCGCCTCCGATTCCGGGTTCAGTATAGCATACTTTCAGGAGTCCGTCAATTGTTTTTCCCGGATTCCATGGCATATTCCGCAAATTTTCCGTCCAAAGCCGGGAATTCCTGCACTGTTATTCACAATTTGTGTTGACAAATCCATCCGGATGTGAGAAAATAATAGTATATAGACCATCTGCTCCGTCCGGCGACAGAAAGGATATTTTTTATGAACATTTCTCCAAATGATCGAGAAACTCTGCGCACACTTGCTGCACAGTACATGACATATGCGCTCTCCGAGAAAAACAACGAAAAAAGAGAACTGTGGCGTGCTCTGAACAATCTGCATATGCAGAAACCCATGATTACCATTGACCAGATGCCCTGGCACGAACTGAACGTGGACGGATGCCTGAACTGCACTGTGGAAGATCCGTATTTCCGGGGCGTGGAATGGCATCTGCGGACAGAACTGTATAAATGGGAGCATCTGCCTGCAGACATGGTGCTAAACCCGTACATCATTCTGTCCCGCCCCGTCTCCAATACCGGATTCGGTATGACCACCAAACGCCTGGATCACGATTCCGGCGGCAGCATTATGTGTCATCTGTTCGAGGATCAGTTTGAAGAAATAGAAGATGTGGAAAAGATCCAGACGCCTGTGCTCTCCCTGAACCCGTCTGCAGAAGCGGAAATTCTGGCGGCTGCCCATGATCTGTTTGACGGCATTGCTCCGTTCAAGTGGGGTGGTATTATGCCGCATTCCGGTCTGTGGGATCAGATCACCTTCTGGAAGGGTGTGGAAAACTGCTATATCGACCTGTTGGATCGACCGGAACTGATTCACGCCATTCTGGACAGATATACCAATGCGTTCCTCACACAGCTGGACCAGATCAATAAGCTTGGTGTATACGATATAGTCAGCAATTATTGCCACTGTTCCTACACCTTCTCCGACAGACTCCCCACCTCCGACTGCGATCCCGACCATCCTACATCCTACGACGGATGGACCTTCAGTATGGCTCAGCTGTTCACTTCCGTTTCTCCTGCCATCAACGAAGAATTCGAAGTGCCCTATATGTCAAAAATCTTCTCTCATTTTGGTTCTGTGTATTACGGCTGCTGCGAACGGCTTGACGACAGACTGGAAATTATTGACCGGATGCCCAATATCCGTAAGATCTCCTGCAGTCCCTGGAGTGACAGAGAACATTTTGCCGCCAACCTTCCAAAGAAATACATCATGTCCAACAAACCCAATCCGTCCTATCTGGCAGATTTTTACTTTGATGAAGAAGTGGTCAGAAAAGATCTGCGCCGCACCATTTCTGCTGCCAAAGCCCATGGCCTTGGTCTGGAACTCCTGCTCAAGGATATCAGTACCATCCGCAACGATCCTGCCAGACTTTGGAGATGGTCGGAAATTGCACTGGAAGAAACCATAAACGCAGTGCTGTAATATACTGCGTTCTGCAACAATACGGAGGCAATCCATGACGAGATATGAACGGGTAAAGGCAGCTATCGCCCATCAGAATATTGATACCGTCCCCAGCTGTATCCATCTGGCAGGAGACGGACTGCAGCTGTATTCCCAGAAACTGTACGATAAATACACAGATGCAAACCTGCGTGCCCTCTGCGAAGCAGGAAAAATTTCCAAACAGCACGCCATGTATTACGGTATGGGCAATCATGTGCTTACTGTCAGTTGTCCCTGGTGGAGCTGGTACGATGTTCCGGCAGAATATTTTGCTGAGGAAACACCGGATTCTCTTCCCAAAACCATTGGCTACGGCAGCTACAGTGAATTCGCTGAAACAGTACGGAACCTGAAAGAATTTACCGATGCCTATGTGCTCGTCACCATCTGGGGCAGTCATTTTGAAAAGGCCAACTTCGCCAGAGGTATCGAAAACTTCCTTGCCGATCTGGCAGGAGATCCGGAATATGCACAGAGTATGCTGGATTTTATCATCCATAAAAATTTGGTCATGCTGGAAAATATTGTACATACCCCCGGCATTGATGGCATTCTGCTGGGCAGCGACTGGGGATCCCAGAGAGATCTGATGATGTCTCCCGCATGCTGGCGGCAGATGATAGCTCCCGGTGAACAGAAGGAATATAATCTGATTCACGATGCCGGAGTAGATGTGTGGGTACATTCCTGTGGTGACATCCGGAAAATTTTCCCGGATCTTTCAGAAATGGGTGTAGATGTACTCAACCCCATTCAGCCGGAATGCATGGATATATACGAACTGAAAGAAAAATATGGTTCCCACATGACTTTCTGGGGAGGAATCAGTACCCAAAAAACCCTTCCTTACGGTACTCCCGAAGGTGTAGCTGAAGAAACCCGCAAAGTTACTGAAGCTTTATCGAAGAATGGCGGATATATCATCGCACCATCCCAGGAAATCCAGGCAGATGTCCCGTTCGAAAACTTATGTGCTCTGATCGATACAGCCAAATCTTATGCGAAGTAACGGTTTGCTGTATTAAGATTCACTACACTGTTGAAAAATAAGAAAAACACGTCGATACTGTAGCTATTACGACGTGTTTTTTTCGCATCTAAAGTAAAAAGTTTAAGGCAGATCCAAAAGCCCTACAAAAGAGTTGTGCATATCTGAAAAATCTGATATTGTTTCGTTTTTGCAATGAAAAAGCCCTCAGAAAATCCTGAGAGCTTCTTACTCCCCCAACTGGACTCGAACCAGTGACCCGCTGGTCAAGGAGGAGTAACACCTTTCAGATTTTACCAATAAATTTATAGTTGACCGTAACGACCTGTTCGCACCCGTTGGCAGTTTTGATCCTGTCACCCACCACAATGGAGTCCACCAGTCGGTTCAGCAGTTCCTTATCAAGCTCGGTCACTTCATCATATTGTTCCGCTGTTTTCATGAACTGCGTGATTCCCCGCACCGAATCCGTCCTGTCTGCCGCCTGCGATTTCAGTTCTGCCAGCCGTGCGGATGCACTTTCCTGCTCGGCTTCGCATTTGGCGGACAGTTCCTTGAACTTCTTATCGGAGAGGATTCCGTCGAGGCGGTCATCGTAGAGTCTGTCGAACTTGGCTTCCAGCTCTGCGATCCGTTTCTCAAGAGCTTCGATTTCACGCTCGATCTGCTGTTCCTCACTGGCATCATCGGCATTGATCTTTGCCATAACCATGCGAAGAAATTCTTCTTTGTTGTTCTTCACTTCATACAGCATCTGCTGGATGTCACGCAGAACAACCTCATACAGTTCATCATACATGATGTAGTGACTGGAGCATCGTTCCGGTCCTTTTTTCTTATATGTGTTGCACATAAAGTAATTGTTTCTGTTTTTCGCATTGGCAATGCCGAGGGCGTATCCGCATCGGTCGCACTTCAGAAGTCCGGCGAAGATGTTCACAAATCCTGATCTGCTTTCCTGCTTGCGGGTTTCGAGTCTGTGATGGGCATCGTTCCACAGCTGATCGGAAATCAGTGCGGGGAACATATCTCTGACCACAATCCACTGATCTTCTGCCGTTTTGATCACACGTTTGCTCTTGAAGGAAGCCTTGCGGCGTTTTCCGCTGACTAAGTGTCCGAGGTAGGTTTCGTTCTCAAACATCTTATAGATGGTAGCGAGGTTCCATTCATACGGATCCTTGTCGTATTCCCTTCCCGCCTGCTGTGCCTGATATGCGGCGGGTGTGATAATCTTTCGGTCGGTCAGCACACGGGCGATTTTGTTGTAGCCATAACCGTGATATGCTGCCATTTCAAAAATCCATGTGACAGTCGGAGCGGTCACTTCGTCGATCTCAAGAACGTGTTTATCGTCTTTGGATTTCTTGTAGCCGTATGGAGCCTGTGAACCGATGAACTCTCCGCTCTGTGCCTTGGCGATGAATGCCTGTCTGGTCTTGCGGGAACAATCGGCGGGATAAAACTCATTAAATACGTTCTTTATGGGCACCATAAGATCATATTCAAGACTGTTATTAGCGGAATCCACATTGTCACCAATGGCAATGAATCGGATTCCCATACTCGGCAGGATTTCATCCATGTAGTTGCCTACCTGAACATGATTTCTGCCAAATCTTGATAAGTCCTTTACCACAATAGCATTAATGAGACCATCTTCCGCATCCTTCATCATCCGTTTGAAACTCGGACGATTGAAGTTTGTACCTGTGAACCCGTCATCCTGGTAATACTCATAAACGGTAAATTTATGTTCACGACAATAGTCGCCAAGGATTTTGACCTGTGTTTCAATCGAAATGCTCGTACCGTCCCGTGCATCATCATCACTCAGTCGACAGTAACACCCTGCGACTACTCGTTTGCTTTGCTCTGTGTAATTCATATCATTCCTTCCCTTTCCGAGCAAAGCAGTTTGGGATTATCTACAGTATATCACATCGATGCTCTATAGTCTACCCAAACCGCTTCGAAAGTTTGTTACATTATTGATAATTATGCGATGCCCCGTTCAGCGATACGCTTGTCAGTCAGAATCTTCTCCGCAACATAGTCGGAGTAAAGTTCCATAACATTGCACTCACCGAAGCTGCGCTTGACGATGATCTTGGTTCTGCGTTCTCCCACAGAAGCTTTCTTCTCGGATTCGGTCATAGAATTCAGTTTCTTTTCTTCCATTATATATACCCTTTCACCGATGTTCTGGCGGATGGCGAGTTCTGCCATTCATCGGATTTAGTCTTTCAGATCAAGGCTGATATGGAGTGCCTGATCCACTTTTTTCATCTGTTCTTCTGTTAAGGTGCAGAGGTATCTGCCAAGCCGTGACTTGTCGATTGTCCGTATCTGCTCAGTCAGTATGATCGACTTCACCATTGCATCGGTTGGTTCGATGACAACGTGTGTCGGGATATTGCTCTTGGTCTTACGGCTTGTGATCGCCACGGCGATGGTGGTAGAGCTGTGCTTGTTTCCAAGATTGTTCTGAACAATAACGACCGGTCGAAAGCCGTCCTGTTCACTTCCAACACCGGGAGACAAGTCAGCGTAATATACCTCGCCTCGTTTGATTTCCTTCATTTATTTATATCCTTATAAGTACAGGGGATGGCCGCATATTGATATACACGACCATCCCTATTTTTGTTTGTCGTTTTGTGTGTTATCCGTAATTTTTCTCATACCCACGGACATGATTTTCATCGGGCTTTCAGCAGACGGACAGCTGCGAACTGTCTCCATTGGAATCTCACCATCGCCGGGTACGCCGCCGACCGCGCAAAAGCTACGGAAGTATCATTGTCACCGTTGTCTGTCATCGCACACCACAGGGAGCAACCCTGCGATCAAGTCATCAGACTCGTCTGCTTGCCGGCTCATCACCTCTGCAACAACGGGAATGTATCTGCTGAAGAAAATATGCGGTTGTCAATGATCTGCGAGAATGAGTTGTATCCCTTTCTCACTTGTATAGGGGAAGATGTACGCATTTTTACAACCTCTTTTCCAAAAATAATTTCAATTTTTTCAAAATTTTCTTCTTGGACTTGCTCACATACTGCTGTGATACACCGATTTTGTCCGCATATTCGTTTTCGGTAAGTCGTTCGTAGTAAAGAGCTATGATTAAATTCCGTTCCTGCATGGGCAATACACAGACAGCTTTCCGTACTTCCATCATTCCCTCTCTGGTCATGAAGATATATTCCGGGATATTTACATCATCAATAAATTCCCGAAAGTTTTCGTATGCATCGTCTTCACCACCAATCAGACCACTGATCTGAATCTCATGATCGTAAAAACTCTCATCATTATCTTTGATGTTCCATTCGGTCTGACGGTATGTATCGTACACCTTTTTCGTGACGACAACTTCTTCATACTGCTTTGTCAGGGTATTGTAAACCTTGAGAGTATAGATTTCCTTTTTCATTTTGTGATCTCCTGTGAATTTTTGAAATTTTGGTAAAATCAAAAATTCGGAAATCACGGGTATCGTGCGACAGCGGTCTGCCACACGGAAACAAAAAAAGGACGGCAGCTTTCACAATTTAATGCAAAAGCTGCCGCCCATAGGTAAGCAGTTGGAGTCAAAATAAAAACCTCCGAAGTTTATGTGTCATGGCAATGTGCTTTTGCCACTCCATCTTAAACTTCGGAGTTCACCAGGATACTCACCAAGATGTTCACTGGATGCTCACCAAAAAAATTTCATATCATCGGATGTTACCTGGATGTTCACCGGATACTCACCAAACCGTTTTTTCTATATTTTTATGCCGAATTTCGCCAGATTTTCGAGCATTTCATCATATTCCTTATCGACAAGGTATGCCTGCGCCTTTTCAAGATACTGCTTCTCCGTTGTCAGCATAGCTGTCTCATGACTGCACACAATCAGCCAGAAATACATCACCGAATTACAGGGTTCAATCGTTAATCCCTTCTCCGCCGCCTGACGGATATCATTGTATTGCTTACTTTCGTACAATATGTGGATCATCTTTTCGACCACTTCAAGGAATCTGCTCCTGTAGTGCCGAATGATATTGTTGATCGCTTCATTGCTGCTGTCCAGCTGAATGTCATCCTCATACAGTTCCATCACCTGTACGCAATTCAGATAATTGCGCGGTGTGTTCCCACCTTCCATGATGTTTTTGTAAAGCTCATCAAAACGATCAAGATCGGTCATGATGTTATAAGCGTCATTAAATTGATAACCGTTGGTATTTTTCGCATTCGGAAGCAGATCAGGTTTCTGTAGAAGCTGTAAATCCCTTCTCGTCTGCGAGACAATGTTGTAAACTGTACGTTTTGCCGTACCGTCTTCCGCCAGAAGTTCATCCAGAAGATAGGACGGCAGTTTTTCTTTATGACGGATTGCCAGATAGGACAGAAACAGTACCGTGCTGGATCGTTCCACATCATCAGCGGTTATACTTCCCTTGTCTGCAATGAATTCAAAGTTTCCGAACAGCTTGATATAGATATCATTGGCACTCTTGATGTCCTTCGATGATCTGACAAGCTTTCTCATACGGTGCTGCATGATGTCATTGATGTTCACCAAAGCAACGAAAGCCAAAAGCTGAAGCACATCGGCAAATGCCGCATCCACATATCTGGTCGGATTACGGACAGCAAGAAATCCGCAGGGGCGTGGTTTCACCGGAACCGCAAGAACGGAATATAACTTCACGCGCTCATACAGTGCATATTCTTCGGGATAATCATCCTTTATTTCTTCTCTGTCACGCAGAGCAATCGCTTGATTCAGCTCCATCGCCGCTACCCAGCGCGGGACAACCGACAGAGGTTCAAATTCATCCAGATAGTTCTTTGTCATATCATTGGATTTTATCGATAGCCAGTCAAAAGGCCACCAGACATTGGATTCAGGATCAACTTCCAGAAATCCTGCCCAGTCTGCGCCGTAGAACTCACAGGCTGCCCGGAAAGTTTCTTTCAAGATTTCCGAAGCATTGTCGGTATTGTGCAGACGCTTTTCAAGCCGAACCAATGTATCCGCCAGATGTTTCAGATAATTGTATTCTACACGATCCACCTGAAGGGATTGGATCATCTTTTCATATTCCGCCAGTTTTCTCTGGTATTCGTCTTCCTGCCGTTCATATTCCATACGATCAATCACAGTTACCCATCTGCCAAACATTCCGGTCAGTATTTTCACAAGAAGTCTTGTATTTTTCATAACCTCCACCTCGTCTGTCACAAAAAAACAGCACAAGTCACCTGCCAGTATAATGATAGGCTGGCAGCCTTGTGCTGTAATTCTTCTTGGTACGCAGTCAACCTATATGAGTTTCTACGTGTTCGATTATGGGAAGGTATTATCTTTGATTACTTCGTCCCAAATACCGGACATTATCTTCCAGAAAAGTAGTACACCCTTTTTAGGGGCAGTTATGAAAACGGACAGATCGGAGTTTTCGGAATCTAATATACTCGAAATTTACTCCCGTATCTGTTCAAAGTGAAACCCGTCAAAGTCCAGCAGGTTCTCTCCGGTTCCACGGAAAACAAAACAGAGATTATGTGTCCCATATGTATTATCCAGCCGACAAGGGATTTCTGCCAGCTCATCCCGGGTTCCGGTGATCAGCACTTGACAACATCCAAGTACTGATCCAAAGGGACTGTTTTCACGGATTTCCACAGTACAGGGAGAACCGAATGCATTGGATATGTGTAGATACAGCAGAGCATTCTGCTGCATTCCACTGATATTCGGGTAGTACAAATACGATCCGTTTCGTATACCGCCGATTATGAAACCGCTGCCGTTTTACTTTTTGATGATTCCA
>JAFQGY010000161.1 GCA_017415325.1 Clostridia bacterium
ATTGGTGACCACCCAAACCAGCCCAGTTAAGGGGGGAGGGGTGGGAGGTCTCGGAGGGCAGGGGAGGGGGGATGACGCGGCACCTGAGTGTCAATCTCCCCCCTCCCTTGTCCTCTGAGTCCCGTCCGGAAGGACACCCCCTCGATGGTCATAGAGAAAACTATCCCGCTGTCAGGCGAAAGAAAATCCAAATCAAAGAAAGCATCGCACCACCCCACCCCGCTGTACGCCAGTACGAAAAGAAAACCTATACTAAGGTCTCAGTAAAACGCCACATCCATCAAGCAAAAGAAAAAACATAAATCCCCCCCTATCCCCCCCAAAAAGAAGAGAACCCACCCACAAACATGTGTGAACAGGTTCCCCGAAAACTTTATTTTCCTTCAATATACTCCTTCAGAAACCGGATCCCTTCCCCGTATCCGTCAAAGCCTTTCCCCGCAATGGTTTTCACCGCCGCAAGGGATACATACGAAAACTGCCGGAAGGACTCACGCTTCTCAATGGCGGACAGGTGCACCTCCACTGTGGGAATAGCCACCGCCTTCAGGGCATCCAGAATGGCTACGCTGGTGTGGGTGTATGCCCCCGGATTGATGACGATGCCGTCGATCTTTTCAAAATACGCCTGCTGAATCCGGTCCACGATGCTGCCTTCGTGGTTGTGCTGGAACAGCTCGCATTCCACACCCGCTTCGGCACACTGCTCCCGGATGTAGTCCTGCAGGGCCGCAAAATCCTTCTTACCGTATATGTCGGGTTCCCGGATGCCCACCATGTTCAGGTTGGGACCGTTGATTACGAGAAATTTCATATGCCAAGCACCTCCTTTGCTCTTGCCAGCGTTACGGCAATATCGTCGTCTACCACGATTTCCGCATCGCAGATCTGTTTGTAGATGGGGCCTCTCACTTTTTCCATTTCCGCCAGCTTCCCGGACTGGGACAGAGGGCGTCCGTCGGTGGGCAGGGCGGAAAGATCCCGGCGGAGATACAGAACCAGACTGTTCTGCCGCAGCAGGTCACCATTGCCGGGCTGTACGGGTGCGCCGCCGCCGGTTGCGATAACCATGCCGTGTTCCGCACAGATTTTTGCCACGCAGTCCCGTTCGATCTGCCGGAAGCATTTTTCCCCGTCCTCAGCAAAGATGTCCGGAATGCTTCTGCCGGCCCGTTCCACGATCATGTCGTCGGTGTCCGCAAAGGGGCGGCCGGTGATCTCTGCCAGTGCTTTTCCCAGAGTGGACTTGCCGCAGCCGGGCATACCGATGAGAACAATGTTCCGGGAGCTGCGGACGATTTTATCGGTGATGGCGGGGATCACGCTGTCGTCGATTGTGGTGTCAAAGAACAGTTCGCTGGCTCTCTTGGCCTGTGCCACCAGCATCACCAGTCCGTTGATGGACGGGATTCCCCGTTCTTGGGCATCCAGCAGCAGCCGGGTTTTCGCCGGATTGTAGATCATGTCCAGCACTCCTTCCAGATGGGGGAAGTAGTCCAGGGACACCGGGGAAACCCCGTTTTTCGGGTACATCCCCACGGGGGTGCAGTTGATGAGCACCTGGGTGTCGGTGTATTTCGCCATGGTTTCCGGGGTGTTGTCGGCGTGGGCGATGACCCGCATTTCGGCAGCCCCCTGATCCATGGTCACGGCCTGTGCCGTAGCGGAAGCCCCGCCTGCCCCCAGAATCATCACTTTCTTCCCGGTCAGGGTCAGGTGCAATCCCCGGAGCATCTGCAGAAAGCCGTAGTAGTCCGTGTTGTCCCCCCGCAGCTTTCCGTCAGGCGTGCGGGTGATGGTGTTGACCGCACCGATCCGTTCGGCTTCCGGGGTGATGATGTCCAGATAAGGCATTACGGTTTTCTTGTAGGGAATGGTCACGTTCATGGCACGGTAGGCATCCGAGCGGACGAAAGCTCCCACCTGTTCTTCTTCCAGTTCCCAGAGTCTGTATTCATAGTCCCCCAGATCGGCATGAATCACGGGAGAATAGCTGTGTCCCAGTTTCCCGCCGATGAGTCCACATGGCTTTGCCAGTGTACATGGCTGAGCCAGTGTACAGGGCTTTGTTGTCATATCCATAATATCATTCCTCACAGTCCAGCATCATATCCATCACCGCAATGGCCGCCGCCGCTTCCACGATGGGGGCCGCTCTTGTGACCACACAGGGATCGTGCCGTCCGCCGATGGACAGCTTTGTGTTCTGCATGGTGGTCAGATCCACGGAATCCTGCTCTCTGGCAATGGAAGGCGTTGGCTTGAAGGCACAGCGGAAAATCAGGGGCATCCCATTGGTCATTCCGCCAAGGATTCCGCCGCAGTGATTGGTTTTGGTTTTCACGGTGACGCCATCGGTGACAAAGGCATCGTTGTTCCGGGAACCGCGGCTGGTTGTCATCCCGAACCCGTCCCCGAATTCCACACCCTTCACGGCGGGAATGCTGAACAGCAGGGAGGAGATGCGTCCTTCCGCTCCGTCAAACATGTGCTCACCCAGTCCGACGGGCAGACCGATGACCCCGCATTCCACCACGCCGCCCACAGAATCCATCTGCATCCGGGCGTTGTCAATGGCGGACTGCATCAGAAGCCCCATTTCGTCGTCCCGTACGGGGAACGCCTTTTTGCCGGGGGCACTCAGATCTTCTTCGGTCAGGTTCACCGGATCAAAGGGCTTGTCGGCGATCCCGGCGATGGCGGCAATGTGCGCCCCGATGCGGATGCCCCGTTCTTCCAGCCATGTGCGGCACAGGAACCCGGCAATGCACAGAGGAGCCGTCAGTCTGGCAGACCAGTGTCCACCGCCCCGCAGATCCACGTCCGGGCCGTATTTCATCCGGGCGCAGTAGTCCGCATGGGAGGGCCGGGGAATGTTGGCAAAGGCGACATAGTCCCCGCTGCGCTGGTTGGTGTTGTAGATGGCGGCGTGCACCGGTTCTCCTGTGGTGACGTTCGATTCGCTCATGCCGGAGAGGAATACGGGGGCGTCCGGTTCCTTCCGGGTGGTGGTGAGCTTGCTCTGTCCCGGGGCACGGCGGCTCATGAAGGCCTGCAGGGCGGCGGGATCTATGGAAACATCCGCAGGGAAGCCCTCCAGATGCATGCCGATCTCGGCGTCATGGGATCCGCCGTAGATGGACAGGGACAGGTGTTTTCCCCAGATGCTGTGGTCTGTGTTGATCATATAAAATTCCTCACTGTCTGTGCATGGTGCAGATGAAATCTTTCACGGTCAGCCTGTCCAGATCGTCAAAGAACCCCGGATAGGATTTCCGTACCGCTTCGGCGCCGGTGATGGTGACGGGATGTTTGCATACCAGAGACGCAATTCCGGCAGACATGGCAATGCGGTGGTCGTTCCAGCTCTGCACCGTACCGCCCGTGAGCCCGCCGCCGGTGATTTTCAGCCAGTCTTCCCCGGATGTAACCCCTGTGCAGCCGAGGGAGCCCAGCATATCGGTGACGGAAGCAATCCGGTCGCTTTCCTTCAGCCGGAGTCTGCCGATGTTTCGGATGCACGTTTCTCCTTCTGCGGCAGCGGCGGCCACGGACAGAACCGGCACAAGGTCGGGAATCTGCGCTCCGTCAATTTCGCAGCCGTGGAGATGGCCGCCGGAGATGGTCAGCCGTCCCTTTTCCCGGAGTACCCGGGCACCCATCCGTTCCAGAATCGGCACAATGGCAGAGTCCCCCTGTACGCTGTCGGGAGAAAGTCCGGTTACGGTGAGTCCTTCTTCGGAAAGAGCCCCTGCCGTGAGCCAGAAGGCCCCGTTGGACCAGTCGCCCTCTGCGGTGACATTGCCGGGGGTGGTGTACCGGGTGGGCGTGATGCGGTAGTGCATGGGATCCGCCGACTGCCAGTGTACCCCGAAGGCTTCCAGTGCCTGCAGGGTCAGGGTGATGTAGGGGGCGGACTCCAGTTTCCCGGTGATGGTCAGGGTGGAAGGGCCGTCCAGCAGGGGAAGGGCAAAGAGCAGTCCGCTGATGAACTGGGAGGAAACGCTGCCGTCCATGGTGTAGTCCCCGGGGGTCAGCTTCCCGGCGATGCGGAAGGGATTGGTACCCGCCGGCGACAGGTCGGCCCCGTGGGAAACCAGTTCTTCATACAGGGGAGAGAGGGGTCTTTCCGGCAGCCGTCCGTGGGAGGTGATGGAGCCGCCTTTCCCCAGCGCGCAGACCACCGGCAGCAGAAACCGCATGGTGGAACCGGATTCCCCGCAGTCCATGGCCGCATCCGGGACAGAAGCAATCCCTTCTCCATCCCGTGGAATGGGCGTTACCCGGAATGCTTCCTCCGCATATTCGATCTTCGCCCCCAGCGCAGTCATGCACCGTACCGTGGCGTCCATATCGTCACTGGTGGAAGGACACCGGATCACGGAAGTCCCGTCCGCCAGAGAAGCACAGATCAGCAGCCGGTGCACATGGGATTTGGACGGAATGGCGGCAACGGTACCGAACAGCCGGGGAGAAGTGAGTGTGATGTTCATGACAACTCCTTTGGGAAAGTAAGATGTAAGAAGTAAGAGGTAAGAAATACTCTGCGGACTGTAATGAAAGGGTGGATACTTCTTATATCTTACTTCTTATGTCAATGATGATTAACTAACCTGTTTGTATAGAGGGAACGGGTCGCTTTCTTGAAAGAAAGCTCAGCAAAGAACTTTCAACAGGATTCCCACTGGATATAGTTCCTGCAATTCCATCTGCCACTGGATATTGTATATCCAAGACATGAGAAATAGTAGAGAGAGCTCCCAGGGACCCGACCCTGCTCGCCACAGAACGTTTCCAATTGCATAAATATAGTTAATCGGTGCTTACTTATTTCTTATTTTACATGCAGTTTTCTATAAATATTTTTGCGTCCTCCATGGGCGTGGGGAACAGGTCGCTTCTGCCGGTTTCGGTGGGGAGCACCAGAGTGATTTTGGAACCGGCACGCTTTTTGTCGGACAGGGCGGCACGGTACAGGGTTTCGGCGTCATAGGGACAGTCTTTGGGCAGGCGGTACCGGGTCAGCAGTTCATCCAGTAAGGTCAGGGTTTCCGGGGGACAGAGGTTTCTTCTGACCGCACCGGCGGTGACCAGATGCATCCCGATGGCGACTGCACTGCCGTGGGAGATGGTGAAACGGGAGGCCGCTTCGATGCCGTGACCCAGGGTGTGGCCCAGATTCAGAAGCTGACGTACCCCGGTGTCCCGCTCGTCGGCCTTGACAAAGATGCCCTTGTCCCGTACGCAGTCGGCCAGGATTTCTTCGATGCCGTCTCCTGCCTGGAGCTTTTCGGCGTCGGTGGCGGCCAGTTTTGTGAGCAGAGGTCTGTCGGAGATGAACCCGTACTTGATCACTTCCGCACACCCGTCCGCAAAGATTTCCGGCGGCAGGGTGGCGAAGGTGTCCGGGTCGCAGAGCACCAGAGAGGGCTGATGGAATGCGCCTGCCAGATTCTTCCCGGCGGTCAGAGCCACGGCGGTTTTCCCCCCCACGGAGGAATCCACAGCCGCCAGTACCGTTGTGGGAATCTGCACCACGGCAATGCCCCGGAGGAAAGAAGCCGCCGCAAACCCGGTCAGATCCCCCACCACGCCGCCGCCCAGGGCAACCGCACAGTCGGTTCTGGTCAGTCCGGCAGAGGCCATGGCTTCCAGCAGTCCGGCAAAGGTGGCAAGATTCTTGTTTTCCTCCCCGTGGGGAAAGACGAACCGGCTTACTGTATATCCGGCGGCGGTGAGAGAAGCCTGTGCCCGGTCTCCGTACAGCCCCATGGTGGTGTCGTCCCCCACCAGCATCACTTTCTGCACCTTCGGCAGCACAGCCCCCAGCTTTTCCCCGCAGGCATCCAGCAGTCCCCGCCCGATGAGAATATCATATGTTTTGCTTGCTTCTATGGTTACAGTTATCATAAATACCTCGCAGAAAAGTAAGAAATAAGAGGTAAGATGTAAGAAATACTGCGTTCTGTGCATGGAAATCCCATTACTTCTTACTTCTTATTTCTTCCCTCTTATTTGGCTTTCGGGCCGTCGATTTCTTCCCAGCGTTCCCGGCCGGCTTTCAGAAGTTCCGTCAGGCCTGTCTGGTCATCGGCGGCGATGGCGTCACGGTAGGCCTGCAGGTTTTCCATCAGGCTGTCGATTTCAAACAGCAGCGGTTCCTTGTTGCAGAGGAACAGGTCTGCCCACATGACTTCGTTCAGAGGGGCCACACGGGTCATGTCCCGGTAACTGCCGGCGGAGAAACCCTTATGCTGTTCGGCTGTGGGACTCTTGATGAACGCATTGGATACCACATGGGGCAGCTGGGAGGTGTAGGCGATTCTGGCGTCGTGGTCTTCGGCGGTGGTGACGGTCAGATGATCGAACTTCGCCGGGGCCAGCAGCTCCTTCAGCCGGGTCAGCAGTGCCATGTCGTCTGTCTTCCCGGGCACCAGCACCATGGGCGCGCCCTCATACAGGTCTGCTCTGGCATGCTTGATCCCGGAGAACCGGTTACCCGCCATGGGATGCCCGCCGGCATACACGAAGCCGTACTGTTCCGCCAGGGCAAACCCGGCCTCACAGACTTCCTTTTTGATCCCGCACAGGTCCATCAGAACGGTATCCTTCCCCAGATGCGGTGCAATTTCTTCCATATATTTAATAGCAGCCTGCGGATACAGCGCCACCAGAATCAGCTGGCATTCCCCGGCGTTTTCTGCCGTGAGCTTCCCGTCCACGATGCCGTTCAGCTCCGCATACCCCTGCGGAATGGGACTCTTATCGAACCCGAGAACGGTGTGTCCTGCTGCTTTGTATGCTTTCGCCATGGAGCCCCCGATGAGCCCAAGGCCGACAATTCCGACTTTCATAATAACCCCCGATTGGAAAAGTAAGAAGTAAGAGGTAAGAAGTGCGAAATACATAGTTCCCTGTGTATCTTTTTGTCTCCGGATACCTGCTTCTTATTTCTTATATCTGATCTCTTATTTTTTACAGTGCCGCTTCTCTGACCCGCATTACAGCTCCCATTACCTCATCAAACTGAGCGGGTGTCAGGGACTGAGGGCCGTCGCACAGGGCTTTCTGGGGATTGTTGTGTACCTCGATCATGATCCCGTCGGCACCGCAGGCAGCGGCAGCACAGGCCATGGGCTTTACCAGACGGGAGATCCCGGTGGCGTGGCTGGGGTCTACGATGATGGGCAGGTGGGACAGCTCGTGGAGCATGGGTACGGCGGCCAGATCCAGGGTGTTCCGGGTGTAGGTTTCAAAGGTACGTACGCCTCTTTCGCAGAGGATGATATTTTCGTTGCCCCCGGCCATGATGTACTCGGCGCTCATGAGGAATTCCTTGAGGGTATTGGCAAGGCCGCGCTTGAGGAGGATGGGCTTACGCAGCTGGCCCAGCTTACGCAGCAGGTCGAAATTCTGCATATTGCGCGCG